>JANQQT010000109.1 GCA_028284925.1 Phycisphaeraceae bacterium | reverse complement strand
GGAGAAGGAAGATGACCTGTTTGGCTTTGGGGGCGAAGTGGGGGATTGGAGATGATGGGGCGGCGTTGGCGTTGGAGATGAAGTGGGAGGCGTGGAGTGCGCCGGTGAGGCCAACGGTGGCATAGCCTCCGGCGCGAAGAAGCATTTGGCGCCTTGTGATGAGGTTGTGGTTCATATTAATTGCTCGTGTATGTTGTTTGCGTTTTGCGGTCAGTCAATGAAGAAAAGTTCGTTGGAGGCGAGTAGGGCCTGGGTGTATTTTAGCCAGCGGTCGGCATTTTGGCCGGAAGTATTTTGGAGGTATTGGGTTGCGAGTTGCTTTTCGGGTGGGGTTGGTTTGCGCGAGAAGAGGCGTGTGTAGAGCCAGTCGATTTTGGCGGGGGTGTTGTCAGGTTGTTTTGCGGTGAGGTCGGCGAGGGCGCGGGCCTGTGCGATGATGAAGGGGGAGTTGAGGACGAATAGTTTCTGGAGCGGTGTGACGGTCTGGACGCGGGTTGCGGCGTGGGCATTGGGATCTGGGAAATCGAATGTGACGAGCATAGGGTTGAGTTTGAGGCGACTGACTTTGGCGTAGACGGTGCGTTTGGTTTGTTTGGGGTCGCGCGGGTCGATGGATTTGCCGGTGGCGTTGATGTCGAGGCGGCCCGCGAGAAGCAGGATGTTGTCACGCCATTGTTCTACGGACATTCGGCGTCGGGGCACGTGTGAGAGGAGGGTATTTGCGGGGTCTTTGGTGTACGCGGCAGTGGAAGGGGTAGAGGATTGCCGGTAGGTCGCGGACGAGGTGATTTGTCGGTGGAGCCATTTGAGGGACCAGCCGTTTTTTATGAAGCGTGCAGCGAGGTCGTCGAGGAGTTGTGGGTGGCTTGGTTTTTTGCCGAGTGAACCGAAGTTGCTGGGCGTGGCGACGATTCCCTGATGGAAGTAGGTGGCCCAGATGCGGTTGACGATGACTCGAGCGGTGAGGGGGTTTTGGGGGCTGGTGATGGCTTGCGCGAGTTCGAGGCGTCCACTGCCTTTGGTGAAGGGTTTGGAGGTGGGGTTGGAGAGGACTTCGAGGAAGCGGCGTTTGACGATGGGACCTTTGTTCTGGACGTTGCCGCGGATTAAGACATTGAGGTCGCGTGGTTTGCCTTCGCGGATGATGTGAAGGGCGTCTTTGGGGGATTTGGTGTTGCCTTGGGCGTTGAGCTTGCGGTTGTACATCTGGGTACTGGCAAATACACCTGCGAGGGCGTAATAGTCTTTGGTGGAGATGGGGTCGTATTTGTGATCGTGGCATCGGGCGCAGGCGACGGTGAGGCCGAGTAGACCGCGGGAAAGTGTGTCAACGCGGTCTTCCCATTCGTCGGCCATGACATCGGGGGCGTTGCGCCGGTAGTATTTGGGGCCAAGTCCCATGAAGCCGAGGGCGACGTGGGATTTGAGGTCGTCGGGTTGGATGATGTCGGCAGCGAGCTGGAGTTGGATGAATCGGTTGTAGGGAGTGTCGGCGTTGAGGGCGTTGATGACCCAGTCGCGGTAAAGGTATGCGTTGGGGTAGAATAATGAACTGTTTGATCCGACGATGTGGGCCTGATCTTCGGCGTATCTTGCGAGGTCGAGCCAGAAGCGTGCCCAGCGTTGGCCGTATGCTTTGGTTGCTAGTAGTTTGTTGGTGAGGGTTTGTATCCAGGTGGGGGATTGGTCGTTAAGGGCCTGATTGAGTTGTTGGGTGGTTGGGGGAAGGCCAATGAGGTCAAAATAGAGGCGTCGGATGAGCGTGGTTTTGGAGGCGGGTTGGGATGGCCTCAGGGAGGCGGACTCGAGTTTCGCGAGAATGAAGTGGTCGATTCGGTTCTTGGGCCAGTTGGTGTTTTGGGTTTTGGGAAGGGGTTGGGATTTGGGTGTGGTATATGTCCATGTTTTTTTTGCGGCGGGGATGTCCAAGTTGTTGGAGGTGACGTGTGGTTTGCCGGCGCGGGGGTCGATTGCGCCATCGGCGATCCATTTGCGGAGAAGCTGGATGGCGCGATTGGAGAGTTTCTTTTTGGGTGGCATTTGGAGGTCGGGGTCTTTGTATGAGACGGCTTTGAGGATGAGTGAGCGATTGGGGTCGCCGGGTTTGATTGCGGGGCCCATGTCGCCGCCCATGGTCCAGCCCATTTTGGTGTCGAGGGTGAGGTTGCCCTTGATTTTTTCAGAGGTTTTGGCGTGGCACTTGTAGCAATGTTTGGTGAGGAGTGGTCGGATTTTGGTTTCGAAGAAGTGGAGTTTGGCTTGACTGGGGGTGACTGCGGAGGAGACGGGGGTGAAGAGGAATGTGAAAAGGATGAAGGTGGTTAGGGAGAAATGACACGTGGTTTGAGTCATGTTGGGTTTGACCGGTTCTTGAGTGTTATGTTTATGATCGGCAGAAATTGCAGGAAGGGTGTATTGTAACGTACACGTAGGGTTTTGTGAAGTCTTAGAGGGGATTTGTGCGTTGGTTGTGGGTGGCTTAGGCAAGGATTTGCTTGATTACTGAGCCGTGGACATTGGTGAGGCGGCGGTGGATACCGTTGTGGTAGAAGGTGAGTTTTTCGTGGTCGATTCCGAGGATGTGAAGGATGGTTGCGTGTGCATCGGGCCAGGAGACGGGGTTGTGGACGGCTTTCCAGCCGAGGGGGTCGGTGGCGCCGTAGGTTACACCTTTCTTGAGTCCTGCGCCGACGAGGATGGTGGTGAATCCTTCGGGGTTGTGGTCGCGGCCGCGGCCGAGTTTGCCGGCGGGGGCTTGTGTGAAGGGAGTGCGTCCGAATTCGGAGGTGATGATGAGGAGTGTGTCTTCGAGCATGCCGCGTTGTTTGAGGTCATTGATGAGTGCGGCGACGGGTTGGTCGATCAATCCTGCTTCGCGTGAGTGATTTCGGTGGTTGTGTTCGTGGCCGTCCCAGCCGTGGCGTGGTTTTCCGCCGAACGCTCCGCCGGAGAAGAGTTGAACGAATCGGACTCCGCGTTCGAGGAGGCGTCTGGCGAGGATGCAGCGTCGTGCGCAGTCGGCGGTTTGTTTTTGGTCGAGGCCGTAGGCGGATTTGGTTTGTTCTGACTCGTTATCGAAGTTGACGGCTTCGGGTACGGCGGTTTGCATTTTCGCGGCGATTTCGTAGGCGTGGATGCGGGCGGCGAGGAGGTCATCATGGGGGCGGCGTTGATAGTGTTGGCGGTTGATTTGTTTGAGAAGTGCGCGGGCGTCGTGTTGTGCGGCGGGGGAGAATTTATCCCCGGCGAAGAGGTTTCGTATGGGTGTTGGCCCGGAGCGGAAGAGTGTGCCTTGGTGTTTTGCGGGTAGGAATCCGCTGGTCCAGTTTGCGGCTCCACTATTGGGGAGGCTGCGGGCATCGGGGAGGACGATGAAGGTCGGGAGAGAGTGGTTTTCTGCTCCGAGGCCGTAGGAAAGCCATGAGCCGAGTGAAGGAAATCCGTTGGCCTGGAATCCGCTGTTCTGCAGGAACATGGCGGGCGTGTGGTTTGCGGATTCGGCATGCATGGAGTTGATTATGGTGAGTTCATCTGCGACGGAGGCGATATGTGGGAATAGGTTGGAGATGTAGAGGCCTGACTTACCGCGTTTTCGGAATTTCCATTCATTTTGCCTCAGAAGTCCCTCGCTGCCGAAGAAGGAGTTTGGTTTGAGGGAGGGTGGCGGCTTTTTCGCGTGGAATTTTTCGAGTTCGGGTTT
This sequence comes from Phycisphaeraceae bacterium, assembly GCA_028284925.1. GTDB lineage: Bacteria > Planctomycetota > Phycisphaerae > Phycisphaerales > Zrk34 > JANQQT01. The sequence goes on along the minus strand of JANQQT010000109.1, from coordinate 40,335 downwards.
GTAGTCGAAAGAGTCTATGTGGCTGAATCCGCCGATGAGGCAGATGTGTATGGCTCGTCTTGCTTTGGGGGTGAAGTGCGGGACGGGTTTGTTTGCGGATGCGGCGTGGCTAGGGGCGAGGAGGCTGGCAAGGGCGGCGGTGGTGAGGCCTGTGGTGGCGAAGTCGAAGAAGTCGCGTCTGGATGGTAAAGGTGTGTTCATGGGGATGGTGATCCTATTCGATCCAGATGAATTCGTTGGCGTTGAAGAGGACGCGAGTAAGGAGGGGGAGGTTATGTTTTTTGATGAGGGATGCTGCGGACTTTGATTCGTTAGGGGTAGGCGCTCGGCCGAGGGTTAGTTGGAACGCGAGGCTGATTTGTTTGGCGGGTTCCGGGCCGGCTTGTTTTTGGATGCGTGCGGCGAGGTGTTTGGCCATACGGAGGATGAAGGGGTGGTTCCACTGGCTGAGGGTTTGGGAGGGCGTGGTGGTGATGTTTCGTTTGGGTGTTGTGGTGGAGGGGTCGGGGCAGTCGAAGGTGTCGAGGATGGCACTGCGTTGTCCGCGGGCGTGCCAGCGGTAGATGGTGCGGCGGTTGAATTGTTTTCCGACGGGATCGATGGAGAGGTAGTAGTGTGCGACGCCGACTTTTTGAGTTTTGACGTCGATGTAGGGTGGGCCGAATTGTTTGGGGTTGAGGGTGCCGGAGATTTGGAGGATGGAATCACGAAAGGCTTCTGCATCGATGCGCCTGGGGTTTTGGCGCCAGAGAAGTGTGTTTTGTTTGTCGATGGCGGAGGCGGTCTTGTGAGATGGGTTTGAAGAAGTTGCCGAGGATTGTTGGTAGGTTACTGAAGTGAGGATGAGGCGGTGGAGCTTTTTCAGGGAGTAGTTGTTACTGCGAAGGTAGTTGGCAAGGAAGTCGAGAAGTTTGGGGTGGGTGGGCCGTGCGCCATTGAAGCCGAGGTCGTTGGGTGAGTCTACGATGCCACGTCCGAAGTGGTAGTGCCAGATTCGGTTGACAATGGTGCGGTGGAATAGGGCGTTGTTCTTGTGGGTGACCCATTGGGCGAGTTTAAGGCGTTTGCGGGAGTCGGGAGCGTTTATAGGGAGGGAGAATGAGGGGGCGTGGTTGACGATAGCCTTGAGGCCTGCGGGTGTCACGGCTGGGCCGGGGGAGGCGGCGTCACCACGGTGGTAGATTCGCATGGGTGGAGTGGGTTTGGGAATGACGGTGAAGATGGTGGTGGGGGATTGTTTGTGAATTTGGGTGATTTGATTTCTGATGGCATTGATTTGAGATTGGAGAGATTTCTCGGTGGGCGTTTGGGGGGTGAGGTTTATGGGAGTCGCGTTGCCGGAAAAGAGTTGGAGGGCGAAATTGTTGTCGGCGTGTTGGACGGCGTGGATGGCGTTGAGTCCTGAGTGTTTCCAGAATTTGGAGACAGCGGAGTGAAAGACTTTGAGGCTGGTCCGGGCCTGACGGCCTGGGGGGTGGGTTTGGGTGAGGTTATTGAAGTTGTCCTGGAAGATGATGCGGGTTGGGGATTTGATGGTAAGGTCATCGATGGCGGCGCCGAAGCGATTGGAGTTGAGAGGGAAAGGTGAGATACGGATGATGATGGGGCCGGTTCCGTCGCCCTTCCAAGTAAAGGATTTGGTGGCGAAGTTGGTTGCGTTTTTACCGTGGTTCCAAGGGGCGGGTTTAAGGTGGTGGAAGGTGAGGGTTTTACTGTTTCGGAGGATCTGGATGAGGATGCCATCACGGTTGGATGTGGCCTGGGTGGGGGATGCCCAGGTGGTGGGAGCAAGTTTGAGGGAGAGGGTGTAAGTGGTATTTTCTTGATTGGCGGATATGGGGTTATTGAGCGTGATGCGGTTGGCATTGGAGGAGAGGTGAGGGTTGCGTTTTGTGATGAGGTTGACGAGGCGTTTTTGGAGGTTGTCGTGTTTTTGCTGAAGTTTGTTGAGTTGTTTGGAGGGTATGGATTTTGTGCCGTGGGTTACGGCGTCGAGGGCGGAGATGAACTGGTAATATTCTTTGGCGGAGATGGGGTCGAATTTGTGGTCGTGGCAGCGTGCGCAGTTGAGGGTCAGACCGAGGAAGGTTTGTGCGAGCGTTCCCGCGATTTCCTCTAGCTCATCCTGGCGTGCGGAGCGTTTCATGATTTCGGATGTGCCGAGTACGGTGTTATGGATGCCTGCGACGAGGAACCCGACGGAGGCGGCGCCTTCGAGTGAGTTGGGCTTGATGATGTCGCCGGCGATTTGCATCGCGGCGAATCGGTTATAAGGGAGGTCGTTGTTGAGGGAGCGGATGAGCCAGTCACGGTAGTGCCAGGCGTGGTTTCGTGGTTCGTTGTATTCATAGCCGTGCGTTTCGCCGAAGCGCGCGACATCCAGCCAGTGTTGTGCCCAGCGTTCACCGTAATGGGGTGAGTTGAGGAGATTGTTTACAAGTTTGGTCCAGGCGGTCTGTGAGGGATTATTGGCGAACTTGGCGATGATGTGGGGTGGGGGTGGGAGTCCGATGAGATTGAAGTAAAGACGTCGGACGAGGGTTCGGGGATTGGCACGGGGGGAAGGGGTGAGGTTTTTGGATTTGAGTTTGGCGAGGATGAAGTCGTCGATGGGGTTTTGGGATTGCGTGTTGTCTTGAGGTATGGAACGGTTGTGTTTTTGGAGGGGTTGGAGAGACCAGAAGTCGTAGCCCGCGCGGTGTGTGGTGGTGAAGCGGAAGGGGTCGATGGGGTCATCGCCCCATTGGGCGCCGTTCTTGAGCCAGTTGAGTAGGATCTTTTTTTCTGAATCGGGGAGGGGGTGTTTGGGCGGCATTTTGTTGGAAGTGACTTGTTTCCAGAACAGGCCGGCGGTGGGTTTGTTGGGGGTGATGGCGGGACCCGACTCGCCGCCTTTGAGGGATGATGCGCGTGTGGCTAGGTTGAGGTTGCCTTTGGGTTGGTGGCCTGAATGACAATCGAGGCAGCGGTGGGCGAGGAGTGGGGCGATGGTGGTGTTGAAGTGTTGGGTGGGGGAAGGGGGGGCAGCAACGGACCATGAGGTAAGGATGGTGACGAGGATCGGTGTTGAGAGGCGAATGGGCATTGGATTAATATGGTGGAGCGTATTGAGAGTGCATAAACACAGGTGACATTGGAGATCATTATACCATTCGTGTGTAGTTGCTGTTGTGGTCATGCATGCCACAAAGAAAAGCCCCTGAGCGGTAAGGCTCAAGGGCTGGTGTTGTTGGTGTGGTGGAGCTTTTGGTTAGCGTTTGGGTGGGGTTGCTTCCTTGACGAGGGCGCCGTGGGTGTCGGTGAGAATGAGGATGGAGAATTTTCTGACGTTATCGATTTCGTTGGTGTTGAGTGAGGTGTAATCGAAGCGGCCTCGCAGGTCGGTGTAACCATCCTTGTAGAATCGGACGCGGCCGTCGTTGAGCTGCGCGTAGACCTTGATGTAGACCTTTGAGAGTGCTTTGGCGTTCTTGCGATCAGCGACCTTGACCTGGCCGTAGTTTTCCATGACGTTGATGAGGAGTGAGTGGGCGTAGTAGGCTTGAGACTTGCGTTGACCGGCGGAGACGATCTCGACCATGACGTTGGAGCGTTGGAACTGTTTGGGGAGGTCGAAGGTGTGTTCGTGTTTGCCGATCGGGAGGTTGATGGACTGGGTGAAGTTGGGTTTGATGTAGGCGAAGTGGCCGGTGTGTTGCTGGACGAAGGGGTTGCGGCTGAAGAGGAGTTCGAGGTCCATGAGGTAGTAGTTGACGGTGGCCTTGTTGACGTTCTGGTAATTGACGGCGACCTTGCCTGCTTCGACCTTGAGTTCGATGTTGGGGGCGGTGGAGGCGAGTTTGGTCTGTTGTTGCGTGCGATCCTTGACATCGACGACAGCGGAATTCTTGCCCTCGATTTCGTCAAGTTGGGTTGCGATGTTGGTGAAGAGTTTGCGCCACTTGTCGACGGGGTGGGATTTGTACTGTTCGGCAATGCCGCGTGCAAGTTGGGGTTCATCGTTGAAGAAGTCGAGATAGGCGGTGAGATAGTCGTATTGGATGCGAGACTTAATGCGGTTAGGATTCACGCGCTTGAAGAATGCCATGGCTTCGTCGACCCGATCCTGCAGGGCCATGTAGTAGGTTGCACCCATGAGGTCGTTGTCGGTGAAGTCGTTGCGGTAGGTCATGAGTCGCAGGAACTGGTGGTATTGGCTGTAGAAGCGATCGTTGACGATTTGGCGTCGCTTGGAAAGCTGGTGGGCGCGGGCGTTGACGAGCGGGCTGTACTCCATGTGCTGGTACCAGTTGCGCTCAACGGGATGGATGGTAACGAGGGGCGAGGCGAGGGCCATGCCGCATTTTCGGAGGAAGCTTTCTTGATGGAGGAGATACTGGTTGATGGCATTGGGTTTGTTGTGTTTGAGACTGTAGGAGAAGAGGGTGTTGTGGTAAACGTGTCGCTGGTTGAGGAGGGCGATGGCGGTATCGAAGAAGCCTACGTCCTTCATGCGGAAGGCGATTTTGTTGAGGTTGAGTCGATTGATGTTGTTGGCTTTGAGGTAATCAAAGACCTGTTTTTCCGTGCCGAACTGAGAGATGTAAGCCCATGAGGTCTTGTCGATTTTGGTAGGTTCGGCGACGACGTTGAGTGTGATGGGGTCGGCAAACTTGACGATCTTTTCATTCTTGGCGACGTGGACGGGGAACTGGGGGAACTGGCCGGGCGTGGGGAAGTAGAAGTAGTATTCGATGGTTTGCGTACGGTAGGGTTGCAGATCGATGTGTCGGGATCGGGTGTAGTGGCCGTTGATCAGCGGGATGGCGCCTCGGGGGATCTGGGTGAGGATGTCAAGTTTCTGACGTGTGGAAGTTGGGTTGGTGAGGACGACCTGGCATCCATAGACGGTGTTGATGATGAATTCATCGGTGATGTACTTGTCGTGACGTTCGTTGTTGACGTAGCGGTAGCGGTCACCGTGTCGGAAGAAATTCTGGCTGACGAGGATGAGGGTTGGAGCCTTCTGAGGATCGGCGGGACGGATTTGTTTATGGAGGATGATGGCGGGTGAGCCGACGCGGAGTGTCATGGAGGCGTCTTTAAACTTCATGTCGTGCTTGGCGGCCTTGACGGGAAGGTCGAGGACGGAAAGTGCGAACATCATTTCGGTGAAGTTTCGGGAGGCCTCGGCGAAGTGCTGTGAGAGGAAGGGGGAGTCATCCTGGTGGTTTACGTAGTCTTTCCAGAATGAGTTTACGGTGACAAGTGTGGCGAGTTGTTGCTCAATGGGGAGTTTGTAGTAATTGTTTTCGACCCATTCCTTGGTCTTGTCTAGCTTGACGTAAAAGCGTCGTGTTTGCCGGCGTTGTTTGGCGTATTCGCCGAAGTATTGGTTAGGTTCTCGCGCTAGTTCTTTGCCAGCGTTCCTTCGGAATGCGGAACGGGCTTCAGAGGCACGTTTTTTCTGTGCGTCTTTGTATTTGTCGTAGGCAAGACCCTTCGCATCGGGTTTGCCGGGTGCGATGGATCGTGGATCGGTCTTGGCACTGGCGGCGGGAACGGGTCGTTTGGTGCGGGCATTGGCGAGGCCGGCCAAACTGCTCAAGGCAGCCATATCCTTTGAAGCGTTTTTCTTTTCATCGACGATGGCGTCTGATCTGGCTTCGTCAAAGTCATCGTTGGCGTCCAGAGAGCTGCCCTTGACGGCGGTGTCGAAAAGGTAGTTGATGCGATCGATGTTGGGCACGAGAAGATCGTTGAGATCGGAGATGTGGCGTCTGGCGTGGGAGGCTTCCTTTTTGATAGCCTGTGCCAGGAGAATGCGTTCGACAATGTTGAGGCGATTGTAGTACCAGGGGTCAAGGTAATTGGAGAGGTCGTTTCCGAGAAGGAAGTGGTCCATGAAGGTCTTGTCGGCCTTGTTGGCGATGTAGGGGCGGACGACCTTTCGGAAGAATTCAGGATCTTTTCGGAAGAGGAAGAAGTTGAGTTCGTGGCAGGAGTATTCAGAGTATTTGGCGCGTTTTTGATCAGGCTTGAGGTCGTTCCATTTGAGGATGAAATTGAATTTGACCAGGTTCTGATTGCCGCTGAGTGTGACGTAGAGTGTGTAGATTCGGGCGAGGTTGTCGTAGGACTCGAAGTCGGAGGTAGCGATGTTGTCGAGTTTGAAATTGGCGCCGGTGAGGAGAGTTTGGACCTGTTTTTGTTGGGTGTAATGTTTTTTGAGATCAAGATTCTTGACGAGCCGGAGGTCATTCTGGTCGGCTTGTTTTTCGGGAAGAGCGATATGGCGATAGACAGTGTTGTTAGGATCTACGGCAACGATGTGGAGGTGTTGGCGATCGCCGAGCGCAACGCGTTTGAGGGAGATGACACCGTTCTTGTCGGGTTGGATGTTGTAGAAGGTGTGGGATTGGTCGGCGAGGTAGTCGTAGTTGGGGAAACCTCCGTGTGCGGCGACTGCTCGTCCCCTGCCACTGGCTCCGCGTGATCTGGAATCGAATCCAGGTTTGCGTGAGGGAGAAAAGTTATTGCCGCCCTTGGCGTCCTGTCGTGCGGTTTGCGTAGTCCGGATGGCCCAGGGGTTGAGGAGGACGCGTGGTCGAGTGAGCATGTTGCCGTTGAATTTCCGTGCGTATTTGCGATCGAGGATGTATCGATATTCATCGCCGATGTCGCGACCGGTGACGTAGTTGCTGATGATCCGTGGCGTGCGAATGAATGCGGGGTTCGGGATGCCCGGCCGTGCGAGATGGGCGAAGGCATCGTGATCGGGAATGTATTTGGTGGCGATGATGTGAACGCGGGAGAATTTGGTTGCGTTGCGGAGTTTGATGGAGATGTTCTCTTTGTCGCTGCTGACGGAGGTAATCTGTAGTGGTTTGGTATTGACGGCCTGGAGTTGTCGGTTTTGGGCGAGGACGTAACCTTCGCGTGTTTCGCCCTGGGTGACGCGGATGTTGATGCGTGTGCTGGAAGGCTTGATGAGGAGGTCGTAGTCACCGCGTGGGAGGTTTTTGATTTCAAGCATACCATCGTTAATGGCGATGGCAGAGTAGTGGTCGTTGACGAAAGTGCCGGTGCGTGTTTCGAGGAGAGAGAGTTCGGTTCGTTTGGGGTCGTTGGAGTCGGGCATGAAGGGGATGGTGATGGTCTGACCGACGGCGGCGTGGATGGCGGACTGGTAGGTATGGCGGTCAGAGGCGGGCCGTAGCGTTTTATTGATTCCCGAGTTGAGGCGTGCGGTGAGGTAGGCGATGTCGGCGAGGGTGCCGAGCTGGATGCGGCCGTTTTTGTCGGTCTGGAGTGTTGCGTTGACGACCTGGCGAAAATCTTTGTGTTTGATGGTAAGGTAGACGGGGTGGTCGGGTTTGACTTCGCCAGAGCGACCAAGGACGTCGATAGCGAATCTGTTTTCAGATTTGGAGAAGTGGAGATCGTGGATTTTTTCTGTTCGGGTGATGTTGTTCAGCGAGAAGGCCTGTGAATCGGAAACGTATTGATCGGTGTTGCGGCTGATGTTTTTGACTTTGGCGGTGAGGGTGAAGTTGATGGCGCGAAGTCGATCGGGAGTCTGGAATTCGAAGAGCGACTCGCGGTCCTCGAAGATCTTGAAGTTGGGGACATCCTTGGTGGTGTTGACGCCGTCGTGGTTGGTGGAGGAGATGACGAGTTTGACGTTCTTGAGGAGTTTGAGTGAGGTGGGGACGCCGTTGATGTAGAGGGCGGGTCGTATGGAGACGGTGGCTTTCTTGTGTTTGATGAGTTGTTCACGGTCGACGTGGATGCCGGCGACGATGTTGTAGTTTTCGGATTCGTGGTTGAATCGTGCGAGCGTCGCGGTTGTACCGCTGACGAGGATGATGGACTGTGGGCCGGGCTTGGTGGAGTAAGGGATGGCGATGTTGCCGTTCTGGTCGGCGAGGTATTCGCGACCGGCCATCCAGATTTTGGCGTTCTGGAGTTTTCGGTTGCGTTGGTCGAGGACGGTGAAGATGTGACCGGCGGGTGTGGTGCGTGAGATGTATCGTAGATTGCCTTTGCGGATGAGGGAGCGGGAGGATTTTCCGTTGCCGATGAAGTCGATGACGTAAATACCGGGCTTGGCGAGTTGATCAAACGTAAAGGTTCGCTTCTTGCGGATGAGTGCGACTTCGGGGTATTTGTAGGTTTTCTCGAGGTTGGCGACAAGGCCGTCTAAATTGATGTTGGTGTTAATCGCGTTGTAGTTGGCGCGGTAGAAGTTAAGGGCATTGATGTGGTACACCTTGACGATGAGCGTGGGGACGTTTTTGACAAAGAGGTCGAGCGAGACCTTCTCATCCGGGGAATAGACTTCGCGATTGGTGTAGGCGAAGTCAAGGTCGACGCGTTCCTTGAGCACCTTGTAGGTGGCCGGCGGGATCATGGAGTACCACTGTTCATGGTCACCGACGCCATTGACGATCATGGTTTCGGCGAAGAGGTGTTTCGTGAAGTTGTCGTTGAGCCAGGTGAGGTAGGGCTTGTAGTTTTTCTCGGCGAGGAAGAAGTGCATGAGGTATGAGCGGACGAGTTTGGTGTCATTATGGATGGGGATGAGCTTGGTATAAGACTGGTAATTGGCGGAGAGTGATGCGTTGTAGTGTCTATGGGCATTGCTGCGGAGATAGGCACTTCGCATGTAGCCAATGGCACGGGGGAGTTTGAGGTAGGTCATGAAGCGCTCTTTGTTGTAGTCGCCGTGTGTGCGATCGTAGACGAGGCGATGGTAGAGGACGTTGGCTTTGAGGGAATTGAACCGAGGCGCCAGATCCTTGACGAAGTTCCACATCCGTTTGAGATGGGCGAGGCGTTCAGCGTGATTGTGAATGGGATCGACGTCTGCGTTGGGATGAAGTTTGGTGAGATAGGTATAGACGAAATTTGAATTCTTAAGGAGACCGGAGTCGAGCTTGATCAGCTCATCCATTTGGGATTTGAGAAGTTTTCGGTGGATGGCGTGTGAGCCGAAACCGCGGCTGTGTTTATTCCGGAGATCGGCGATGATGAGCTTGGGCAGGTTGGCGTAGTCGGGTCGTTGGAGTTGGGAGAGAAGGTGTCGGAGACGTGTGGCATTGAGGCTTTGGGTGATGAGCCAGTCGTGGGCGGAATGTTCAAAGCCGTGGATGTTGGAGTAGGAGCGGTAGGCGCGGGCGGCGTAGGAGGCGTGCGAGATGAGTTTGGGGTCGAGGACGGTGGGGAGGTTAGTCTTTTTCCTGAGAGATTCACGTTGATGGTTGAATGAAACGTTGAGATGCTTGATAAGGTAGCCGAGTGTTCCGTTCGGATTTGCTTTGTAATTGAGGAGAGCCTGGCGATTGAGGATTTCGCGCACGCGGGAGGTGTAGCCATAGCGCTTGATCCAAAGTTTCATGAGAGGGTTGATCTTCTCAAACTGGCCGGAATTCTGGTAGTGGAGGCAGTGGAAGTAATAGTATTCCTTCGTGCCGGGGATGAGCTGTTTGAGTGCTGCCGCCCGGTCCTTGGCGAGGGCGAAATCCTCGATGGAGGAGATTTCGCGAGCGAGCGAGGCGTAGGTGAAGAATGAGAGGATAAGAAGGACGATAACCGCGTGGGAGAATTGACGGAACATGGTGGTTTTCCTGTTCTGGGGTGCTGATCATGAGGCGCATTCAAATCTTACGCCGTGCCATAGAACTAACGAACGTAACGGCAGATCGTTCAAAGTAGGATCAAGAATTGGGTAAAAATGGTTATGGGGTCGGTGAATGGTGCGTCAATTAGAGAAAAAAGGCCTCCGAGAGTGTATCGGAGGCCTTTTGTAGGTTTATGGTGAGGAGTTGGATATCAGAGAGAAATGCCCTCTGCTGTGGACAGCAAGTTAACGCGATCCTGGCTTGAAGAGCCGCCACCGATTATGGATTGAGGTGTTCCAGTTTCATTGTCATCTTCGTCATCGTCGACATTGATGGCGAGGACGTCGATTCCGCCTGCGCCTCCGCCGCCACCACCCGAGCCTTCGGTCGGAGCGTTAGGATTGATAGTGAACGTGGGGTTGACGAACGACTTGCCGAACGCCTCAGTGAGGAGATCCAGGTCGTCGGAATCGATTATGTTATCGCCGTTGAAGTCCGCCCAGTTGGTGAACGGGGGTTGTGAGCCACCGGGGTTTTCACCGACTGCCGGGAGGAAGAATCCCAGGTCGGCGAAGTTGACGATGTTGTTGTTGTCGATGTCATAGGGTACAGCCCTGACTTCAGCATCGGGGGCAGTCTGGATATCGGTATCGGTAGCGCCGTTAACGGCGAGTTGGAACTGTGTTGGGCCGTCAGAGGCGGAGAGGTTAAGAGCGTAGGGGCCGAATGCGCTTGTGCTGGCGTCGATATCTCCCTTGGAATCAAAGAGGATGGTTCCGAGTTTGACAAATTCGCTTGAACCGAGACCGAGCTGTGAAGCATCGCCGCCAAATTCGACGAATCCGGCGCCTGAATTGATGGTCATTGATGGGTTCAGGTCGAACACGGAACCGTGATCGACGGCGACGGCATCGGCGCCGGTATTATCAAAGTCGACGCGGATCGAACCTGAGGTGAAGGTGTCGATGGCTTGGTCGACCTTAACCCATACTTCAACGCTGAACTGATTCTGCTCGCGCTGCCAGAAGTCGGCGTCGGGGCCGTCATGTGTCGGCAGGGCGCCGGAGGTATCGAAGGCAGTTGGTGTGCGACGGGGTACGAGATGGACATCGACCTCGGGTGTACCGGCGACGAAGTTTACGCTACCGGGGGTTGGCGTGCCGGCAGTCCAGCTAGAGGCGAAGACGCCGAATGCCTGGGGATCGGTGCGGTGGATGGAATCACCGAGGCCATCGGGTGTGGGCGTGGGCCAGGGTGATTCGTCGTCGAAGACGGCTCGGTCTTCGATGCCACGCGGGATTTCACCTTCAAGGGTGGGGTTGTCGGGTCGCTTGAGATCGACGGTCTCGCCGCCATTGTCAAGTTGGCCGCTGAATCCACCGTAGATTGTGACTTCGTTTCCGATGCCGTAACGAGCGCGGAAGGCGTCGAGTCGACCGGAATTGTCCGGGTTGGTGGGATTGAATGTTACGACGACAATGGTCTCGAGCGGGCCAATGGTTTCGGTGATATCGAAATCGATGTCAACACCCTTGCGGAGTTGCCAGTTCTCAAGATTGACGGGCGTTCCTGTCGGGTTGTGAATTTCAACGAATTCAAAATCTTCATCGTCGAGATTCGGGTCAAAATTGTCAAGCTCGTTTTGTGTGGGCGCCGGCGGGTTGTACATGATTTCGCTGATGATGAGCGGGCCGAATCTCGGGCCGGAGTTGTCGGCGCCGGGCGTAAGGCTGAGTTGCGGGATGAGTTCACCTGTGCCGTTGGGCCAGCGTCCGAAGGACTCATCGGGGAAGGAAGCACCGAAGTCTACCACATCGGCGTAGCCGACGGGAACGCCATCCACGCCGACGGTAAGGAAGACTTGGTCGCCGTTGCTACTGGAGAACGCGAAGTCGCCTGCGTCAACACCGCCTGAGGGGTTAAAGTCGGTTTCGTCGAAGGTGATGTATTCTCCGGGGTTGAGAATGGTGGCGGCAGGAATTTCGAATTTGCCGAGGTTAGCGGCAGCGTCACTGATGAACCATCCGCTGATATCGACGGGGGATGTGCCACGATTAAGAATTTCGACGAAATCGGTGTTGGGCAGATTGGAATGGGCCAGGACTTCATTGACGACGATGTCGGTCAGGAGATCGGCGCCCTGAATGCCTGGGTTACCGTCGACCTCGAATGACGGTCGCCAGTTTGTGCCATCATTGAGAAATGCCGTGGCTTCAGGTTCAGTGCCAGGGATGGCGGTGTAGTCGATGAGGACGAGTGATGGGCCGTTGCCATCGGGCAGCGTGGGGAATGAACCTGCATCGTTATAGGTGAAGGACTGAATGGGATCACCAAGTGCATCGACGAGTGCGAGGGTTTCGCCGCCATTGTCGAGGCTACCAAGGTATTCACCTGCGACGTTATGTCCCGTACCATGTCGAGATTCGAAGGCAGCCTTGTTTTTGACGATGATGACACGTTCACCCGGGTCGAGCGAGGTGACATCCGAGCCGGTGAAGTCGAATTGGATGCCGTCAGTGAAACGAGCACCGCCGAGGGAGACGGTATTGAGGCCGTTGTTGACGAGTTCGATGTATTCAAAGTCGTCGTTGTTGAGGAAGCCTGCGAGTTCTTCGGCTGCGGAGGGACCCGCCGGGTTGTAATGGATTTCAGAAACGGAGAGGGTTTGCTCGCCGGTAAGGAAGAAGGCCTCTGCGATGGGTGACCATTCACCCTGGTGGAAAGTTCTCGCTCGAACCGGACCGGACTCGTTGATCTGAAACGGCTGGGCGCCACGTGTGGCGGTGAGCGTGGGGGTAGCCAAGAGGTCCACGTCATCGGCGCTGATATTGAGTACGTGAATACCCAAGACGTTTTGTCCTTCGACCAGGAGGCCATTGATATTGGGGATCGGGCCGACTTCATCGAGTTGATTCAGGACGGCGACGTCGGATCGGGTATCGGTGGCGACGGAATTAAACAATGGCGTAGCTGGTGCGTTGGCTTCGGCGATTTTGGTGCCGTTGATGTAGGCAACGTAGCCATCGTCATATTGCATGCTGAAAAGAACAGACGTGACATCATTGGCATCTGTGACATTGAAGGGCATGCGGAGGTACACGCTGGAGTTGACATCGTGCACGTCCGCTTCAATGTCGGTGGTAATTGCTGGGGTGAAATCGACATCTGCGCCAGTGGTTCGTACGGTCCAGCCGAGCGTTCCGTCCTGAAGAATTGTGCGTGCTCCGCCATTGGAAATGGCCACTTCCCAGGTATCACCACCACCTCTTTCGTAGAAGTCCATGGTCAACGTGGTCTGAAGCGGCTCGGTGAGTGTAAATGTACCGCTGGTGATGCCGTATCCACGTGGGGCGGCAAAGGTGATTTTTTCCGGATCGCCGGTTGCACCGTCCTCGTTGACCTTGTTGGTAAACGTAACTCCCGGGATATGAATTTCACCGCCGTCGTCCGAGCCGAAACTGATGGTCCAAGTACCGGCAGGGATGGTTACGTTGGCGGTTGCACGGACGGCATAGTTTTCCTTGTCCGCTGTACCGGGCATGGCGAGAACGGCTGGAGATTGTAGCCCGGCAGGATCACCGTGATTGATATAGGCCACATCGTGAACCGTGTCTGAGGTTATGGGGAGGCCGCCATTATTGGCGCCAAGGACATCCTGCGCGATTCCCAGGCTGGCGACGTCGCCGGACGTATCGACGACACGCATGGTAAAGCCGGGAATTTCGGAGATCTCATTGGTGTCGAAACCAATGCCCGTAGTGGCGGGTTTCCAACTTGCATTTTCGACATAGCTGGGTAGTTGCCAGTCAGCCTCGGAGGGATCATTGGTGGGGACAAGGTAAGAGCCGCTGTCGCCCGGGAGGACGAAATCTTCAAGTTGGTTATAGGAGATGGCTGTGGGGCCGGGATCGCCACCGACGCCGCGCGGGTCTGATCCGTCGAGCGTATACCAGATCTGGCCGACGCTATCGAGCGTGATTTCCTCAGATACGCGGCTGATGAGTTCCGGCAGGATGATTAAGTCGGAACTGGTGAGGTTGGTATTCATACCGTGGATGGCCAGACGGTTCACACCATCTTTAAGCAGGTGTTTCATATCCGTAAGGACATATTCCTGTCCATCGATGCCCTGGGTGTCTCCGACGGTGAAGATGGAGACATCATTCCACAATGGTGGGCTACCAAGGAGGATGGCGCCGGTACTTCTTACGGCTTCCTCACCGTTGATATACAGCACGAACGCATCATCATAATGAATATCAAGAATCAGTTCATCGATAGCGCTGGCATCGGCGACCGTAAAGTCCGAGGTGATGTATACGGAGGTTTCGACGGTTTCAGTGAACAACGCACGGACATTGGAGCCTGCCCCGATGAGCGGGATATAGTCCGGATTGTTGTCATAGCCGACACCGTTCGTGCCGGCAGTCCAACCTTCCGCCACAGGGTCAAAGTCTTCGGCGAACCAAACAGTGTCAACGGGAGAGGCCGCGGACGGTACGAAGTAATGGACGGGACTTGTGCCGGGCGTGCCATCGAGAATAACGGTATCGGTATTCACGGTAATGGTTTCGCCGACGGTAGAGAGCGTTACTTCTGTGCCGGGTGTGACGGCCCCACCATCGGGTTGGATTCTCGGGGCGAGTATTTCGGGGTACCAATCGACAGCCTGGAGTTGACGGACGACGGCTTCGGCGCGGTCGCCTGAGATCAAGGCACTGCCGGAGTTAAAGGCAAATTGGCCTGTGCCCTGCACGAAGTCCTTCATGCGTTGGACGGCCTGCTCCCAGGTGGTCTTCGTGAATTGGCCGTTGTTGCCCCAGCGAGCGGATTCGGCAATGATGGCATCATCGAATTCAGCGGCACGGGAGTCGATCATCGCCAAAACGTTGGGTGTTGTGAAAATGCCACCCGGGGTGAGGAATTCCTCTGTGACACGATCAATGAATCGCTGGCGATATTCGCTGTTGGTGCTGGCCAGTTGTTCGTGCATCCAGTGACCGTTGAATCGATTGAAGTCAGCACCGTTATTAACGAATGGGCTAACCATGTTGTAGTTGGCGCCTGCTGCTCCACCTGTGTCGAAGGAGTGCTCGGAATCGTGCTCGAAGTGCTTCATCCCATCCGGATTTTCGCGGTTGATCAGGAAGTAGTAGTTGTTGATACCTGGTCGGGTAAATTCAGATCCGGGGCCATCGGCGTCTGAAGTGTAATAGGTGATCATCATGTAGTGAATGAGGTTATCGACGTCCAGGAGTCGTTCAAATTCTGGATTGGGAGTGCCGTCGGGGTTAAGACCCTGAAGCATGAAGTAGTCGTCGACGTTGGCGTCGCCCAAGCCACCGGGTTGGACGAAGAATGAATGGAGATCACGGGTTTTCTCATCCGTGCCACTGACGAAGTTGACAGTACGCGTGCTACCACTCGTACGGGAGACATCGTAATCTTCCTCATCGCCGCCGAGGTAAGATTCAGCGTAGTCGTCGGAGAATCGTTCTTCGGTCTGGAAGAGCCCCCAGTATTGACCGTTGATGTAGAGGTGATAGAAGCGGCTGCGTGTGTAGGCTTCGCCGAGGTCTCGCTGCATGTCGCGAGAGACGACATCACGAAGGAACGTGTTATTGTTGTTATTCTGGAATGCCCATGAATAGTTCTGGCTGGTACGAATGTCCAGTGAGTTGTAGCTGTCCGTACCTTCATCGCCGAAGAGCGGGTAGTTGAGTCTTCCTTCGCCGTATTCACTGCGGAAGAAGAGGCGGAAGGCGTGTTTGGGGTTGCCGGTGGAGCGGCTGAATCCACCACGAACACGCACGCCGGCGTCGATTTCGGTTTGCAGGCCTTCCGTGGGATCGATGAACTGGACATTCACGGGAACTTCAAACGCGCGACCGCGTTGTCCGGGATTGTGGTAGATATGACCGAAATCGTCGAGGTCCATCGTAAAGGAGATGGAGGGGATCTGGGTCAGGGCGGCTTCCATCTGGGGACCCCAGATGGCGCTTTGGGTGACGGCGGTGTCCATGCCGAATTCAAGGGCGTTGGAGCCGGTTGGGAAGCCCGGGTTGGACTTGGGCTGAGCGATCACGTCATCGAGGAAGATGTACGTGCCAGTTACCGTTGTGGAAGGATCGGCGCCATCAAGGAACGCCTTGGCTCGAATGTTGGTCTGGCCCGAGATGTTGAGGGGGCCGGTGTAAACCGTGCCGGTTGTTTCGGTCGGGTCGGTGCCATCGAGTGTGTATCGGATTTCGACACCAGGTGTTTCGTTGATGAGTTCGAGGTCAAATGGCGTGTCATAGATGCCCGGGCCGACGGATAGAGTCGTGGGGCCAACGAAGAATTCGACGCCCTGATTGTTTGCCTCGCCGGGAGTTGGGCTCGAGAAGAAGACGCGAGGCGCATCAAGGGGATTTGGCGGGACATCGGGTTGCTGCTGGTCGGGCAGGATCGTCAACAACTGGAAATCACCTTGTGGCTCATCGCTTGCGGTTAGCGACCGAACGGAGAGTTCCAACGTTGCACCGCCGACATTCTCAAAATAAACAAGTTCCAGCGTATGGTCGCCGGCTGTGAGATTGGCAATTCCTGTGTTGGCAGCGGCAGTGTGGAGGCTGTTATCGAGAATGATATCAATACCGTCGATTCGCAGACGAACACCTTCATCGCTGGTGGTCTTGAACTCGAATTTGCCTTCGGCTCCTGCGGGGACGACGAGATTAGCGGTTGCGCGCAGGGCGAAGTGGTTGTCATCGCTGGCGAAATCGTCAAGGATGAATGCTTCGTTGTTACCGAATTCACCGTTTGATCCGCCGCCGGTAACCTCGAAGAAGTTAATTGACGAAATATCGGAGACGGTCAAGCCTTGCGCGATGCCCGGATCATTGTCCGGGAGAGACAGCAGCAGATCGGCATCCGATAGGGGGTCGGCGCCGCTGCCGACTTCACCGGTTACTTCGCCGGGGAACGTAGGGGAGGCGTTACGTTGGGTGACGGTGAAGCCGTCCTTATCGATACCAATGGGGCGACTGATGGGGACGGGGGCTGAGAGCGGTGTATGGGTGCCGGAGTGAAGATCGGCAATGGTGGCTGGATCGAGAGCGACGTCCCAGATGGCGAACTCGTCGATATCGCCACGGTAGTCCGAGTTACCCAGAAGTCTGCCGATCGTTAGCTCTCCACCGTCGCTGGTATTCAAATCTACGGCCACAGGGGCATTGAATGGTGCGCCGTTGTAATAGAGTTGTGCTTCAGAACCATCGTAGGTGATGGCCATGTGCGCCCAGTTCCCGTTGGTCGCCGCCGGGAGTTGGCGTGATGTCGCGGTATTGCCGAGTTGCATCGACCAAAGAGAAAAGGCGGCAAAGCTGAAGGTATGCTTGAAGCCGAACTGGTCCGGGGTTTGGCCAAACTCAAAGAAACCAGCCTGTGAGGAAGAATTGAGTTTGGTCCAGAATGAAACAGTGCGTTCGCTTGCACCGGTGATGTCGAGGTCAAGAGGTGTAGCGCTGGTCTGGACATGTCCGGTGCCGGTGAAATTCAGAGCACCGGATCCGACCTGGCCGGATGTCCAGGTGGTACCGGCTGGATTGGTGATCGTACCGTCAAAACCATTGCCACTTTTGTCGGTCACAGTCGTGCCTGCACCGTCTTCAAAGTCGTAATAAGCGACCAGGCCAACAAAGGTTTCGGCACCTTCGCCGTCACCGGGATCCACGGGTTCGGAAGCGCCCCCGCGAAGGCCGAAGGACACGTCTTCAAATTGTTGTGGGTAGTCGGTACCGCCTGGCTGGTATTCAAAGATTGGAGTCACGCCATCGGCCGCGACAAGTGCGAGGTATTCACCACCTGCTGACAGACGGAAATTGGTGTGTAATTCACTGAGTGGATTGGTCCGATCTTTTTCGGATGCGAAGATGATCTTGTATTCGCCGGCTGCGAGAATGGTACCGTCGGGAATTCGCCATTTGGTCAACTCCAGGGCGTCATCCGTAAGGAACATTCCGCTGATGTCAGCGTCAACCGCACCGGGGTTGTGAATCTCAATCCAGTCGGATGAATCACCATCTTCATCATCGAGTGTACTCTGGTTGGAAGCTTGGAACTCAGTGATGACAGGATCAAGGAGGCCGTTGGTTGCGCCTGGTGTTGGGATATCGAACGTTTCAGGATTAGGAAGCCCCAGGATTCGACCGTTGACCTCAGGGGCGATGAGTACTTCATTGTCTGAGGCGTTGGCATTGAGCAGATGGAATGCCAGGACATTTTCGCCGGCAGTAAGCAGACCAAGATGGGGAGTGAGGTCAATAGTGGTCGAGCTGAAACCATCGTCTATGGTTGAGGTGCTGTCGAATGTTGGGCTGGCCGGTTCATTGACGGCGTCGATTTGTACGCCGTTGAGATAGGCAATAAAACCGTCATCGTAGGTCACGTCGGCTGAAAGCGAGCCAACTTCGTTTGGATTAATGACGTCAAACGGATATCGAACGTAGGCACTGGCGTTCTGGTTGAACATTTCCGCTTCGATATCAGTGGTGACAAGATTTTGGAGGCTGACTAGGGGGAGGTTCCCGTTGGGATCACCAACAAGGTCAAAGTTCGCGTTGAATGCATTGTGAGTACCCGGCGCCGCGAAAAGCTCGTAGGCCGCGCCACCGCCACGTTCAAAAAATACCGCATCGATCTCGTGCGTGCCTGCCGTCAGGTTGACCGTTCCGAAGCGATCCTGTGGCGGGTGGAGCGTATTGTCGACGATGATGTCATTGCCGTCGATTCTCAGACGGACGCCATCGTCGGCGTTGGTACCGAATGTCCAGTCCCCAGCCTGATCGCCGGAGATAAAGATGGTTGCGGTGGCGCGGAGTGCGAAGTCGTCGATATTGATGTTGAGGCCGGGGAACGGATTATTCAGAGAGAAATTTCCGGCATTACCGGCGGCCGCATCAACATAGTCCAGAACCTGCGCGGAGGCATTGACGGGAGAGCCGGGTCGGTTGTTGACGCCTGAAATGGCGGTGTCAGCCGTTGCGAGAGAGTTAATCGTGCCGGCCGAGTAGTAAACGTTAACGTCGAACGCATCGGATGATTCGCTGGTGTCATAGCCGACGCTACCGGTACCCTGAATCCATCCAGCTAGAGCCGAATCATCGAAGCTGGCGCTGGTCCAGGTTGATCCGAGTGAATCATCAGCTGGTACCAAAACGCGCGCATCAGTGGTATTGTCAATAAATGTCGCGTCCAGATTCTTTCGGACGGAACCGTAGGATTGGTCCACGCCCAGTGCCGGGTAATTGGCAAATTGGCTTTCGATGGTCGTGCCATCGGGTCTGACGAGGGCAAGGTCACCTCCGAGCTCTTCAAGTTCGAAGCTGGTATGCAGTTCACTTCCGGCGTTGGCGCGGTCCTTGGTGGAAGCAAAGACAACTAGAAATTCACCTGGGTTGATAGATTGATCGGGAAGCGTCCATTGGGTCAGATCCCCCAGATCATTGGTCAAGTGCCACCCATTAAGGTTGATGGGCGCATCACCTGTGTTGGTCAGTTCGATCCAGTCTGAATGATCGCCGTCCTCATCGGTGATAGATGTGCTGTTGTCGGCGAGGAATTCACTGATAGCGGCGGTGAGGAGAAGCCTGGGCTCAAGCGTATCCATATCTGACCACTTGTGTCGGCCATCGGTCTGATCGTGCGAGGATCGGCTGTTCAGGCCACTAAGGTCATGGCGTCGCTTGCGAATTCGGCGTACTCG
Source organism: Phycisphaeraceae bacterium (assembly GCA_028284925.1). GTDB lineage: Bacteria > Planctomycetota > Phycisphaerae > Phycisphaerales > Zrk34 > JANQQT01. Next base: position 20,988 of record JANQQT010000109.1, on the reverse strand, counting down.
GTCCGTGAGACGTGAAATGCCTAACATCGGCGTTCTCCAGTGTGAGATGAACTGTTTATCTATAGTCCGTCTTTAACAAAACGAATCTATCTACCCTGTGCGACGGCCTCGATGTGATATAACCAGAACGGTCCCCGACAGGGGAACTATTCCATCGAGCTCGCACCTTTCTCCCGGTATTTGACGGTGAGGTTCGGCTGTGATCCCTCCGGTTCGAATCGAAACTTGCTCTACCGCTCCATCACCTCCATCCAAACATAAATTTAACCGATTGAGGCTGTTTTGTAAAGGGTGATTTGGGGCTTTACATTCAAAATAAAGCTTATTTGTTATATAGAATAGATCTGTGTGCGTATAAAAATGTGTATTATAGATAACAGGTGGGTGGGTCGAATAATTCGATGGGGCCGAACGGGTGGCTCAGGTAACAGATCCAGCGAATCGGGGGACATATGATTCGGGCATCGACCTGTCAACAAAGATGACAGCATTGGGCTCATGGGATGGCGGATCGTGTTAAACTGTTGTTCTAAGAAAGTGGATCGAACATGAAAGGCTGGTTTTTCGTGCGCAGATATAGCTTCAGTGAAACGGTAGCGGCACTCGCAATTGTGGCGGGAATCGTGTTGTCAGGTTCGGGCGACGCTGAGGCGGCGGTTGATTACAATCGTGATATTCGACCGATCTTGTCCGATGCGTGTTTTAAGTGTCACGGACCTGATAAGAACACGCGTGAGGCGGATCTTCGACTGGATACGTTTGCGGGCGCTATTGCAGATCTAGGAGATTATGCAGCGGTAGTTCCGGGAAAACCGGATGAAAGCGAGTTGCTGGAACGACTTCATTCGACGGATCGTAAGGAAGTGATGCCCCCGCCGAAGACCGGGCGACAATTGACCGATGCGGAAAAGGCTCTTTTGCGACAGTGGATCAAGGAAGGGGCGAAGTATGACCGGCATTGGTCTCTGGTGAAGGTGAAGAAACCGAAGGCTTCAGGGATGAAGGATGCATGGATCAAGAATGCCATTGATGCCTTTATTCTAAGAAGATTGAAGGAGGAAAGGGTTTCTCCCAGTCGGGAGGCGGATCGGGTGACATTGATTCGACGATTGAGTTTTGACCTGACGGGTTTGCCGCCGACGCCTGCGGAGGTGAAAGCATTCGTCAGCGACCGTAGTCCTAAGGCTTACGAAAATATTGTGGCGCGATTGCTCAAGTCTAAGCATTTTGGTGAACGGCTGGCGCAGTATTGGTTGGACGTGGTAAGGTTCGCCGATTCCAACGGGTATCACTCGGATGAGGCGAGGAGTGTCGGCCCGTTTCGTGATTACGTCATCGATGCGTTTAACAACAACAAGCGATACGATGTATTTATCCGTGAGCAATTGGCGGGTGATCTGATGAAGAATGCGGGTGTGGAGCAGCGTGTGGCATCGGGGTTCAACATGTTGCTGCAGACGACGAATGAAGGGGGGGCGCAGGAGAAGGAGTACTTGGCGAAGTATGTGGCGGACAGGGTGCGAAATACGTCAACTATTTTTCTTGGCCTGACCATGGGGTGTTGTGAATGCCACGATCATAAGTATGACCCGTTTACCGCCAAGGACTTTTACAGTATGGGGGCGTTCTTTGCGGACATACGAGAGCGTGGGCGGGGTAATCCTCCCACCTTTCCCGTGCCGGCCAGGGATCAGAAGGAACGCTTGGCGGGCATAGACAAGCAGATTGCGGCATTGAAGGTCAAGGCGAAAGTCACCACACCGGAGATTGCGGCGGCACAGGGCAACTGGGAAGTTCAGATCTCCCAGAAGATCAAAGGCGGACTTCGTACCGACTTGGTGTGGGTCGATGATGCAAAAGTCCCCAACGGTAAGAAGGAAGGCGGATGGAATTACATCACGAAGAAGCAGGGGCCGGTGTACAGCGGCAAGCAATCCCGTCGCCAGGTGGCCAGCGACCTTGTGCAGCATTTTGTGATTGGCGCCAGAAATAAATTAACGATCGGTAAGGGTGATGTGTTTTTCTTTTATGTCTGGTTGGATAAGCAAAACCCGACACAAACGGTGATGTTGCAGATCAATGATGGGAGTTGGGAGCACCGAGCCTACTGGGGCGCGGACCGGATTCCGTTTGGTAGAGGCAATGGGCCGAGTCATAAACGAATGGGGGATCTGCCTACTGCAGGCAAGTGGACGCGATTGGAGGTCAAGGCTTCGGATATTGGTGTTAGGCCAGGTGCGAAAATTAACGGCATAGCGTTTACGCAGTATGGTGGGTTGGTGTATTGGGACAAGGCGGGTGTGAACCAGTCCGGATCGGGATTGACGGATGAGCTGGTTGCCATATTGAAAAAGGAGAAAGGCAAGCGAACGGCCGCAGAAGCGTCAAGGTTGGCGGCATATTACCGTTCGCAAACACCGAGAAATAAGGCGATTGCCAGGCAGATCGAATCACTGAAACGCCAGAAAACAAGGTTGATGAAGAATCAGCCCCGGACACTGATGACGGTGTCAACGAAACCCCGGATGATTCGGGTTCTGCCGCGAGGTAACTGGATGGATAACTCCGGGGCGGTGGTAACACCGGCGATCCCCGAGACCTTGGGCAAGCTGAACGTCAAAGGGAGGGCGACCCGTCTTGACCTGGCGAACTGGATCGCTTCGAAGGATAATCCGTTGACGGCCAGAACACTGGTCAATCGACTTTGGATGCTTTTTTATGGTTCAGGGTTGTCCTCGCGACTTGATGATCTGGGGGCGCAAGGCGATTCGCCCTCTCATCCGGAACTATTGGACTGGCTTGCTTCGGAGTTCGTCGAGAGCGGATGGAATATCAAGCACATCATTACGATCATGGTGACCTCGGCCACCTATCGGCAGTCTTCGATGGCAAACTCGATCCTGACAGAGCGGGATCCGATGAATCGATTGTTTGCCCGGCAGGGGCGTTGGCGTCTGGATGCGGAGATGGTTCGGGATAACGCACTGGCGATCAGCGGGTTGCTTGATAGGACGATTGGTGGTCGAAGCGTAAAGCCTTATCAACCCGCCGGTTACTGGCGCCATATGAATTTCCCGAAACGTCGCTGGAATGCGGATAGCGGTGGGAATCTGTATCGTCGTGGTTTGTATACGTGGTGGCAACGCATGTTCCTGCATCCGAGCCTCGCAGCGTTTGATGCGCCGAGTCGGGAGGAATCGTGTGTGCAGCGGACCAGGTCCAATACGCCACAGCAGGCGCTGGCGTTGCTGAATGACCCAACGTATGTCGAAGCAGCTCGCGTGTTTGCCGTGCGAATCATGGATGAAGGGGGCAAGACGTTTGAATCTAAACTTAATTGGGCTTATCTGGCGGCCACGTCGCGAGCGGCATCCAGGGCGGAAGTTGCTTTGCTCAAGCCGCTGTACCGCTTGCATCGATCTCAGTACAAAGTCGATCCGGCTGCGGCAAAGGCATTGCTGGCGGTGGGTCAGAAGCCCGCGCCGGCCGGTATTGATGCGGCGGAGCTTGCCGCGTGGACGTCGGTGGCGCGCGTGGTCCTTAATCTGCATGAAACGATAACCCGCCGGTGATATGGAGTTCACCGTTTGTATCGAGTGAGGTAACAATGGACGAGTTAATCAGACAGCAGGTCAAGCGAAGGACGTTTCTGACGCGTGCTACGGGTTTGGGGTTGGGGGGAATCGCGTTGAATACCCTGCTTACGCCGGAAGTGCTTGGCGCAGCGCAGAAGAAACCCTGGCCGGGCCAACTTAAGAAGCTTCACTACAAACCGCGCGCCAAGCGTGTCATCTTTCTGACAATGGCAGGCGGGGCATCGCATCTGGAAACGTACGACTACAAGCCGAAGCTGGCGGCGATGAATGGCAAGCCCATGCCGACTTCCTTTACCAAAGGCCAGCCGATCGCACAGTTGCAGGGGCAGAAGCTCAAGTGTCTGGGCCCGCAGCATCCGTTCAAACGATATGGCAAGTCAGGCCAGATGATCAGCACCATTCTGCCGCATGTCGGTTCAATTGCAGATGAGATTTCCATCATTCGATCCATGCATACCGAGGCAATCAATCATGACCCGGCTCATACGTTTATGAATACAGGCACGACCATCAGCGGGCGACCGGCGATGGGCTCGTGGTTGCTCTATGGCCTGGGCGCGGATGCGATGGATTTGCCGGGCTTCGTGGTGTTGACGAGTACCGGAGGTGGGCAGGACCAACCGATTGCGGCACGACAATGGCATAGCGGATTTCTTCCCAGTCGCTATCAGGGTGTGCATTTTGAGTCGCAAGGTGATGCAGTTCACTACGTTGGGCGACCGGGCGGGGTAAACCTGTCACGGCAGCGCGATGTGGTCGAAGCGATCAAGAAACTAAATCGGATGCACGGGGAAGCAGTGAATGATCCGGAGATTGTGACGCGTATTGCTCAGTATGAATTGGCGTTTCGCATGCAGACTTCCGTGCCTGAACTGATGGACCTATCCAAGGAGCCAAAGAAAATTCTGGAAATGTACGGGACAAAGGGGGCAGATGGTTCGTTTGCATCGAATTGCCTGGCGGCGCGGCGACTGGCGGAGCGCGGCGTGCGGTTCATCCAGCTTTATCATCGCGGATGGGATCATCACGGTGGTGTGAAGCGAGGGATTGCCGGAACGGCGAAACGTGTGGATCAAGGGGTGGCTGCGCTGATCAAGGATCTGAAACAGCGTGGCATGCTGGATGAAACGCTGGTCGTCTGGGCCGGAGAGTTCGGCAGGACGCCGATGGCACAGGGTTCGGGACGCGACCATCATATCAAGGGTTTTTCCATCTGGATGGCCGGTGGTGGGATCAAGGGCGGTACGAACTACGGCGCGACCGACGAGTTGGGCTATAACGCGGTTGAGAAACGCGTTTCGGTCCATGATCTCCATGCCACCATGCTGTATCTCCTGGGGATCGATCACAGCCAGTTTACCTATAAATTCCAGGGGCTTGATTCACGCCTGTCAGGCGTCGAGACCAAGCCGATTATCCTCAAGGATCTTATGGTTTAAGGTTGTTGCATCTGACAAAATTGGACGGAGTTCTTGTTGCTGAACCAGAGGTTGGATTTACGCGCGTTACGGACAGCGCAAGCTGATTTCGGTAAGATAAAGTTGCCGGCTTCTTACAGTAGACACTCTTGAAACAGGCGATGCGTCTATGCGATTAACGCGATTAGTACTGATGGGTGTTGCAATCGGATTTGGGGTATGTGCTGTAACTGTTGACGCTGTTGATGTTAAACCCGCAGCCGAAGGTGTGAAATTTTTTGAAACACATATTCGACCGATGTTTATCAAGCATTGTTATAAATGTCATTCGACGAACGCCAAGCGATTGCGAGGTGGTCTCTATCTGGACAGCCGTGCCGGCTGGGCAACTGGCGGAGACAGCGGGCCGGCAATCTCACCCGGTGATCTGGACAAAAGTTTACTGATTCGCGCAATTCACTGGAAAACCGAAGACATCGAAATGCCGCCGAAAGGGAAGCTGGCGAAGCATGAGATTGCACTCTTTGAAAAGTGGGTCAGGATGGGGGCGCCTGATCCCAGGACGGGTGGAAGAACTCCATCGCCGGCCAAGCGAGTGATTGATATCGAGGCAGGTAGGGCATATTGGGCGTTTCGTCCTCTTTGGCGTGGGGAGGCGCCGAAGGTCAAGAATGTGAAATGGGCGCCAACGCCTGTCGATCAATTCATCGTTGCGAAACTTGAAGCGAAAGGGCTAAAGCCGGTGGGCCGCGCGTCCAGGCGTCAGTTGATTCGCCGGGTATATCTGGGCCTGATTGGTTTACCGCCCACGCCTGCGGAGGTGGATGCGTATATCAAGGATCAATCACCGAAAGCTTGGGAAAAGGTGGTGGACCGGCTTCTTGCCGACAGGCGATTTGGCGAACGTTGGGCGAGGCATTGGCTGGATGTGGCTAGGTTTGGTGAGAGCGAAGGGTTTGAACACGACTACGATCGAAAATATGCGTATCACTATCGGGATTTCGTGATCCGGGCGTTTAACGAAGATTTGCCTTACGACCAATTCGTCAAGTGGCAGTTGGCGGGTGATGAGTTGGAGCCGAATAATCCGCAGGCGTTGATGGCGACGGGCTTTTTGTCCGCTGGGGTATTTCCGACCCAGCTTACTGAGGCTGAGTTTGAATCGGCGCGTTATGACCAAATGGATGATATGGCGGCAACAACCGGGAGCGCGTTCCTGGGTCTAACCGTTGGCTGTGCGCGTTGCCATGACCACAAATTCGATCCGATTACGGTCAAGGATTATTATCGATTTGTCGCGTCGTTCGCTACGACGATTCGCAATGAGATGACTGTGGATCTGAGTACGCCGCGGGAGCGTCTTGCGGCCAAGAAGGCAAAGGCGGAATTGGTGAGGGCACGTAAGGCCGCACTGGATACCTTTGAGAGGACCAGGCTGCCCCGGCTTTTTGATGCCTATCTGGCAAAGGTGCGTCGCAACGGTGTTAAACCCGCTGGCTGGCAGGTGCTCAATATCTCGAAGATTCAGACGAAATCCGGGACGCGGTTTTCACGCCAGGCGGATGATTCGCTGCTAGCGGTGGGAAAGACGCCGGCCAAAGATGTTTACACGTTCATTGCCCACATCAAGCAGGAAGACGTCACGGCGATTCGCCTTGAGGCGTTAACTCATAAATCGCTGCCTCGCGGCGGCCCTGGGCTGGCGTTCAATGGAAATTTTGCACTGGGTGATATTCGTGTCACTGTGAAGCCGCTTGCCGGGAAAGGGGTGCCGGTTGTGGCGAAACTGACCAACGCCCGCGCCACCCATCAGCAGAATAGCGGCTCGTTGTCCGTTCGCGCATCGATTGATAAGGATGGAATCTCCGGGTGGGCGGTCGACCGGGGAGGGATCGGCAAGGATCAGGCGGCGGTTTTCGAGTTTGCCAAACCGATTGGTTTTAAGGGCGGGATGGTGTTGACGGTGACGCTTCGGTTTGAACACGGCAATGGGCGACATGCGATGGGACGCCCACGTTTATCGGTTACCACGGCTCCGCCGCCTGTGAAAATCAAGGGTGAATCAGGGCCGGACAAGGCTACGGCAGAATTGCTAATGGCTATTGCTGCCGGCAAGGTGAAAGACGTAGAGAAGATAGCGGCGGCTCGTTTGAGATTTGCGCCAAGCGTCGCTGAATGGCGTCGTCTGAAAGGCGCACTCGATACGGCGTTGGTAACGAAGGTGGGCGATAAGAATGTCCGGATTCAGGTCACAACGGAGGGGCTTAAGCGACTGAATCACCACGCCAATGGTCGCGGTTATCCGCATTTCTATAAGCAGGTCTATCTCTTGAAACGCGGGGATGCAGGTCAGAAGCTTGAGCCGGTTTCCCAATCGTTCCTGAGTGTGCTGATGCGGGACGGGCGCAAGGTCGACCACTGGACCCGTAAGCCGCCTGCGGGTTGGCGGACCAGTTATCGAAGGCGCAATCTTGCCGACTGGATTATGGATACCAAGCATGGAGCCGGTCATCTTGCGGCAAGGGTGATGGTGAATCGGCTCTGGCAACATCACTTCGGGAGGGGTTTGGTTCTGGTCGCGAATGACTTTGGAAATCAGAGTCAGCCGCCCAGTCATCCGAAACTGCTGGACTGGCTGGCAGGCGAATTGATTAAGGGAAAGTGGTCGCTCAAGAGAATCCACAAGATGATGTTGATGAGCGAAGTGTACAAGCGGGCGGTTGCTGCGGATTCGCAGAACGAACGCATGGATATCGATAACATCTATCACTGGCGGCGTGATCGGCGGCGACTGGAAGGAGAAGCGATTCGAGACAGTATGCTTTACCTGGCGGGTTTGCTGGACAACACGATGTATGGACCGGGCACGCTGAACGAATCTATGCGACGCAGAAGCATTTACTTCACGGTCAAGCGAAGCAGGTTGATCCCGATGATGCAATTGTTTGACTGGCCCGAACCCCTTACCAGTCAGGGACGACGTGCCTCAACGACGATTGCTCCCCAGGCGCTCCTGATGCTGAACAACGGCCAGGTGCGCGGATGGGCGAGAGCATTCGGAAAACGCGTTTCCGTAGAGGGTGAAAATGATCTTACCGGACTTGTTCAGTCGGCATACCGAATGGCCTTGTCCCGCGCACCCGATGCGAATGAACTGAAGGATAGTGTTGGGTTTATCCGTGATCAGTGGTCTTCCTATCGCGCAGCCGGGAAGCGTGATGCGTTTCAGCTGGCCGTGACGGATTTTGCACAGGTTATGCTCTGCCTGAACGAGTTCTTCTACGTGGATTGACGAAAACGGATTCAATGATGATGAATGATCCGACACAACCAACTGATACAGGCGTATCTGGTAAGCCCGGAAAATTGTCCCGTCGCCACTTACTTAAACAAGCGGGTGGCGGGTTTGGGATGGTCGCGCTGGCGAGCATGTTTGCTGATGAAGGTTTGCTGATCAATCCGGTGAAAGCGGCATCGGGTGGTCGTTCGGTCAATCCGCTTGCCCCGCGTCCAAGTCACTTTCCGATGAAAGCCAAATCGGTGATTTGGTTATTTATCAATGGCGGACCGAGTCACGTGGATACATGGGATTACAAGCCGGAGTTGATTAAGCGCGATGGTCAGAAGCTTGCGGGTTTCAACAAACATACTGGGTTTTTTGCCAATGCCGTAGGACCGCTGATGAAATCGCCGTTCAAGTTTTCCCCGCGTGGGAAATGCGGGAAGATGGTGTCTTCCCTTTTCCCAAATCTCGGTCGGCATGTCGACAAGATGGCATTCGTTCACTCGCTTCATACCGAGTCGAACAATCACAGTCCCGCATTGTTCATGGTGAACACGGGTCTTACACAAATGGGCTATCCGTGTGTGGGATCGTGGGTTACGTATGGTCTGGGAAGCGAATCCAACAGCCTGCCCGCTTTCGTTGTAATGTCGGACCCGAAGGGGCGGGGGCTTCCTAAGGGGCATTCTTTGAACTGGGGAGCGGGATTCTTGCCTAGCGTGTTCCAGGGCACGCATCTGCGGCCGCGCGGTGAAGCCATTGCCAACCTCAGGGCACCGGCTGAAATGACCGGAGCGCAACAGCGACGCCAGTTGGGCCTCCTCGCCAAACTCAATCGCGGACACCTGCAACGCAATGACGGCGAGTCGGAACTGGCTGCCAGGATTGAGAGTTTTGAGTTGGCGTATCGTATGCAGTTCGCAGCGCCTGAAGCGCTGAACATCGATTCGGAATCATCGCATATCAAGTCGCTTTATGGTATTGGGAATAGGAAATGCGACCATTTTGCCCGCCAATGCCTTACCGCTCGACGTATGGTGGAACGCGGTGTGAGATTCGTGCAGATTTACTCCGGAGGGATGGAAAACCAACGGTCTTGGGATGGTCACAATGACATCATCGGCAATCACAGCGGATTTGCGGCCGAGACGGACCAACCCATTGCTGGCCTGATATCCGATCTTGAACAGCGCGGGATGCTCGATGAAACATTAATAGTATGGGGTGGTGAATTTGGGCGTCTGCCCATTTCACAGAAGGCCAGGAAACCGGGACGCGACCACAACCCTCATGCTTTCACGTTCTGGTTTGCCGGTGGTGGAATCAAAGGCGGGACGACGTATGGCTCAACGGATGAAATCGGGTTCAAGGCTGCGCAGAATCGCGCGTCCGTTAACGACTTGCATGCCACCATTCTTCATCAACTTGGTCTGGATCACCGCAAGCTGACCTATCGTTTCAATGGACGGGATTTTCGCTTGACGGATGTGGCCGGTGAGGTGATTCACGAGATTCTCGCGTGACTGAATGACGTCGAGTGATTTCTATCTCGGCGAGAAATGCCCCGATCAACTCTCTGCAATTTGACCACCGTGTGGTGTATTGCTTAGTTATGCGGCTTGGTTGCGTTCGTCCTTGATCGAATTGACGAGGCCCGCGATGTCGGCGATCAGGCTTACACCGCCATCATCGCGAACGGTGGCGCCGTTTATCGACTGGACTTTTTCGAAATAGTTGTCCAGAGGTTTAATCACAACTTCCTGCTGGCCGATCAGGCTATTCACCATCAGTGCGAGACGCTCGTCACCCATTTCTACGACCACCGCGAAGCGGGGCGGATCACCGGCATCTTCGCACCTGAAGAACGTATTGAGTTCAATGACCGGAAGGACGTCTTCTCGCAGTTTCATGACCCGACGACCCTTAACGCTGCTGAATTGTGTTTCCTCGGGGCGAACAATTTCCAGGATATTGGGCAGAGGCACGGCATACATCTCGTTTCCAACCTCCACCATCATCGCAGGCATGATGGCTACCGTCAAGGGGATTTTGAATGTCACGGTCGTGCCCTTGCCGAATTCCGATGTCAGGTCGATGAATCCGTTCAATGCGGTGATGTTGGTTCGTACCACGTCCATACCGACGCCGCGACCTGATAGATTCGAGACTTTTTCGGCCGTGCTGAATCCCGCCGCGAAGACCATTTGAATGATCTGGTGATCAGTCATGGAGTTGAGTTGGTCTTCGGTGACGACGCCTTTTTCCAACGCTTTCTTGGCGATGACCTTCGGGTTTATTCCTCGTCCGTCGTCGGCGATACGGATGACCACATGGTTGCCTTCATGCTGGGCGGAGAGTTGGATGGTCGCATTTTCAGGTTTTCCGGCAGTCGCTCTTTCGTCGGGCGTTTCGATGCCGTGGTCCGAACTGTTCCGCAGAATGTGGACAAGCGGATCACCGATGGCTTCGATCACGGATTTGTCAACTTCCGTATCGCCGCCTGTGATCTGAAGATCAATGTTCTTGTTCGTGGAACGCGCCAAATCGCGAATCAGCCTGGGGAATCGGCCGAAGACCTTGTTCATGGGTTGCAGTCGTGTCTTCATGACGGACATTTGCAGGTCGCCGGTGACACGATCCAGATCGGAGCTGATCTGTGAAAGCTCTTCGCAGAAATCCTGATCCAGATCCAGTTGCTGGCTCTTTCGAGTCATCGCCCCGACACGGTTCTTCTGCAGCACCAGCTCACCGACGAGGTTGAGAAGATTCTCAAGTCGGGATATGTCCACGCGAATGGTCTGCTCACCGCCGGTGTTTCGGCGTTCATCGCCCGACCGTCGGTCGTTCCCCGCGCGTCGTTCCGACTGCTTGAGCTGGTCGGGTTGACTGTTTTCAGTCGCATCTTCCGACGAAGACGCTGCGGTCTGCCCCTCATCAGATTCCGGATCGGAAGAGGCAACGACTTGATCGACTTGTAATACATGTTCGATGGATTCATTGTCACCAAGCGACGCATCTTCGTCGATCGCCTCGCCGTTAAGCTGAGCAAGCAATCGCTTGGTCAGTTGCGTGGTGTCGAGCGCCAGCAATCGCGCTTCGCCGATGACGTTCGCCTGCTGCGACATTACATCCAGCAAAGCGATGACGCGCGGATGGGTTTGTCCCCAGATTTCCTCTCCGGTAGAACTTGCCTTCTGCGCAAATGCACGTAAGGCATCGATTTCCCGGCAGAGCGAATCGACCTCGAAAAAGTCTGCAAGACGTCTCAGCTCCTCGATCACGTCCAGCATTCGACCGGCGATTGTGGCGCGATCTTCATCCGTTTCGAAGGCATCGTTGATCTCGGTCAACGTAGAAATGGTCTCAATCAGATCACTGGCCATAAACGGCAAGAGATCCATCTTGTTGTCGGCCAACTCCAGTTGAACTTCCTCGCTTCGACCCGCTTTCTGCGGCGCTTCTTCCTGCTTGGCCGGCGTACTCGCTTGCGAGTCACCTGCGCCAATCGCCTTGAGCGCTTCAATCAGCGATGGTTCCACGGGGGTGGGCATGCGTTGGTCTTCAACCTCCTCCATTTGGCCGCGCAACAAGTCCACCGACTTCAACAGCAGGTCCATGGTTTCCATCGTGACTTTGGCTTCACCCTTGCGCATGGCGTTCAGGGCGTCTTCAGCAGCGTGAACGAAATCGCGAAGCGTATCCAGCGACAAAAAACCGGCTGACCCCTTAATCGTGTGAAGGGGCCGAAATATGCTGTTGATCAGATCCAAATCATCGGGGCGATGCTCCAACTGGACAAGATCCTGATCCAGTTGTTCGATAAGCTCGTTCGATTCAGTGACAAAGTCATTAAGTATGTCAGGATCGATATGGTCAAGCGTTGACATCGCTCTTTCCCTTTCTTTGGGGTTCGCGTCTCACGTGATCAGACTCTTTCGTAAGCGAATGCTTCAGGCTCCTTGCGTGCCGTAAATAGCTGGGCGTCGTTGATGACTTCACTGTGGCCGATGAACAGAACGCCATCGTCATTCAACATGCGATGGAACATCTGGATACATTCCTTGCGCATCTTCTGATCGAAATAGATCATGACGTTGCGACAGAAAATGACATCGAACTTGCCGTGTTTCTGAGCGGCAAGTGAGTCCTTAAGATTCAACTTCTCAAACTTGACCATTTCGCGAACTTCGGGTCGAACATCGTAGAAGGCGTCTTTGGTCGTAAAGTACTTCTGGACGTCCGCCTCTTCAGTGCTGCGCATCGAATAGTTGGTATAGCGTCCTGATTCGGCCGTCTTGATGACCCGTTCAGAAATGTCCGTGCCCAGTATGTCCACATTCCATTCTTTGACACGTAGCGCAAGTGACCGTCGGGCGATGATCGCAAGGGTATAGGGTTCCTCGCCTGTGGAGCACGCGGCAGACCATATGCGCAGCGACTTGGTCGACTCGCGGGCTTTGATCAGGGGAGCCAGAATTTGCTTTTCGTAAAACTCAAGCTGCGGGGCATTGCGAAAGAAGCTCGTCTCATTGATGGTGATCGCGTTGAACATCTTTTGAAACTCGTCTTCGCGATACGGACCTATCGTCATGAACGTGGCATACTGGTCATAGTCCTCAATATCCAGTTCGCGCAAACGGCGTCCCAGGCGATTCTCAAGAATGTATTTCTTGGATTCTGCGAACCAGATACCGGATCGATCGTAAATGATCTTCCTGAGTCTCTCAAAATCCGCGTCTGACATGACGAGGTCCTTGGACTCTGAGGTTCCCTTTGTCGGACTAGTCGTTATTCCCACGGAATTCTCCTCCCGGTCTGCTGCCCTGCTTATGCTGCATCTCTGTTTTCAGACGTCACACGATCAATTTGCGTCAGTTCGTCGATGTGAAGCAATTTGGACAGATCCAGAAGTATCAGCAGGCGGTCATCCAACTTGCCGACACCATCGATGTAGGCACTGTCGACCTTGTTGGTTACCAACGATGGAGCAGGCTCGACAACGGAATTGTCAACGCGCAATACCTCGTTTACTTGGTCGACCGTAAATCCGATTACACGTTCGCCCACTTCAACCACGACGATACGGCTGGCGTTGTCGTGGTCACGGGAATCGATCCCGAATCGCCTGCGCAGGTCCACCACCGGAATGATGCGGCCGCGCAGGTTGATGACACCTTCCACGCATTCGGGGCTCTGCGGCACGCGCGTGATATCCATCATGCGATTGATTTCCTGCACCTGAAGAATATCGACCGCATATTCCTCGTTTTCGACGACGAATGTCACAAGCTGCAATTGCTCATGATCTTCAGAGGTACGTCCCTGTTGGCTTGCTTCTTGCTGGGGGCTTTCCGAAGCCGCATCGCTCGTGTCCATTGCGGCAGGCGCAGAGGGAGTTGTTGGATTGGCGTCCCGAGTCGATTCCGGAGGCGCGTCCAATGTTGTTGGGCTAGACATGATGTCTCCTTCGTTCTTTTCTCGTCCGTATGTTGGTAATTGTTTTTACCCATCGGCCCATTATGGCCGGGTCTAAACTGTTTATTCTCCAATCACGACGCATCGACTGAACCGGTTTCCTGAGTCTTGTTGGCATCGTCTTGCCTGTCCTGCCAATCAAGTTTGAATCGACCGATAAGTGCCTGAAGTTGTTCCGCCTTGGTACTTAGGTCGGCCGCTGATCGTGCAGATTGGTTGGTCGCATCCGTCGACTGACGTGCCACGGTGTTGATGGTCTCGACGTTGCGCGCAATCTCATCCGTCGCGCTCGCCTGCTCCACGCTGGCCGAGGCGATGGATTCGATCATCTTGGCCACCTGATTGGCGCCTTCGACGATGGACTGCAGTGATTCACCCGCGTTTTCAGCAAGCGATACACCCCGTTGCACGCTTTCCGTACCGGCATTCATGCGCTCGACCGCAGTCTTGGTTTCACTCTGAATCGCGTTAATCGAGTCCGCGACTTCAGTTGTCGCTTGGGTGGTTCGCTCGGCAAGCTTGCGAACCTCATCGGCGACCACGGCGAACCCTCGACCATGCTCTCCCGCTCGTGCAGCTTCAATCGCCGCATTCAAGGCCAGAAGGTTTGTCTGGTCGGCGATATCGTTAATGACGTTGATGATTTCACCGATTTGCTCCCCACGTTTACCCAGGTCACCAATCGCCACGGCGGATTCCGTGACCACCTTCGAAATTTCTCGCATCGATTCAACCGTCTGTTTCACGACGTCTCCGCCTTCGCGGGCCTGTTGACCCGCTGTGGACGCATTGGAGGCCGCTTCTGAGCTTTGGCGTGCAACTTCGTCCACAGTCGATGACATCTGTTCGATGGCTGCAGATACCTGTGTGGTGTCATTCGACTGTCTTGATGTATTGGATGCCATTTGTTCACTTGTTGAGGCGATTTCCGTTGCCGTTGCGGTAACGTCACCTACGGAGGAACGGACGTCGGTGACCAGGGTACGCAGTGAGTCGGACATCTCGTTGACAGCGACCGTCAGGCGCCCCAATTCATCGTTGGATTTCACACTTAGATCGACTCCGCTCAGATCGCCGGCCGCGATTTCTTCGGCGCGAACGACAATCGGGTCGACCGGCTTGATCAGATAGACCGAAAAGAAGTAACCCGTTGCAGCGATAAGTCCTGCCAGGACGCCTGCAATGAGAATGAGCCGATTTCTCAGGCTCGTGGCTTTGGCCGTGACTTCGCTATGGTCCATTTCTGCGACAATGACCCAATTCAGGCCCGATAAATCGAGTGGCGCATAAGTCGCAACGGCCAGCGTATCCGAGTAATTTTTGCTTTTTACCGTTCCGGTTTTTCCTTCCAGTGCCGCACTTACGGCTGCAGTCTCGACATCCTGTCGAAGAATGGTGTCCGCGTCGAATCGACTGGCACATCGCATTTTTGAATCTTTACCCACCAGATAGGTCTGGCCCGATTCACCCAGGCCGGTGGCGGCCGTCATGATCGAATTGATCTTGTCGACGGGCATCTGGAAGACGGCAACACCCACTTTTTTGCCTTCGTGGAAGACTGGGGCGCCGATGAAGCTCGCCGGAGCTCCGTAACTTGGCTCGTAACTTCTGAAGTCTTCAATGTGGAACTGATTGGGCTTGTTCATCGCAAGGCATTTGCGTATGACATTAGCAAAGTTAGTGTCCTTGTACGGGCCTGTCAGGAAATTGGTCGCATAGTCAGTTTCCTTGAAGACGGAATAGACGAGATTGCCTTTGAGGTCGAACAGGAAGATGTCGTAATACATGAATGATTCAAGGAACTGGCGAATGCGCGGGTGATAGATGGCGTGAAGCTTGTTGTAGTCACAATCCTGCGTGGCGCGGTCCAGATTGAGTTTTTCGCCGACTTTGTTGGGATTTTCGGAGATGTAGAGCGATTGGAGGATACGACCTGATGCGCTGGCTGGAATGTACATCTCGGTTCCGCGCCAGGGTTGGCCGGCTTTTTCGAGTTTGGGTTTGAAGATGCCGGTGTAGTATCCTTTGACGGATTGGTAAGCCGTGGACGTGGAAGTCGTGTCGATCTTGGTTTGCTCAGGGACGTTGTCGAATGCTTCACTGAACTTGGCCGTTGCTTCTGTGATCATTCGGTTTTGTGAGAAGTTGAGCATTTGCTCATCGATAAAGCGGAAATAATCTTCGATCTGACTTTTTCGGTCATCCCGGCTACCGGCGAGTGAAGACTCCTGCTGTGCGATCATCGCTTCGGTACTCTTGTTGATGCCGACCCACCCAATCACGAATAGGGCCGAAAGGCCAATGGTTAGACATAGGGAAACCATTTTGTATTTGATGGACAGCCGATTTCTGGACAACCAGAGTGCAAAGATCGCAATCCCAATGAAAATGACGGGTACAACCAATAATCGCAGAGTTTCCATGATTTACCTTTCAAACATCGCGATTCAGCCGAGGCGCATCGATCGCGCCGAGCTGAAGCAATATCCTTCAACTTTTGCAGGCCATCTCTGGCCAACATATCCCAATTGGGTCTTCCGCGTCTCTGCGAGGAGCGACCCAGACAAGCGTCGGATTCGACGCTACTACCCTTACTATTCAACCCCTTTTTGTTTCTCCCGGAATCACAGGTAAGTTGCATTTCGATTAATCGGTAAGATTTGCGACGACTTGAGTTTGCATTGAGGGGAATTCGGGTATGCGGAATGGCTTTTGGCCGGGACTTTGGTGAGAATTACTTTTATTTCGTTGTTACATGGGATGTTATAGTCCTCAGTTTGGTAAGAATTTTGTTAAAAAAATCTCTCAGCAACGTGCATAAAGGCGGTGTGTATGGATGCCGATGTTAGGGCTGGTCAACATCGATTTGAAAAATCTTGATTGATTAGGTTTGGGGGATGACAGGAAGTGAGAATGAGTGTCACAGGGACGCAGCCTATTCGATTGATGGTCGTGGATGACTCAGCATTCATGCGCAAAGCAATCTCCACGATGTTTACGGATTGTTCGGATATCGAAGTGGTCGCCATTGCGCGGGACGGACTTGATGCCATTCAATTGGCCACGGAGCATCAGCCGGATGTCGTGACGCTTGACATTGAAATGCCGAAAATGGATGGCCTGACCGCTTTACGTCAGATCAAGAGGGTTTGCAAGGCCAGGGTTATCATGGTTTCAAGCCAGACCACGGAGGGTTCACAGGTGACGCTGACCGCGTTGCGCATGGGAGCCGACGACTTTATGGCCAAGCCCGATTCACAAATTTCGTTGGACGTCGGGCGAATTCAGACGAATTTGATCGACACCGTTCGTGCGCTTGGGACATCCCGTGCAGTGAAGACACAGGGGGCAGGAGCGGTCGCCACGACGGATTTGCTCGCGTTGGATCCCAGGGATTTTGATACGGTGGTCATAGGCGCAAGTACGGGCGCACCGCCAGTGTTGGAAGGGATACTGACTCAGTTACCTGCGTCATTCCCATTGCCCATCGTGATCGCGCAACACATGCCGCCAATGTTTACCAAGACGATGGCGGATCGACTGGACGGAATGTGCCATATTGGTGTTGAACAGATTGAGGGCTCGCATATCCTGAAGCCCGGATGTGCCTATTTGGCGCAGGGAGGCACGCATGCGGAGATCAAGAAACGTGGTTCCACCGAGGCAACGGTATTCAATACGGATAACCCCGAGGATGCGCTCTATAAGCCGTCTGTAGATGTGTTGTTTGCGTCGGCAGCCGAAAGTCTGGGTAAGCGCGTTTTGGCAATCGTATTGACAGGGATGGGTAAGGATGGGTTGGAGGGCGGTCGGGAGCTTCAAGGCAAGGGAGCGACGATTCTGGCGCAGGATCATGGCAGTTGTGTAGTGTATGGCATGCCGAAGGCCGTGACGGAGGCGGGGCTGGTGAAAGGGAATTTCAACCCGGGTCAGTTCAGCGAGCTGCTACGTGCGATGTGTCCCGTGGCTGTTGGCGGGTAGGGCATAAATACCTCCAAAACAGTTGCAAATAGGCGATTTCGATCGTCAAACGGTGTTTTATCGCAGATTTTTTGTCGCCGGGCGAAGGTGGAGGTGGTCTATCGCCAGCGATCGGTAGGGGGGATGCGTCGAACATAATCGGTATCGGGGTCTTTGGAAAATGCTCTGTCGGCCTGCCGGATGCAGTCCTCGCAGACGATGGCGTGAGGATTGGCGGTAGCAGGGGGATCCGGGTGACGCCATGCTTTGGAACCGGTTTCTGTATGGCGAAGGCAGAGGGTACAGTCGAATGCTTCTGAGGCATCTGCCATACCGTCGATCGCCATTTTGAGGGCTTCGAGGCAGATGACCGAGCCTCTGTGGCCTTCGATCATGGGAATGTGTTCATCCCATTCGATGCCGGTGAAGTCGCAGGCGATGACGATTAGGCCGTTTTCGGTTTTCTGCATGTGGGATTGTAGTCCGTGGAACGGGTGGATAGATAATCGTTGGTAACGGCGTTCTGTACCCGGAATGGAGGCTCTTGATGCGTGATTTCGAGGTTGAGTTTCCTTGCGGAAAACTTCCGGGGGGGTTAGGCCGGGTCGTGTCCGCCTTTGGAGAAGGGGTGGCATCTGCAAAGGCGTTTGCAACCTTGCCAGCATCCGCGGATGGGACCGTGTTTATGGACGGCGTCGAGCATGTACTGGCTGCATGTGGGGTGGAATTTGCAGTGGCCGGACATGAACAGGCCGAGCGTGCCTCGATAAACCCAGACCATTGCGGTTATCAGCCAAGTCAGGGGTGAGGTGAGGATGCGTGTCATGGTTTGTTCCGTGATAACGTAATTGCTTGTTTGTAAAGGGCTTATGGTCGGGGTTCAGTTTTGCATGAGTTCGGCGGCGCGGGGTGCGAAATAGGTGAGGATCATGTCCGCTCCGGCGCGACGAATGCCAAGGAGGGATTCAAGGATGAGTTTGTCCTCATTGAGGTAACCTCCGGCGGCGGCAGTCTTGATCATGACATATTCACCACTGACCTGGTATGCGGCAACGGGGAGCGTGGTCTGTTGACGGAGTCGGTGGATGACATCAAGGTAGGGGCCGGCGGGTTTGACCATAATGATGTCAGCGCCTTCGGAGGCATCGAGCTGGAGTTCGCGGATTGCTTCGCGGGCGTTGGCCGGGTCCATCTGGTAGGTTTTCTTATCGCCTGATTTGGGGGCGGAATCTAGTGCGCCGCGGAACGGGCCGTAGTAGGCTGAGGCGTATTTGGCGGTGTAGGACATGATAGCGGTACTGGTGAAGTTTTCGGCATCGAGAGCGGCACGAATGGCGCCGATACGGCCATCCATCATGTCGCTGGGGGCGACGATGTCGGCGCCGGCTTGGGCGTGGGCCAGAGCCTGTTTGACAAGGATGGCGACGGTGGTGTCGTTGAGGATTGTGCCATCGGGGTCGACGACGCCATCGTGACCATCGCTGTTGTAGGGGTCGAGTGCAACATCTGTAATGACAAGGACTTGTGGGAATTCATATTTGATGGATTGGATAATGTTGGGAATGAGACCTTCTGGGTTCCAAGCCTCATCGGCCGTGGGGTTTTTAAGAGCATCCTCGATGGCGGGAAAGAGGATGATGGCGTTGATACCGAGTGTGTGGGCGCGGGCGATTTCCGTGAGAATTCCCGCGGGAGACCAGCGTTTGCAGCCGGGCATGGCGTCGATGGGCTGGTCGTCTGAACCGGCGTGGACAAACAGGGGGTAGATGAGGTTGGAGGGATTGATGGAGGTCTCACGAATGAGGGATCGGACCGCTTCAGTGGCACGGTTGCGTCGAGGGCGTTGGGTGAGGGAGAGCGGCGATTGCGGCTTGGAATCGCCGGAATTTGCTGGGAGTGCGGGAGAAGAGGGCGATTCGGTTGAGTGGGGAAGCGTGTTGGTTTCCGGGGGCGTGGACATGGTGCGGCTCGGGAGGTTGTGGGGTGTTTGAGTTAGGAATGATAGTCCGGGAACCGGCTGTAATCAGGTGGAATCCGGAGGTATCGGAACTGTGGGATGTCCGGATAAGTGGGGTTGAGCGTGGTGTAAAGTCAGAAGAGGGTGTACACGATAAGGGAGGTATCGATTGTAGTGATTGTAACGATCAGGGTTGTTTTGTTTTGGTGAATCCTCCCCCCGGGCGTTATTCGGGGAATTCCCAGCCGGAAGTTGTGCCCGGCGCCAGTCAGGAAAGAGGCCGTTGATGTTGGATGCATTGCCGCGGATTACGGTTGTGACGCCGAGTTTTAACCAGGTTCGGTTTTTGGAACGCACGATATGCAGTGTGTTGGATCAGGGTTATGACAACCTGGAGTATATTGTCGTTGACGGGGGGTCGTGTGATGGCAGTACGGATGTGATCAAGCGGTATCAGAAGCATTTGACGTGGTGGGTGAGTACGCATGACGGGGGGCAGGCGGAGGCGATAAACAAGGCGATGCGGCACGCGACGGGGGATATATTTGCGTATCTGGCGAGTGATGATTTGTATATGCCGTTTGCGTTGGATCGTGTTGCGGAGCGGTTTTCGCGGGATGAGGGGGTGGAATGGCTGGTGGGTGGTTGTATGCGGATTGATGAGGATGATCGGGTGTTGGCCAAGCCGGCGCACCGGAAGCCGGAGGATCTGGCGGACTACATGATGCATCCGAAGTACATATTGCCGCAACAGGCGAGTTTCTGGCGGTCGGGGGTATTTGAGCGGATGGGGGTATTTGAGGATATGCTGCATTATCAGTTTGATTTTGAGTTTATGTGCAGGCTGCTGGGGATGGGGATTGAGCCGGTGGTGGAGGGAGAGGTGTTGGCGGCGCGGCGATTGCACGGGATGAGTGCGAGTGCGCGGGATCGTGTGGGGGCGTATGACGAGCGGATGCGGGTGATGGAGATGTATACGCAGCGGGCGGAGGATGCGCTGGCGGCGATGTCCGGCGGGCGAAAGGTTGTGGTGAGGCGTCATGCGGCGTAGGCATAGGGGGGTGAAAAAAGGGGTTCGAAATGGGGTGAACTGGAAAAAATGAGGTTCTTTTTGGGGTGTAAATGGGGCGAAAGTGTGTTTTTTGGGGTGTTTTTGTGTCGAATCACGAATCATTTGTGCGCCCCCGGAATTCGGGGCGGCCTTGTCAGGGCAGGTGTGGGGTGTGGTGTAAGTTGTTGAAGTTTAAGGGGTTAGGGGAAGGGGGGTGATTTGGCGAAGGTTTGGTGCGCATGGGGGGT
>JANQQT010000099.1 GCA_028284925.1 Phycisphaeraceae bacterium | reverse complement strand
GTGGGGATGGTAGGGGATGGCGGGGTGGGGAGGCAATGTTGGGAAGGGCTTGTAATGATAAAGGTCCATGTCGAGGAGACATAGGGCTTATGGGCTTGTCGATGGATGCCTGGGTTCAAGCGTATTTGCGTGGGCGGATGAGGGTGAGGGTGGTGAGAGAGATGAATGCGATGGCGGTAGGTTCCGGGATGACCGGCGTGATGTCGATGAGGATGTTGTCGAAGATGAAGTGCTCTGAGCCGGAGTCATTGGAGGCGGTGATGACGAGTCGTAGGGAGACGGTATTGGGCGAGAGGTTGAGTTGATGTGTGACTTTTGCAAACTCGCCAGAACCATCATCGTTAATGAAGTTGTCAATCTGAAATTGTTTGAGGGGTGAATTTTCTCCGCCGAGGAGTTCGAGGATCTCGACCGTGGAGGTTGAAAGAAGGTCGCCATCTGATCGTTCGGTGACTTCCATTTCGATTCGGAAAAAGTCAGCGGATTCGAAATCGGAGGCGACGGAAGATTCGAATATTTTGAGGTCGATGGTGATGTCAGCCGTTCCGCCCAGCGACAGTTCGACGAATAGCTCATCAGTGACAAAGGTGGCGCCGTCGGATGCGGAGGCGGAGTTGAGGTTGCTGATTTCGAATTCACCGAATGGGTTGATACCGAACGTGTTTCCATCGCCTGTGGTGGTGAAGCCAAATTCGAGAGGTGAAGGCTGTCCGGGGAAGTTTCGTGTGCCTGCGGTGTAGGATGTTTCGCCCGTTTGTGTTTCGGCGAAAAGGGTAAAGAATTCGACATCGGGGACATCGGGGCCCGGTGGAGGTGGGAAGCTGTCCACGAAGAGTGAGACGTTATCGATGGCCTGGAATTTATCGAAGCCGTTGCCGGGGCCGTCTTCGTCTGACCATCTGAGGAAGAATCTTGCGCCGGGTTCGAGAGGTGTTTGGGAGAGGTCAATATTTCCGACAATCGTTTGTCGGTTTTCAGGTTCATTGCCGTTAAGGGGTTCGATGTTGAAGGGGCCACCCGTCTGGTTGGTGGCGGGGATGGGGCCGGCGGAGAGTGCCGGAAGGGCGATCCAGTTTGTTCCGTCGGTCGAAAAGAGGAAGGTGATGATGTCGGTTTCCTGGCCACCGGTAGACCAGTGTTCGACGTCGTAGGAGACGATTATGGAGTTGTCGATTCTGGAGCCGGTATCGTTGACGAAGTGAGCGTCGAGGATGAAGAATGGGTCGGGTGTGCCGGTTGGTCGTGAGCCGATGGATCGATCCATGTCGCCATCGAGGCCTGTGTTTACAGGGCCTTCCACGTCCGTAAATACACCGCCGATTCCGGCGAGGTCGCGGTTATTTGTGACGGGTTGGTTGGGGGGATTGGGGTTGTAGTCGACCCCCCAGCCCTGAGGCGTGACTAGGGTGTTGCCTATGGAATCGAAGTTCTGGTCGTATTGGCCGGTGAATGAGATTGGTATTAGGGGGTCTGGTGGTGGTGGCGGCGTATTGTTTTCGAGGAAAAGCGAAAATCCGAGATCAGAACTTGTCGGACTGACGTTATGGACCTCTACGGCGATGGTGTGTAATCCAGGTGACAGAGGGGGTAATCCGGTTAAAGTCTGAAGTGCTTCGGATCCGACATCGTCGGAAGGTGTACCAAATGCGCCGCACCCATTACAGTTTGGGCTGGCATAGCGTTCGCCATTGATCCAGATGATTGCTCCATCGTCGATGACGAATTCTGCGTTGACGGGGTTTGCGGCATCTGCATTATCGGGGACTGAGAATGTTGTTCGGAAGTATACCGTTGCGAGTCTGTCGCCATCCGGTGGTTCGTTAAGTTGCGTGGCGTTGGGGATTCCGTTGACGTTTCCGTACGCGTAGATTCCTGGAAGCAAGGTAAAGTCTACTCCGGGAATGTTGGGCATACCGGGGGCTTTCCAGAGATCATCAAAGTTGGGGATATTGGATGAGGGGTCGTCGGCGAGCGTTGGTTGATATACCTGCCACGTTTCGGTTGGCTGCAGCAGTACTCCGGCGTGTGAAGTGGAATGGAGAAGAATCAGGGCAAGTGCGACAAAGGGGAGTGTGCGCAGACGATAACGTGTGTCTTTTTTCATTCTTTTCACCTTGCGAGTAGGCATATAACGTGTTGGCCGGACTCTTTTTTTCTCGGCGGCTAGTATAGTTTTTGGTGAAGGAATTGCAAGGAAAATCTTGGTGAATGGTTAAGAAAGGTTTGTCGAGTGGGATTGATTGGAAAAAAGGCCCGCATGTTCGGGGCATGCGGGCCTTATATTCACATGAGGTTATTGTCCGGATTGTTACCTGTGTCGTTTACGTCGAATAAGGGCCAGTCCGGCAATGGTAGTTATGCCTAGTGAAGCTGGTTCGGGTATGTTGGGGGTGATGAGTATATTGTCGAATACGAAGTGTTCGGAACCTGAATCGTTTGAGGCAATGATGAATAGACGAACGTTATCAGTCGTATCAAAGATATCGAAAAAGGCGGTGAGTGTTACGGGTCCGCCAGTGCCGTCGTCAGCGATGCCGTTATCGAGTTGGAAGTCCTTGAGTCCCTGGCCGTTGGCCTGGAACATCACTTCAGTTGCGATGAATGGTACGCCAGCGATATCTTCGGTGAATTCGACGCCTATCACGAGTGAGTCGACCTCCTCAAAGTCGGACCCACCTGAATTTTCAAACACGTTGAGGTCAATTTCGACCTTGATGATATTGACAACCTTGCCTGTGCCATTGGGATCTTGAGCGAATTCGATGGGATCTGTACGAAATTCAAAGAGAGGATTTCCATTGCCGTCGTCATGGTCCGTTCCGACGTTGTTGATATGGAATTCGTCGTTTGCGGTGACGCCTCCTAAACCTTCGAGATTTCCGATGGTTTCGAATCCGAGTTCGTGCGATTCACCGTCTTCGGGAGTGTCGTCGGGGAAGGGGTTGGTACCAGCGACGTAGTTGGTACTGTTGGTGTCAGGCTCGGCAAAGATGGTAAAGAACGGGGCATCGGGTTTAACTTGTGGCGGCGGCGGCGGTGGTGGTGGTGGTGGCGGCGGCGGTTCGCCGATGGTGAGCATGACATTGTCAATGGCGACGTTTTTGTCTGTTCCGGAGTTGTCGTCGTCGGTCCATCGGAGCCAGAATGGGGCGCCGTCGGCGATGGGGTTTGCGGAGAGGTCGATCACGCCGGCGACGGTGGCACGATTAGGATCCTGGTTGCCGTTAATACCGACATCAGCACCATCGGTGGCGGGGATGTTGGGAGCATTGAGTTCGGAGACTACAGTCCAGGTAGTGCCATCGAGTGAGTACAGGAATGTAATGACATCGCTTCCGGCAGCCCCACTGCGCCAGTGTTCTACATCATATTGAACGTTGAGACCATCAATCTCGCCTCCCGTATCGTTGAAGAAGTTACCGTCGAGGATTAGGAAGGGATCTGGATTTCCGGTGGGCCTTGAGCCGATGGCTCGGTCGGAGTCGCCTGTGACGCCAAAGTTGACAGAGTTGTTGTTTTGAGTTGAGCCGTCAGAGATTGTGCTGACGGTCTGGTTGGTGACGGCGGGTTGGTTTATGCCATCAGAGTTGTAGTCGACCCCCCAACCATTGGGTGCGTTGAGGGTATCGCCCATGGAGTCGAAGTTTTCGGTATAGTCACCGTCAAAGGCGACGGCGGTAAGAGGAGGTGGAGGAGGTGGAGGCGGTGTGTTATGCAGCCGGAGTTGGAATCCGATATCCGAACTGGTTGCATTGGTGTTATGGATTTCGACGCCGATGAAGTGGTCGCCTGGTGTGAGGGCGGGGAGTCCGGTGATGGTTTGAAGGTTTTCAACGCCGGTGTTATCGGAGGGTGTTCCAAATACACCGCAGTTTACGCAGTTGGGTGTTGCGTAACGGACTCCATCTATCCAGATGACGGCACCGTCGTCCACGACGAGTTCGGCGGTGACAGTGTTTGCGACGTCGGCATCATTGGGGACGGTGAATGTTCGTCTGAGGTAGACGGTAGCGAGGCGATCACCACTTGGGGGTTGTGTGAGAGGGAAGCCACCGGTGATTCCATCGACGCCACCGTAGGAGAATGGTCCAGCCTCAGGTGTGAAGGTGACGCCGTCAAATGGAATGGGTCCCAGATTCCACAGCAGGTCGAAATCGGGGACATTCACGCTGGGGTTCTCGGCGAGTGTTGGTTCATAGACTTCCCAGACATCATCGATGTTGATGAGGTCTGTGGCGTTTGTTGTTTTGGGTGATCCGAGGAATCCCACTGCGAGAGCAGCTAGTGTAAGCAAAAGTTTGCGTCTGCGCGTTTTTCTCATTTTCCTTTCACCTTTCGAGTGTTTCGAGATGCATGATCGAATGGATCATGATTCCGGTTTCAGTGCACACGCGCAATTTCAGCGTGCCTGCACGTTGACTAGTTTTCTCAATCTATTGCACGGATGTTTGTGAATAATTCCTATTCCGTCCTTTTCTTCCATTCTGTTTACAAGCTGTCCTGTGCTTGCGCGACCGCAACCGATCTTGCGTATTCTCCATTGCTGGCACGTGCCAAGAGAATACGACGGAACAAATTATGTTTGTTCAGTTGACAGTCTGTTGTTTAAAGTGTTGTCTTTTTTCTAGCCTGTTTTTCCAGTCGCACTAACTGAATTTTCTTTAACCTCTAACCGAGGCGAGACATGTATGCTTCAATGATTTGGGATATGGCTGTTTGTATGACGAGTGCAATGTAACAAATGGGAAATAGTGCGCCAAGAGAAAAGTTGGAAAAATGTCAAGTTTTTGTGAGAAAGTTTAGATTGATGTTGACGGCTTTCAGAGGGAAAGAAAAAAGGCCCGCATGCGTTGGCATGCGGGCCAAAGGTCAAAGGTAAGATTCCTTCGATAGGTGTCAAGCGTTGCGCCGACGGCGGGTAAACGCCAGACCTGCGATGGTCATGAGACCCAACGTGGCAGGTTCGGGGATCGGCGGTGGTGGCGGTGGCGGTGGATCATCGTCCAAATCAACATCGATCAGGATATTATCGAACACGAAGTGTTCGGAGCCCGAGTCGTTTGACGCGATGATGAAGAGTCGGAATTCCGCCGATGAATCGAAGAGGTCAAAAACTTCGGTAAGAGTTACGAAGTCGCCGCTTCCATCATCGCCGATGTTGTTGTCGACCTGGAAATCCTTCAGGTCTTGTCCGGCACCCTGGAATATCAACTCCGTCGTGACAAAGGGGTTTCCAGCAATATTATCGACGAATTCGACACCGATGGTCAATTCGTCCTCAGGTTCAAAGTCGGATCCACCTGAGGACTCAAACGTCTTGAGATCGATAGACACGGTTGCCGTGCCGACGACTTCGACGCCGGTGGCATTGGGATCGGAATTCAAGACAACTGGGTCGGTTGTAAACTCGATGATGGGGTCGCCTTCGGCATCGGTGTTGTCGCCACCGACGTTGTTGACGTGGAAGTCATCTGTGCCGGTTACGCCGCCCGTACCTTCGATGTTGCCGACGGTGGTGAAACCGAGTTCGAAGGACTCCATGTCATTGATGTCGTCATCGGGGAATGGATTTGTGCCAGCGACGTAGTTCAGGCTGCCGGTGTCAGGTTCCGCGAAGATCGTGAAGTGATCTGCATCGGGTTTGTCCTGTGGCGGCGGTGGCGGAGGAGGGGGAGGTGGCGGGGGTGGCTCACCGATGGTAACCGAGACGTTATCGATGGATTGTGACTTGTCGCCGCCACCAGCGGGGCCGTCTTCATCGGTCCAGCGAAGCCAGAACGGATCACCATCGGCGATGGGAGTTCCGGAGACGTCAATCGTACCCGCAATGGTCTGACGGTTGGGGGCCACGTTACCATCAAGCTGAGCAGCACCATCGGTTGCGGCGATGTCGCCGGCGTTCAAGGCGGGGATTTCCGTCCACGTGGTTCCGTCTGTGGAGAAGAGGAAGGTAATCGTGCCTGTGCCGGCACTGCCGCCGCGCCAGTGTTCGACATCATACTGAACATTGATGCCACCATCGATCGCGGCGCCTGTGTCGTTCTCAAAGTGGGCGTCAAGCACCAGGAATGGATCGGGGTTACCTGTGGGTCGAGAACCGATTGATCGATCGGGATCGTCGGTAAGGCCGAAGTTAGCGGTGTTGCTGATGTCTGCCGACCCATTAGAAAGCTCATTGACGGTCTGGTTGGTCACGGCCGGTATAGTGGTGGGGGCGTTGATGGTGCGGTCATACGCGACACCCCATCCATTGGGCGCGTTGAGGGTATTACCCATAGAGTCGAAATTCTCAGTGTGAGATCCGTTGAAGGCAATTTTCGCTAAAGGGGGCGGTGGGGGAGGAGCACCATCGTTGTTCAGGGCGAGCTGGAAGCCCAAGTCCGAGCTGTCATCAGCTTGATTGTGAAGTGCAACGGCGATGGTGTGAGTACCTGCGGAGAGTGCGGGCAGGCCGGTGATATTTTGAAGGGCTTCCGATCCAACACCATCAGAGGGTGTACCGAATGTGCCGCAGTTATCACAGTTGGGAGTAGCGTATTGAACACCATCAACCCAGATGATGGCGCCATCATCGACGACCATGTTGGCATTGACGAGGTTGGCGACATCGGCGTCATTGGGGACCGTAAATGTTGTGCGGAGATACACGGTTGCAAAGCGATCGCCACTGGCGGGTAGCGTCAATGCCGTTCCGCCAGTGATCCCATCGACGTTGCCGTAGGAGAATGGGCCTGCCTGAGGCGCGGAGAATAAGGCTGCAATCGCCGGGTCGGGGTTGATCTGATTCCACTGCGCATCGAAACCCGCTATGTTGGCACTGGGGTCGTCCCCGATAAGCGGTTGATAGACCTGCCAAGTCGCATCGGCTGTGAGCAGGCTGGTGGCTTCGGCTTTTTCGGGGGATCCGAAGAATCCCACGGCAAGCGCTGCCAAGGTTAGCAGAAGTTTGCGTCTACGGTTTTTCCTCATTCCTTTCACCTTTCGAAAGTTACGGGTCCTTTTGATCGAAAGAGATCTTGCCCTGTGTTTTGGTGCAGAGGGAGCGCATCATGCGCATCGGCACCTTGACCTTTGTTTTTTTCAATCCTTTTCAAGCATGTTGTGGCGGGGTGTTTTTTTCCTGTCCTTTTCATCCGCCTTGTCGCGAAGGCACAACGGGTACGAACGCGACAGCTACCTGTTTTTTTCTCATTTCATCCTGTTGATGTGACGCGGAAAGGATAATGCACAGCGTGACATCGGGTGTTTTTTTTCTGGTGGTAGCCTGTTTTTTAAATTGCGTTTTTCTTCTTGCCTGTTTTTTCTCAATCCTTTAACCCTGTCTAAAGAACGGGGTTTAGGATTCCTAGAAATGTCCTGCTGATGAGGATATTCCTAAGCTCTCGAGATTGTAAACGAAAGCGGTAGCGTGCGCCAAGAGGAAAATGGGAAAAAATTTAATGTTGTTTATAATGTGTTGATATTACAGGGTTTAAGTGTTCATAAAAATCGAATATCTTTTGTTAAGATGTGGGTTATCGGGTGTGAAGTAGTCGTTGGCCGGAGCAATTGAGGTGTCTGGACGCAGAGCGCAGCGGTCGTGGGGCAGGTGTTTGGAAGTTGATTGTGAATAGGACTCAGTTTGGTAGATAAGTGGGATTGTGGGGCAGAATCCAGGGATTGTGGCTTAGATGATGGTAAGGGGAGGCGGCCAGATCGACGGCGGGATCGACGAGGGGTTGTGTGGGGTGTTGGTTGAGTGTGACGTAGGTGAAGACGTAGATTTTGGGCGTTCTAGCGTGGATTTGGTGGTATTGGCGCGCGATGTGGCGAGCGAACAGACGCGTGATATTTGGGCGGGCGCCTATAACGCGAATTTGGGGGGCGGCGAGGGCATCGGATTCGTGAATATGGTTGTAGAAGAACGTCAGTTTCTTGTCGTAGGTGATGGTGGGAAGTGACTGCGGAAGCCGAAGGAAGTCGGGGGTCAGGGCGACATGGAGGTCGATGACTGCATGTTTCGTGCGTTTCTTTTCGGGATTTGGGATGAGTGAGTCAGGGGAGGGTTTGAATTTGGGGTCCATGATGATAAGGAAATTCTTGTTGGATGGCAGCGAGCCTGTGAGAGCAAGAGGGGGAAGTTCGGCGAGGTGCTGGATAGCCAGACTTTGGTGTTTTGCGAGTTTTTTCCGAGCGATGGTTTGCAAGAGCGCCTGGAGGTTGTTTCGCAGGTTTGCGGTGATGGATTTTAGTTTCAGGAGGTCAGTTTGGGGGGTACTGAGCAGTTCTGAGAGCTTAAGAATGTTTTTGAGGTAAATGATCATTTGGGGAGTCGTATCGGGAAAGGCGGAGAATTTTGTGAGTAGTGTGTTGAAGACTTGTTTGCGCGAAGTCGTAACTGCAAAGGTTGGGGATGAATCGAATTCATTGCGCCAGTGACGTTTGATTCGTGATTGGGCGGTGTAGGGCGAGCCGAAGAAAATGGGATCGGATTGAGAGAGGGATGACTGGGGGTTGTAGATGAGTCGTGATCCGATGATGGGTTCGACGGTGGCGAAGAGAGTAGGGAGTCTTTTGAAGTCAGCGGATTGTGAATGGAGGTTGTAAAAGAGGGTGGTTGGATTACTTTTTTCTAGAAGGGGTTTTGCGGCGATGGGGTCGTCGATCATGAACGCAGTATAAACGGCGGTCTTTGCGGATGCTTTCATTCGCCATGAGAAGTAGTCTCCCTCATGTGACCATGCAGCGTCGCCGGGAATTAAGTAGTGGCGGAGCGGAATGAGCGTTTGGAGGATGAGAAAAATGAGAATGAACGCGGTCATTAATGGGGATGAGGGTTTTGTTGGGGATTGAAAACTGGCGGTGGATTTGGCTCTCCAGCCGAGGGCTGCTCCTATGGGTGGCAGGAGGATGAAGCCTGCGATGAGGTATTTAAGGTTTGGTTGTGAGAACTTTTTGAGTTTCAGGAATTTGTGGACACGGTTGGGCCAGTTGGGTTCGAGGAAGATGGTGGAGGCGAGGATGCCGAGTAGGGGGTAGTAGCCGATGTCGGTGAAGAGGAAGAAATGATTGATGCCGTGGAAGGCGAGGAGGAGGAAGACGGCGAGGATGCGTGTGCGTGGGATAAGGAGCAGGGGGGCGATGAGGAAATCGAAAAGTACGCCTGTGTACGCGATGAAGTAGGCGACGACGTCGGAGTTGGCAAGTGGGGATATTTTTGCAGCGGTGGAGTTTTGAAGAAAGATTTTGACGGGCTGGGCGTGTATGAGCCAGTCGGAGTTTAGTTTAACGACTGCGCCGAAGACATAGACGAAAGTAAGTTGTGCACGGAGTGCGAAGATGGGGGCGAAGGGGATGAGTGGCAGCGAGGCATCGGGCTTGGCATTTCGGTTGCGTATCAGGGCGTCGAGTGACCAGACAGAGGATGAGGGGGAGAATATGAGGACGAACGCGATGAGAGACTGAAGGTAATAGTGATTGTTGTATTGGGATTGGTCCAGGAGGAAGAGGTAAGTCCATGTCAGGAATACGATGGTGGCGGCGATTCGGGTTAGCATGCCGAGGGCGAGGCAGAGGGATGCGACGATGCAGGTCCATGCGATGGCGTTAAGCATGGGGAGTGAGGTTGGTGTGATCCATTCGAAGAAGGGATATGGGAAGAGAATGCCAGGGTCGGTGAAGAAGATTTGAAGGCTTGTTTTGCCGTTGGCTCGAGGGATGATCCATTCGAGGACAGTGAGTGCGACGATGAAGCCGAAGGAGATGCGGAAGACGGCGAGAGAGTTGGGGTTGGTTTGTCGGTGGAGGAGGTTGTGGAATTTTTTGATCATGGCCGATTTAGGAAAGGATAACTGAAATAGAAGAGGTTTGGGTGTTTATCGGCAGGGTGTGGGGTATTGAGTTAGGAAGTGGCTGCTGACATTGAATTGGCGGTTTTTTGATGACTGGGTGAATTCGGGTTGTGATGAGGTTGAGAGAGCGTTTTGAGAGAGGTCGTAATCAATCAGTGAACTGATGGTCGTGGCTTCCGGCGGGGGAGAAGCGCGAACGAGGTGGATAGCAGGATAATACTTGCGGGTTCGGGAATGATGGGTTCTTCGGGGTCATCCGGATCGGGAGTGTGTGGCGTGGCGCAGAGGTGGATGTTGTCTATGAAGAAGTTTTCGTAGGTAGAGTTGTTGTCACCCTCGATGATGAGTGTGGCGGAGTTGGCGGAATCGGGAATGGCGGTCCAAAGGGTTATTAATGATGTTATGCGGTTGTTCTGGTCGTCGGCGGTGAGGAGGAGGTCATTGAGTTCGATGCCGTCGAGGACGCCGTCGCCGGTTGGGTCTGTGAGGGGGAGGATTGTGCCGTCGTCAAGTAGCAGGGAGATTCGGATAAAGTCGAAGTCGTCGGAGGTTGCGCTGAAGAGATGGTTATCGGTTGTGACTGCGAGGAATTCGAGATCGATGTGGGCATCGATGTAGGACGTGAGATCGATGGTGTCGAATGTGAGTCTGAAGCCGGTGGTGGCGAGGGGGTTGGGGTGATCGAAGTCGGCTGGGGCAGAGGAAGTGACGTTATTGATTTGGTATTGACGGTTTTGGTTGACGCCGATAAGGTCCGCATCGCCTTCGAGGTGGAAGCCTAGTTCGTTGGCTGGGTTAGATTGGGATCGGGCGTTGATGGATGGTTCGTCGAATTTTGTAAAGGCGAGGAGGGTTTGGTTTTCGCATTTGGGTGGAGGAGGCGGTGAGGGAGTAGGTTGATCGGTAAGTGTTAAGGATCGTGTTGTGGGAATGGATTGAGGGTACGGTTGGAAGTGGTAGTAGCGGATACCCTTGTTGAAGTCTTCGAACACCGGTTGCTGGTTGGCGTGGGCGAACTGGGAGAGTGTGTTTTGAAGTGTGCCGGTGTTGAGGGCGTGATTGGTGGGTGTGTTGAAGGAATCTACCTGTATGGCGTAGGGAAGGTTGACAGCGTTGAGGGTTTCGTGGAAGACGGCGATGCGGTTGGAATTTTCAGGGAGGGGTTGGGGTTCATCGGGGTCGAAGTCGAAGGAGCGGGTGAGTTCGTCTGCCAGTTCATCGGGGTTGATGAAGAGTTCGACCTTGAATGGGGGAATGGGGAGGAGGTCATTTTCGTGTTTCGATTTTGGTTGTGGTGCGGGTTTATCGGATTTGGGGCGCGGACGGTCGGCAATGATGAGGTGGCTTGGGGGTGGGCGAAAGTCGACTAGGGTTTTCTTTTCTTTGTCCACGATGTCGAAGTGATAGATGATGCCCTGGTCAGCAATGATTTCGATGGCGTGCTTGGAAGGGTCGTAAAAGGAAAGAGCGGAGGGAATGGGCAGGTGGTCGGGGTTGGTTTCGATAAGGTCGATGAGTTTAAGTATGGCTTTGTCGGAGAGGTGGGTTTGGATGTAGTGCAGCTTGGGGTGTTTGGTATTGAGGATGGATGAGGCGGGGAGATCCTGGGGGAGCGTGTCAAAGTTAACCAGGGTGGAGGCGGAGATTGCGTGGGACGTGAGGGTGAGAGGCAGCACTACCGCAAGGGGTACGAGGGTGATACGACGTAATAGGTGTGTGATCTTTCTCTCCATCAGGTCACCTAAGGGGCATCGTTAGTATGGATGAGATGCCGGGGTGTATTGTTGTACTCTATTTTACAATGGGGCGGGCGTGCCATGCAAGGACAATTTGTGGAAGTTGTTTAATTTCAAGGGCTTATAGTTTTCTTTGGTTGGGATAGGGCGTTTTATTGGACTGTAACTTGAGTAAATTACGTTCATAGGGATTCACATGAATTAACGGCGAGTGGCGGGACGCCTGGCTGGTGAATATCAAGGGTAAACAAGCAAGATGAGTGTGAGGACTAGGTGTGTTGCGGCGATGATGGTGAAAGTGACTTTTTTGGATTTTTCAGTTTTGCGTTGTGTGATTTGGCTGGCGTAGAGGCCGTAGAGGCATGCGCCGACGATGGAGATTGCGGTGAAGATGGTGTCTTTGGAGGTTTCTTCGGCGAGGGGGTCGAAGAATGTGAGGGTGAGTAGCCAGGTTGGGGCGTGGAGGAGGTGGAAGGGTAAGTTGCTGATTGTTGGGGCGAGGGCGAAGCCGAATAAAGCGGTCAATGCACCGATTACGATCCACGTGATGATCCAAGGAGATCGCTGGATGATTCGGTTTGTTCGTTCGGGGCCTGGCATGGTTCTATGGTGTGACCTGGTGTCTGGTAATCATGGGGAGATTGTCTGTTCGGAACGGCGATGCGGGGAGGTTGGCCTGGTTGGTGAGGTTGGGTTTGGCGGTGTCGGTCCATGCGAAGCGGACGGATTTGGGGGAGGTGACTTTGGTATTGTGGACGATGATGGTGGAGCCATCGATTGTGGCGGTTGCGGTGAGGAATTGGTTGTCATCGCCTGCGATGGTGAAATGGGTAAGCGACTTGCCATTGGATGACTTGAGGGATTTTGCGTGGTCGAAGGTGATTCGGATTTTGGAACCTTCGACTTTCATGGATTTGTAGATGGGGCCTGAGGGGGTGATGGGTTTGTTGTAGGTTTTGGCGAGTGCCCAGAGTGCGAGGCGTTTGCCGACATCCTGTTTGTTTTTGGGGTGGATGTCTCTGGTGTTTCCGATATCGGTGGTGACGGCCATGCCGGTATTGGGAAGTGTCTTGAGTGTGTGGAGTTGTGCTTCCCAGAGTTCGGCGAGGGCGGCGGGGTTGTGCCTGCCGTAGCGGAAAGGGGCGAGTTGGACGAAGAGGAAGGGGAAGTTGGGGTTATTGAAATCCTTTCGCCAATTTTTGATCATGGTGGGGAAGATGGATTTGTATTGTTTGGCGCGACTGACATTGGATTCGCCCTGATACCAGATGGCGCCCTGGAACTGGTAGCCGAGGAGCGGAGCAATCATGGCGTTGTAAAGATTGGCGGGGCGATGCCGATCGAGTGCGGGGTTTGCGAGAGGACGGGGGCGGCGCGGGGCGCGTTTACCGGCTGCCTTGGCTTTGGCGGCGAGGGATTTCCAGCGTGCGATTGCTTTTTGGTACCGGGCTAGTGTTTTTTGCGGGTCGAAGGTGGCGATGCGCTGGTCCCACCATTTAAGAAGGGGGGCGGCGGTGGGATCTTTGACGAGCGCTTTGTGGGAGGTCCATGCTTCGGATCGTGTGCCACCCCATGCGGTCTGAATGAGGCCTATGGGGATGTTGAGGTTTTTGTGTAAATGTCGGCCAAAGAAGTACGCGACGGCGGAGAAGTTGGGGATGTTGTTCGGGGAGCATTCGACCCATTTTGCGTTGACGTTCTTTTGAGGCGTGTCGGCGGTTTTGAGTGGAACTTTGAAGAGGCGAATGCGGGGATATTTGGCTGCGGCGATTTCGGCTTTGGGGTTCTTGGAGCGTGTGACGGACCAGCCCATATTGGATTGGCCTGAGCAAATCCAGACTTCGCCGACGAGGATGTTGTTGAGGGTGATGGAGTTTTTGCCGGAGAGTTTGATGGAGAGTTGGTCGTTGGCTTTGTAGGGTGGGAGGCGGAAGGAGAATGTGCCTTCTGGCGTACCTTTGGCAAAGGTCTTGGTGAAGGTCTTGCCTTTGGCGTTCATGTGAGTGATGATGATGTGGATGTGCTCGTCGGGGTCGGAGGTGCCCCAGACGGCTTGGGATTTGCCTTGCTGGATGACCATGTTGCTTGAGAAGAGCGAGTGGAGTTTGATGTCGGCGTGCGCGACTGTGCTGAACGAAAGGAGCAGGGTTGACAGGAGTAGTTTGAGGGGGGCGATGGGGTTAGACATTTGATGATCCTCTTGGCTTGGGTGGGTTAATGTTTGCGTAATTTAGCGGATGAGCGAGGTATGAGGGATGTGTAATTGTTATTTTGCGGCGTGTTTGGCCTGCCAGATTTCTTCGGCTTCGGGGAGGCGGATGTAGTGGGGGGTGAGTTTGAGGGGAGGGATGAATTTGTTTTTGGCGGCCAATGCGCAGCCGAGTTGGTAGACGGTGGCGGAGTGGGGGATGGCGAGGTCGGGGGGGAGGATAGTGATGTGGTCGGGCCAGGGGTGGTCGGGGAGGTGGTCGCCGAGGATAGCGAGGGGCGTGGTTTGGGTGTTTGCTGAATGGTGGGCTTCGAGTAGTTCGGCGGGGGAGAGGAGGGATGGGGTGAGGGTTGGTACCCAAGTGTTGTTTTGACAGGCGTAGATGGCGGAGAAGCATTGGCCGCGTTTGGCATTGAGACAAACGGCGACGTGTGGATGTTCCGTTGAGGCGTTCCGGGCGACGACTTCAAGGGTGGGGACGGGGAGAAGTTTGGCTTTGAGTGTATGGGCGAGCGTTTTTGCGGTGGCGATTCCTATGCGGAGGCCTGTGAAGGAGCCGGGGCCGTGGGAGATGTAGATCTGGGTGAGGTCTGCGGGAGAAAGGTTGTGATTTTGGAAAAGGGATTGAATTGTGGGGATGAGTTCGACGGCGTGGCGTTTTTGTTCGTTGAGGGTAATAGTTTGGATGATGGAATCTTCATCTGCGAGGGATACGCTCGCGATGGGAGAGGAGGTCTCAATTGCAAGAATGTGTTCCTGTTTGGGCATAGAGCGGTTATTCTATCGGGTCGGTGTGTCGGGTCAGGTGGGTGGGGATGATTGGATGGCTTCGGATGAGGCGGACGTTTTTGGATATGACTGATTAGCAGGAAGGACACAGTAATGCGAAGTGAGACGACCAGGCGAGAGGTACTAGAGGGTGCTGCGAAGGCGGGTGTGTTGGCGGGTATCGCAGGGGGGATGGGAGCGTGTTCCTCGTCGAGTGCGGTTGGGGCTGATGGAAAGCGTGGGGGTGGCAGGGCGGTGCAGTTTGCCTATGCGTTGAATACGGGGACGATTCGTGGGCAGAAGTTAAGCCTGGTGGATGAGATCAAGGTGACGGCGAAGGCGGGGTATGGAGGGATTGAGCCATGGCTGGGCAAATTGAATGACCATAAGAAGAGTGGTGGGAGTTTGAAGGATGTGAAGAAGTTGTGCAGCGATTTGGGTGTTAAGGTGGTGAGCGGGATCGCGTTCGCGAACTGGATCGTGGATGAAGACGCGAGACGAACGAAGGCGCTAGAGCAGGCGAAGCGTGAGATGGATATGTTGAAGCAGATTGGTGGGACGCACATCGCGGCGCCACCGGCCGGTGCGACGCGGGGGAAGGTGTTGGACTTGGATGCGGTGGGCGAAAGGTATTTTGCGTTATTGGAGGCGGGTCGAGAGGTGGGGGTGATTCCGCAGTTGGAGGTATGGGGTTTTTCGAAGAATCTGCACTTGTTGCGTCAGACGATGTATGCGTGTGTGGCATCAGGGCATCCGGATGCGTGTGTGTTGCCGGACGTTTATCATTTGTTTAAGGGAGGGAGCTACGAAGGGAAGTATGACGCGGCAGGGTTGAAGTTGTTGGGGCGGAAGGCGATACATTGTTTTCATTTGAATGATTATCCGGACAAGCCGAGCCGCGTGGAGATGAACGATTCGCACCGGGTCTGGCCGGGCGATGGTGTGGCGCCGATCAAGCGAATAGTGAAGGATCTGGCGAGTAATGGGACGGGGTGTTGGATGTCGCTGGAGTTATTTAACCGGGACTATTGGAAGATGGATGCTTTGAAGGCGGCGAAGCTGGGGTTGGCGAAGTCGAAGGCTGCGGTGGAGAAGTATTTGGGGTAATGGTAAATGGGAGGAATTTGGCAGGGGGTGATGAAATGACTCCTTTGCAGAGAGGTGTTGTCGCGTGGGGAAAGGGGGCTAAATCGATTCGATTTTGTTGCTGGGGTTGAGGACAAGCCCCATGAGGACGAGCCATCCGCCGAACGCGAGAACCCAGGGGCGCGTCGGGCCTGAGATGAGGCGGGTTAGTTTGGTGTCGGCAAGTGGTGCAGGGGTGGTGGAGGATGTTGGAGGCAGGTTGATGGAGGCAGGTCTGACCCAATCGTCGATGGTGGGGGCGGGTG
>JANQQT010000095.1 GCA_028284925.1 Phycisphaeraceae bacterium | reverse complement strand
ATTTAACCCCACCCTTAAACCCGCCCGGCCAACGCATCACCATCGGCACGCGAATCCCACCCTCAAAGTGATCCCCCTTCCTTCCCCTCAATTTCCCATTCCTCGAAGCGTTACCCCCAGCCCCGCCATTGTCATTAAAAAACACCACCAGCGTATTCTCATAAACCCCAACCTCCTTCAATTTCCCTACAACCTTCCCAACCGCCTCATCCATCGATTTCGTCATCGCCGCCAGCGTCCGCCGTCGCTTATTCTCAATCTGCCCATACGTCTTTAAATCCCCCTCCTTCCCATGCATCGGCCCATGCACCGCCGTTAGGCTCAAATACATAAAAAACTTCCGCTTCTTGTTTCGCTCAATAAACCGCACTGCCTCCTCTCCCAGAAAATCCGTCACATACGCTGGATCTTTCAACACCTTCCCATTCCGCTCCAACCCATGACCACGCGGATGCTTCTCCTTCGGAAAATAACTCCGATGTCCCGCAAGTAACCCCACAAACTCATCAAACCCACGCACATTCGGATGATACTTCTTCGCATAACCCAAATGCCACTTCCCCAGACAAATCGTCCGATACCCCAGCCTCTTCATCGCTCCCCCAAGCGTCTCCACCTCCTCCGCCAATCCAAATAACTTCGGATCATCCCCCTTCAACGGCTTGGGCGGCAAATTCATCTCATGGCCGAAACGCTGCTGATACCGCCCCGACAAAAAACCCGCGCGCGATGGACTGCAAACACTCGCCGTCACATACGCCTGCCTGAAAACAACCCCTCCCTTGGCCAGTTGATCCAGCGCAGGCGTCTTGAAATCGCCATTCCCCATAAAACCAAAATCACCATAACCCGCATCATCGCTCAGGATAATCACAATATTGGGTTTCTTCCCTTCCTTCTCCCCAAAACTCTTCTCCCATCCCCCAATCCCCAACATCCAGGCCGTCCCAAAATACATCCAAACCAGATTCCGCATCCTGATTACTCCATCAGGTCAATTCCCCCATCACTGTCTCAATAATCCGTTCGCCGTAAATGCCGCGACTTGATCATCGGCCCGTTCGCTTTCTGCAACTGAGTCTTGAACTGCGCTGCCGACAACTTAACCCTGGTTCGCGCCAGATCACTCTCCGTATGCAACAACAGGAACCGATTGTAATACACCAGTGCCCGTGACATGATTGATTTCCTCCCAATCGGCGAGGCCGAACTCAACTTAAACTTGTACCAGTCACCAACAAGCCCACACTCGTATGCCGTCAAATCCATCGGATGCTTCGATGCCAATCGAATCAACTTCACTTCCTCCTTCGGATACAGAAACGAATACCGCCTCATCGAAACAGGATCATTCAGCTCCACAACATACAACTTCAGCAGCTCATCCAATGCTTCTTTGTCCGCCTTATCTTTCCTTATCGCGATCATCGTCTCCTCAATTCGCTCTCGCGACCGCTTTCGATGCGTCACCAGATCAATCTTGCCCTTGATTTTCTCCCGATCCCTCGGAGCCACCCTCACAGCCAACGTCTGTGCCTGACGATAATAATCCAGTGCCCGATCTTCATCGTCGCGCACGACCGCGCTATCCCCTACGGATACCAACTCTCGTAAATATTCCTTCCCAATCGTCTGGCGGTCATTCCCTTTCGCAATGGTGTAGCGACGTTTATACAACACAAGCATCTTGTCATTCGCCTCATCCACACGCGCAGCAACCGCTCGACGCAGATTCTTCATTGCGCCAATCGCAACCACATACCCGTCCGGGTGACGCACGCCAAGCGTATAAACCGCGTCAGACAACACCGACATCAGATAAGGCTGATTCCTCGCCGTTGCGGATGCACGGTAAATCGATCGCGCCAGTGCCACGTCATCTTTCTTCGTAAATGTCGCTAGCGCACGCTTCATCTCCGCCCCAAACAAATCATCAAAGACCTTCTGCGCCTCCGCCTTCTTCATCTCCTCCGTCTTCAAACCCTCTCCCTCCTCACCATGCGCCGCCACACCACACACCACCACCAATCCCACAACCCCCCGACACAACATCGCTCTCAATCCGGCCATAAAGTCTTGCCACTCCTCACCATTTCAAAAGTCTTTTTGTCAAACAATCGTCGATCAAATTCCGACACACCGCCCTCGCAGATACCCGGTGGTATTCGATCTCCACCCCATTCTATCCCAACACTCCCACCTCGTCGTATCACACACGCTCCGCATCACCCAATATACCCTTCCACCTACTCAAACAGACTCGGCTGAGCAATCGATTCCGCTTTCCCCCCAGCCCCATTCGGCTTGCTTTTCTTCCTTGTTCCAACATCCCCTTCTCCGCTACTCTTTCCTTTACGCCCCGAAGCTTTCTTCCCTTTTCTCCCTGTTGCTTTAGCTTTCCCCTCAACCCGCGAAGCCAAAACCCCATCCACAAAATGTGTTCGTATCTCCCCCTCCTCCTTTGCCTGCACCACCGTACGTAAGACCACTCCATTCTCCGTCGTCGTATACGTATACCCCCTCTCCAACACCCGCGTCGGACTCACCGCCCCGAGCTGCTTTTCCATCGCCCCCAACATCACCCGCCCCTTCTCCAATCGCCCGCTCATCGCCGCCGCCAACCTCTCTTTCAAATGCGCGACCTTCGCTCTTCCCAACTCCAGCCGCGACACAGGCTCAATCCCGCCAAGCAACTGCCGAATCCCATTCAATCGTTCCCGCCCCTCATGCAGCCTCTCCCCCATCACCCTCCCCAATCTCATCACCAATCCCCCAACCCGATCCCTCTGCAACCCAACCAGTGCTTCCGGTCGCCTGAACATCGGGTGGCCCGCAACCGCATTCAACCTCACCCTTGCGTGATCACACATCCTCTTCACCGCCAACCCCAATCGGTGCCTCAACTGCCCCAAATGCTGTTCCTCACCCGACGCATCCGCCACCAGCCGACCCGCCGCCTGCGTCGGCGTCGAACACCTCAAGTCAGCCACCAACTCCGCAATCGTCGTATCCGTCTCATGACCAATCGCTGCCACAATCGGCAACACACACCCAAAGACCGCATCCGCCACCTCCCGCTCGTTAAACGCCCACAAGTCCTCCAGCGAACCCCCACCCCTCGTCAAAATAATCGCATCCAATCCCAATCGCTCATGCTGCTCCGACAAGGCATTCACCGCCTCCGCAATCTCCGGCGCAGCCCCCGCTCCCTGCACCCGAACATCAAACACCGAAATCTTGATCCCCTCATACCTCTGCCGCGCCGTCTTAATTACATCCGCCACTGCCGCCCCGTTCTCACTGGTCACCACCGCCACATGCCTCACAAAATCCGGCAACCGCTTCTTCCTCTCCTCCGCAAAATATCCCGCCTCACGAAGTTCACCACACAACTTCTGAAACTGAATCTCCAACGCCCCGGCGCCCACCGACTCCAGCGAATCAATATAAAACTGCAACCTTCCCTGTGGCCCGTAATAATCCAGCCGCCCCTTCGCCACAACCTCCTGCCCGTGCTTCGGCACAAAGCCCGCCTTCTTCGCCGCGCTCGCCCACATCACACACGAAATCACATTCTGATCATCCTTCAGCGACAAATACCAATGCTTCCGATCAGAAAAATTCGACACCTCCCCAACCACCCGCAATGGCGACGGTGAATGATCCGAAATTACCCGCTTCAAGAGCTGCGACACTTGCGTCACCGTCAAAGCCTTCCCCACCTCAAATTCCCCATAACGAACCTTCTCCCTGCGCCCTTTCACAGGCTTCTCAGGCTCCCGAACCCTCTCCGGATCAAATGGTAATCGCGTCATGACCCCATATTACCCCAACATCCCCTCTTTCAAAACCACCCCTCATGTACTCCAATCCCCGATAATGGGCTCGCCTACCCTTCGTCCCCCACATCACCTAATTTCCCGTCTAGACTTGAACACCCTCTACATCGCGCCAAAAATACCCCCTTAAACACCTCCCGGTCCATACTCAGAATTGAGGATACAGGTATGCCTAAGGGTAAAACACATAAAGGTCTACTCAAAAGAGTCAAAATCACAGGTAAGGGCAAGGTCAAACACAAACGATCTGGCTCCAGCCACCTCATGAGCCACATGACCGGCTCAAAAGTCCGTAAACTCCGCAACAAACTCGTTTGCCACAAATCCATCGCCAAGAAAATGGAAACCACCCTTGGCCAGCGACTCATCGGACGCTCCCAGGGTTAATCCTTTCAACGACCAACAATCCGTGGTGGGGTAAATAGAACAAACGAGCTGCTGATCGGGCATTTCAAAATCCCTTCTCGATACAAGGGTTCCGAATTGGCGCAAAGAACAGGAGCACAGCAATGCCTCGTGCACTAAAAGGCGCAGCAAGACGCCAGGCAAAAACCCGTTGGTTCAAAGCCGCTCGTGGCTACCGCGGTTCTCGCGGTAAGACTTGGCGACGCGTAAAAGAAGCAGTCGTCCGAGCCGGCGCTTTCGCCTACCGCGATCGCCGTAATCGAAAACGTGATTTCCGTCGACTCTGGATCACGCGAATCACCGCCGCCTGTCGTGCCCGCGGTTTCAACTACAGCAGGCTCATCGCAGGTCTCAACGCCGCCAACATCCAACTCAATCGAAAAATGCTCAGTGAAATCGCCATCGCCGATCCCGGTACGTTCGACCAGATCGTAGACAAGGCCAAATCCGCAATTGGGCAAAGCTGAATCCCTTCCGACTTTTAGATTTCACCTCGCCCAATCGTTCCAAAAAACGATTGGGTTTTTCTTTACAATGACACCATGAACGACACACAGGAAAAACTCGTTTGGATCGACGGCCAAATCCTTCCCGCTGATCAAGCCGCAGTCAGCGTCTTCGACCACGGACTCCTCTACGGTGATGGCATCTTCGAAGGCATCCGCATCTACAACAACAGAATCTTCAAACTTGCCTCCCACCTCCGCAGGCTCTACGAAGGCGCCCAGTCCATCGACCTCAAAATCCAGTTCGATCAGGACCGGCTCGCCGACGCTCTCCGACAGACCGTCAAAGCCAACAACCGTGAAAACGGCTACATCAGGCTCGTCGTAACCCGCGGTGCCGGAACGCTCGGACTCGATCCATACCGCTGCCCCAAATCCACCACTTTCATCATCGTCGACGCCATCAAACTTTACACCCCGGAAGATTACGAAAACGGCTTACCCATCATCACCGCCAAAACCATGCGCAATCACCCCCGCGCCCTCAACAGCCGCGTCAAAAGCCTCAACTATCTCAACAATATCATGGGCAAAGTCGAAGCTATCAAAGCCGGCGTCACCGAAGCGCTCATGCTCAACCACGAAGGCAACGTCTCCGAATGCACCACCGAGAACATCTTCATGGTTCGCGATAACCAAATATTCACGCCTCCACTTTCCGCCAACATCCTCGCAGGCATCACACGGCAAACCGTGATCGAACTCGCCGTGCAATCGGACCTACCCGTTCACGAACAGGACTTCACACGCGACCAACTTATCACCGCCGACGAAGCATTCCTAACCGGAACAGCCGCCGAAGTCCTCGGCATCAGCAAAGTCGACGAACATATCATCGGCTCCGGCAAACGCGGCCCAATCACCGGTCAACTCATGCAAGCATTCACGCAGCTCGTCGCCGAAAACGCCCCCGAAGATTAATATCACCGGTATCCTGCCCCAATCGAGTATCATGTTCCATCCAAAACTATCTCGAAAGGCTCCCCCATGCGCACACTTTCCCATGTCGCCTGTGCTCTACTACTCGCACTACTTACCCTCTTCCCCGTTCCTGCAAACGCCGCCGACCCCGCTCCCGTAGACATCCCCTCCAATACGCGCATCGTCTACCTCGGTGATTCCATCACCATGTCCGGCAGATACATCGCCTACATCGAAGCATTCTCCAAATCGCGATATCCCAAACTTGATATCGAATTCCTCAACCTCGGCCTCGCCAGCGAAACCGCCTCCGGGCTCACCGAACCCGTCCACCCCTTCCCACGTCCTTGTATCCATTCTCGTATCGATAACGTCCTCAAAGTCACCAAGCCCGACCTCATCGTCATCTGCTACGGCATGAACGATGGCATCTATTACCCTCAATCCAAGGAACGCTTCGCCAAATACAAGGAAGGCATCCTCAACCTGATCGCCAAGTGCAAAAAAACCGGCGCCCGCGTCGTCGTCGCAACACCACCCCCCTTCGACCCCGGCCCCGTCATGAAACGCACACAACCCAAGGGCAAGAAAGAATACGGCTGGACAAAACCTTACAGAGACTACAACAACGTCCTCTCCGATTACGCCGCCTGGCTCCGAACGCTCAACGGCAAAGATGACCTCCGCGTCATCCAGCTCAACAACCCTCTCAACAAACTCATCGCCCAACGTCGCAAATCAGATCCCAAATTCCGACTCGCAGGCGACGGTGTCCACCCCAACCCCACAGGCCATTGGCTCATCGCCCAACGATACCTCCTCGCGGCAGGCGTCGATGCAACCGTTGCCGATGTCACACACAATGCTTCCCAATCCAAAGGCCCAATCACCGTCACCTTCAAGTCCAAACTCCCCCTCTACATGGATCCCGCCTGGGATAAGCCCGCCATCAAACTCATCGATACACGTAACAGACTCAACATCTATCGCCTCACCGTCACCGGTGCCACCGCCAACAAATACAACATCGTCGAAGGCAACCTTGTCATCGGCACAGTCACCCAAAAGCAAATGAAAGAGGGCATCGACCTCCTCAACTTCCCCAAACTTTCCACCAACGTCGACGCCAAACAATTCTTCCAGCTCATCGCAAAACGCCAGAGCACGCTCGGCCTCGCGTGGCTCACACACGCAGGCCACACGCGCCCCCGAACGCGCAAAGGCAAACCCCTCCCCGAAGCTCAGAAAATCGCCGCCGACCTCGACCTCAAAATCAACAAACTCCGCAAACCCCGCCGCCTCACCCTTCGCTTCATACCTACCCCCTAAATCCAATTCACGCCGCTTCGCAACCCAATTCCCCCACAACTTATCGGCCCTAAAAATTCCACGCTCACCTCACATTCACAAAAAGCCGACTCCCGATTCGTCCGATACCAGTTGATGACCATACACATCATAAGGAATCCGGTCATGAGCAATGCAATCGTCGGCCAACCTTCATATCTCTGCCTTGCCATCCGACGCATCGTCAACCAAATGAGGGAACGCGACGCTTGGATCGTCGAAAATCGCGAGAGTCGACGGTAC
The DNA here is from genome assembly GCA_028284925.1 of Phycisphaeraceae bacterium. Classification (GTDB taxonomy): domain Bacteria; phylum Planctomycetota; class Phycisphaerae; order Phycisphaerales; family Zrk34; genus JANQQT01. The sequence continues at coordinate 14,643 of JANQQT010000095.1, read as the reverse complement.
CAACTCGGCCGACCCGTCACACTCTGGAAAAAACATTCCAACGACAAACTCGAACGAATCGCTGAAGCCTGGAGCAACGACATTTCCTACCAGGGCGTCGGCCTTCTACTCGAACACACCATCGACATAGATTCAGAATTCTTCCTCGTCATCCCCGCCCTCAATGGACGCGGATGCTGCATCCCTATCAAAATCTCCCACTGCAGAAAACTCGTCGGGCACATCTACCAGATCGGTGGCGAATTCCTCTTCGATCGCGAAGTCCCCGACCAACTTCTATAGACCCCGCATTACCCCATAAACTAACCGTCGATCCATATACGCACTATCAGGTTATCCTTCTCGCCTCATACATTCCCCTTACATCCACCACCCTCATCCCCGCCTCACGCCCACCCTCCAATCCCAAATCCGTATCTTCAAACACCACACAATCTTCAGCCGCCACACCTATCCGCTTCGCCGCCTCCAGAAACACATCCGGTGCCGGCTTAGGTCGCGCAACTTCCTCACTACAAACCAACGCATCAAACCAGTCAAAAATCTCAAGGTGATTCAACACACGCAACGCAGACCACCGCTCAGTCCCCGTCGCCACCGCCATAGGCTTCTCACCCCGATAACGCTCCGCAATCCCCACCACAGGCGCCACCACACCTACCTCATGCAAAAACTCGTGAAATGCCTCCTCCTTCTCCTTTGACACCGCCTCCACATCCACTTCCACATTCTGCTCACGCGACAACAATGCCACAATATCCACCGTCGGCACCCCGCCCAACGCGTAAAACCGATCCTCCCCAAACTCAATCCCATACCTCCCCATCACCTCTCGCCAAGCCACATAATGCGCCGGCATCGTATCCGCAATCGTCCCGTCACAATCGAATATCAATCCCTTCGCATTAACATAGTCTTCAACATTCACACGCATAAAAACTCACTTACTTCATGTGATAATCGTTACACAATCCATCCCCAATTTCCGGGGTTTCCCGGGTTCCGGGGTTTCCGGGGCTTCCGGGGCTTCCGGGGGTGGGGGTAAATGTAGGCTCGCCCATCCCGTCGGGCGATAACGACAGATTTCCCACATCCAAACCCCCATTAGACGCTCCCAACCCGCTCCGCTAACGTGGCCACCTTCACAAGATCCCCCCAATAAACATTGCGAGGTACACACATGGCCACCATCTGGGAAGCGCCCATCGAAATCAGAAACCGTCTCAACGAAGCAAAAAACGCCGAACACCCGCACCTCACCCAGGCCAGCCTCTGGGTGCTCTGTTCCGATTCAAAAGCCATCCGGGACAATCGCGTCATCGCCACACAAACCCGTAAATGCACCAAGACCGAAAAACTCTCCTCAGGCCACGACTTCAAAGTCATCATCATGATGGAAACATGGGCCAATCTCACCGACACCCAGCGCGAAATCGCGCTCGATGAAGCACTCTGTCGATGCGGTGTACGTTTCCTACCCGAAACCATCGAAATCAACGGTAAAAAGGAAATCCTCAAGGACGACCTCGGCCGAATCATCTATACCGATGAAATCGCCTACGACAAGGAAGGCATCCCCAAGTGGAAGATCAACCACCCCGATGCAGGCCTCTTCTTCCCACTTCTCGCCCGTCATCGCCAGTACAGCGAGGATGCCGAAAACGTCGTTCGTGCCCTTGAAGGCCAACCTCTCAAACTCCCCATCTCCGCACAACGCGCCGACGCTGTCGAACCTGAGTTTGTGTAACAATCTTTCTACAACCTCGAACCTTTCAATACCCGCAACCCCTTCATTTCAAGTGTGGTACGCGCTACTAATATCACGTCGCGCGACATTCATCACCACGCGCCTAACCCACGGAGCAACCCAATGCGTCTTGCAAGACTCACAATCGCTGTCCTTCTCTTCATAACGATCATCCTCCCCGCATGCACCACCACCACCTACGAAATCCAGATGGCCCCCAAAGGCGAAGCCATCCACCGCAAAACCACCCAAATACGCGACCAGAAACGCTCCAGCGCCAAAATCGTCCACGACAAATCCTTCACCCACAAAACACCCAAAGAGGTAGGCGGCTCCGGAACGCTCACAACCTACAAAACCTCTTTCGGCACGCTCTATGTCTATCTCGAACGATTCCAGGGCAACATCGACCTCCTCGCTCAAATCGAAAAACAAAACGCCATTGCCGACCGCCTCGCCAACTATCTCCGCGACTGGTTCAATTCCGAACTCGCCAACGATCCCAATTGGCCGAAACTACACAAATTCATCAACGATGAACTCCGACGCGATCTCAAAAACATCGCCCTCTACGCCTGGCGACACCGCAACAACGATGACGGTCTTTCCCTCAAATCAAAATCAAAATCAAAATCCAATGACTTGGACCTTCCACCCGCGCTCGCACAAATCGCTCAATATCTCACCGAACGCGGCTACTTCACACTCAACGAACTACCCCGTATCACACGTACATTCGGCGAGGCCGTTCAACTTTCCTTCGGCCCAAAGGGTCCCAAAAACAAACAGGACCAATTACGTGAAAAACAACTCACCCAGTTCATCCAACGCACCGTCGCCCGACGCATGGGCATTCCCGACACCAAACCCATCCCCGATAGCCTCGCCTTCCTCTCCTCCATCAAGTCAATGGAAACATCATTCAACCGCTGGTATCAGTCCACCGGGGAATACAGAAAACAACTCGCCGCTTGGGCCGCCTTACCCGAAAACAATCGACCCAAAAAGCCCGTAGGCCCCGATTGGAAAAACCAGGACCCCGGCGACCTCATCGGCTTCGAACTCTTTTCTTCCTCCGTCTTCGTCGATGCCAAACTCAAACTCCCCGCCAAACCCATCTTCACCAATGGCAAGTTCGATCCCAAATCCTCCACCATCGCCTGGCACCAGCGCGTCGATCGCGACAATCGCATCCCAGTCGTCGCTTACGCAACCTGGGCCGTCCCCAACCCCGCCGCCCAAAAAGCAAAATTCGGCAAAACCCTCCTTAGCCACCAAACCCTCGGCGCCTACTGCCTCTGGCACAAAACCCTCTCTACTACTGAATCTAGGGAATGGGCCTCCTTCCTCAAGACCCTCAACCCCAACCAAACCCTCAAGTCCCAATTAAATAAATTCCTCGAAACCACCACCAGCCCCTGGCTCAAAGAATCCACCCCTACCGCCCTCGGCCTCGATGAAGACGCCAAACCACATTCTCAGTAAACGCAAATGTTCGCAAATATACTTGCGACTCGAACATCTCTCACGCCATTCATCATTCTTCCCCCAACATCGAATTGGAATCTATCCTCCTCACTCATTTTTGCTGATTTCACGTCAAACGGCTGGACTTTCATCGTTCAGCTATTAGACTGAACTAGTGCACTAGTTCATTGGAGCCCCCGTTCCCATGCTCATCGACCCAAAAAGCAACACCCCCATCTACAAACAAATCGTCAACCAGCTGCGCGACGCCATCGACGCCGGCATATACCAACCCGGCGAATCCCTCCCCTCCCTCCGCGCCCTCGCCATCGAAATCCGCGTCAACCCCAACACCATCCAGCGCGCCTACGAGGAACTCGAACGCGAACGAATCATCGAATCCAGACGCGGCATCGGCGTCTTCGTCATCGATCGACGCGCCAAAACCGCCAGAAAAAAACACGAAAAACAAATCCTCAACCAATTCCGGCAAACTCTGTCCCTCGCTCTTCAACACGACACCCAACCCACCCGCATCCGCCAACTCTTCGAGTCCGCCCTAGACACCGCCCTCAAATCCGCAACCAAACTAAAATGACCGATATCCCAAACGCCATTGAAATCTCCGGTCTCTCCAAATCCTTCGGCGAAACCACCGCCGTCAACGACATCTACATCAACATCCCACCCGGCACAACACTCGGCCTCCTCGGACCAAACGGCGCAGGCAAGAGCTCCACGCTCAAAATGCTCATGGGGATGCTCCGCCCCACCCACGGCTCCATCCATGTCTTCGGCCACGACCTCGCCACCCAGGCCCCCACCATCAAGCAACGCATCGGCTACGTCCCCGAATCAAACCAGATCTACCGCTGGATGACGATCACCCAGGCCCTCCGCTTCTCCCGCGCCATGTACCAATCCTGGAATGATCAACACGCTGCCAACCTCCTCGACCTTTTCCAACTCCCTTCCCATCGCCGCGTCCGTAACCTCTCCAAAGGCATGCTCGCGAAGCTTTCCCTCCTCATCGCCCTCGCCCACGAACCTGACCTCCTCATCCTTGATGAACCTCTCTCAGGCCTCGACCCCATCGTCCGAGACGACTTCTTGGACGGTGTCATGCAGGACATCTGCCACAACGATCGAACCGTCATTTTCTCCTCACACCTCCTCGACGAAGTCAGTCGCCTCGCCGATTCCATTGCCATCATGAACGCCGGCCAAATCCTCGTCCACAGCCATACACAACACCTCCTCGAAAACGCCCGACGCATCCGCGCTGTCCTCCACGATGGACGCCTCCCCCAATCCTCACCCCCAAATGCCATCTGGCAAAACATCAACCGGCGCGAATGGCTCATGACACTCTACCCTTTCTCCGATGCCTCCCTTGCATCCATCCGTGAACAAAACCCGATACACACCCTCGACGTCTCCCCACTTAGCCTCGATGACCTCTTCCGCGACTTCATCCGAGGACAAGCCCGATGCTAACCGCTCTCCTCCACAAAGACCTCCGAATCTGCCGCCTCCCCCTCATCGTTGGCCTCATCCTCCTTCTCGCACCATTCGCTATGGCTGCCGCCGTCATCGCCGACCTCCCTCTTTGGACCAACGCCACCCCTTCCAACGCGTGGGCCACCCTTCTCGGCACGGGTTGTTACTTCAGCATCATGTGCTCCCTGCCAACACTCGCCATGATAAGCGGCTCGATCATCGCTGCTGAACGAAACGACCGCTCCGCAGAATTCCTCGCTTACCTCCCTCCATCCAGAAAGCTCATCCTCTCCAGCAAGGCAATCCTCCTCATCACCGTCGCCACCCTGATCGCAGGCCTGAATCTCGCACTCCTCGCCTTAGCCCACACCCTTGCCACCGACACTCAAACCGTCCACGCCGTAACCACAAACCTCCTTCCTATTCATAACCTCGCCGCAATCGGCCTCGCCGCCGCCGGTGCCGGATGGTTCGCCTCATCCATCGCTTCCACCACCGGCCCGCCCGTTACCCTTGCATTCGCAGCCCCCGCCGCCATCCTCGGCATACTTGCCGCAATTCGAAAACTCACCAACTGGCCATCCCAGGAAAACTTCTCCCCCGCCTACTACACCACATGTATCGCCTTAGGCATCCTCACCTTCACCCTCGGCTCCCTCTACTACATACGACGCGTCGAACCATAATCCCACACACCACACCCTATTCCTTTTTCCTTCAATTCTCCTCACCCACCGGCCCCAACGCTGCCCCTCCATCCAGATACCACACCAACTTCCCATCCTCATACATGGGCCCAACCCCCGTCACGGGAAACTGCTCCACATCATCCGGCGTCAAACTCACATGCTGCAACGCAGCATACTTCCCATCACCCGTCACCAACACCGCAATCATCCTCGCCGCATTAATCAATCGATACGTCATCGTCATCCGAGGCCTCGGCGGCGCAATCGTTTCCGCATCATTAAACACAACCCACTTCTCGCGCTCACGCAACGCCGGACTCTTCGGAAACAGACTCGCCGTATGACCATCACCACCCATCCCCAGCAAAACAAAATCCAGCCGATCCTCGTTCTCCCCATCATCCAGCGCCTGTCTCAATTCCGCTTCATAATCCTCATCCCCGCCCTCATCCAAAACCGGCATCGGATGAAAATTCTCCGTCGGCATATCACTATGCTCCACCAGATATTCCCGGATCATCGTCGAGTTATTCGCATCATCATCCGCCGGAACAACCCGGTCATCCACAATCCAGACATGCGTCCGATCCCACGGAAAACTCCGGAACTTCGGATCAATCATCAATCGCCGATACAAGACCTTAGGCGTCGATCCCCCCGACAACGCCAGATGAAACACCCCACGCTCACTAACCGCCTCCACTGCCGCCTCCGCCAGATCCGCAGCGATCTTATCCACCAGCTCATCCGTGTCCGGCACAATAATCCGCTCGCCACTCAACCCCCGCGTCGCCATATATGCGTCCAGCTTGCTACTCTCTGTCGTCTGCTCGTTACTCATCATGCATCCTTTCGCCACCGCGTAATCTGCCCCTCTGGGTTATGCCAGTGACCTCTTCTAAACAACGCCTCCGCTTCCTCAGGCCCCCAGCTACCGGATGGATAAGTATACATGTTATGCCTCGGGTTATTCTCCCAGTGCCTCAACACCGGCATCACAATCCGCCACGCCGCTTCAATCTCATGACGATCCTTAAACAAACTCTGGTCACCCAACATCGCATCCAGCAACAAATGAGAATATGCTTCCGGTATCTCTCCGCCAAACTGGGATGTGTAATCAAAATCCATCACCGCCGACTTCATTCGCATACCCTGCCCCGGAACCTTCCCCTCAAAACGCATACTGATCCCTTCATCAGGCTGCACATTGATCACCAGCCGATTGGGCGGTCGATCCATCGCCTTACCATCATGATGCTTGAAGATGAAGTGCGGCGTCTCCTTGAAATAAATCACAATCTGCGTCAACTTACGCTGCATACTCTTCCCCGTCCGCAAATAAAACGGCACACCCTGCCACCGCCAGTTATCAACCGTCACACGCAACGCCGCGTACGTTTCCGTATTCGAATCCGCCGCCACACCCTCCTCATCCAAATACGCAATCCGTTCCTCATCTCCAATCTTCCCCCTTCCGTATTGCCCACGCACCGCATGCTCTGACACCCGATCCGGATCAATGGGTCCTATCGCCTCCAAAACCTTCCTCTGTTCATTCCTCAATTCCGATGCCGCAAACGAATTCGGCGCCTCCATCGCGACCGTCGCCATCACCTGCAACAAGTGAGACTGAATCATGTCCCGCATCGCCCCGCTCTGTTCGTAATATCCACCACGCCCCTCAACACCCACCGTCTCCGCCGCCGTGATCTGCACATTGTCCACATACTGACGATTCCACAACGGCTCGAAAATCGCATTTGCAAATCGAAACACCATCAGATTCTGTATCGTCTCCTTACCCAGATAGTGATCGATCCGATAAATCGATTCATCATCAAACGTCCTCCCCAATACCCGATTCAAATGCGCCGCCGATTCCAGGTCATGGCCAAAAGGCTTCTCCACGATTACACGCTGCCACGGCATCGCATCCCGCTGCAACGAACACCACCGCTTGCCCTCCAGGATCATTCCCGACATCCCCAGGTTCGTAATCACCTTCTCATAAATCTGCGGTGCCAGAGACAGATAAAACAACAGATTGTCCCCCGTCGCCTGCTCCTTGCTCAACGCCTGAATCCGCTCCCGGATCGAGGGCATCTGCTCATAGTCCGTCGCATCACCCGCGTGGTAAAACAACTTCCCCTCAAAGTCGCCCCAACTCGCCTCGCTAAACCCTTCAACGCCTTGACAGGATTCCTTCATCTTGCGCCGAAACCCCTCATCACCAATATCCGACCGACTGATCCCCAGCATCGCAAACGGCTCTGGCAAAAACCCACCCCGATACAACTCATACAACGCGGGAACCAGTTTTCGCTTCGTCAAATCACCCGATGCCCCGAAGATCACAAGCAAACAAGGTTCTGCCTTACGATTATCATCCATGATTCACTCACTCATTCATACCCCGCCACGTCCAATAAACCCGGCACTCACGCCACCATAGGCGCGCATCTGAACGACCACAATCCACACCTGCTCCCCGACCACTTTCATCGGCGTTAAACACCCCCAACCCCCATTAAACCAGCCATTTCCTATCCTTCATTTCACTTATTGCCACCCGCACTCCACCAGCTATAATTTCGGCCTCGGTAATGCTCCCATCGTCTAGCCAGGCCCAGGACACCAGGTTTTCATCCTGGAGACACGGGTTCAAATCCCGTTGGGAGTACTGAGATTGACAGCCGGCCCCGCCTGGGATGGGACCGGCTTTTTTATGCGCCTAAAACATCACCCTATCATCCAGCCATGCTCAACCCCACCGACATCAACGCCCTCATTCATGCCGACCACACGCACGTCTGGCACCCCTTCACACCTATGAAACAATGGCGCCAGTCCCACCCCCTAATCATCCACCACGCTCAGGGCGACCTCCTCTACGATGTCCACAACAACCCCTACATCGACGGCGTCTCCTCCATCTGGTGCAACGTCCACGGGCACCGCGTCCCCGAAATCGATAACGCAATACGTGACCAACTCGACAAAGTCGCCCACACCACCATGCTCGGCCTCGTAAACGTCCCCGCAACACAACTCGCCGAACTCCTCGTCAACATCACACCGCCCGGCCTCAACAAAGTTTTCTACTCCGATGCAGGCGCCACCGCCACCGAAGTCGCTTTCAAAATGGCGGCCGGATACTGGTTTAACAACAATCAACCCCAGCGCGACACCTTCATCGGCATCGCCGGCGCATACCACGGCGACACCACCGGAGCCATGTCCATCGGCTACTCCGAACGCTTTCACCGCGCCTACAAACACATGGTCTTCAAAACCCAATTCGCCCCCGCACCCGATCTCTCCTCCCAACCCAACCTTCGTACCCAGACCCTCAACGACGAAAAGCGCATCTGGTCTACCGAAGACCAACCCGCCCTCCAAACCATACGCGACACCGCCCTCAACGCCCTCGACCGGCAACTCACCGATCTCGTCGACCGCGCCGCCGCCATCGTCATCGAACCCCTCGTCCAGGGCGCGGCCGGCCTCATCACCCAGCCCCCCGGATACCTCGCCGCCGTCGCTCAACTTGCCAAAAAACACAACACACTCCTCATCGCCGATGAAGTCGCCGTAGGCTTCGGCAGAACCGGCAAACTCTTCGCCTGCCAACACGAAAACGTCTCTCCCGACATCCTCTGCCTCGGCAAAGGTCTCACAGGTGGCTACCTCCCCCTCGCCGCAACACTCTGCACGGATGAAATCGAACAAGCCTTCACCGGCGAAATCCACGAACACAAAACCCTCTACCACGGCCACACCTTTACCGGCAACCCTCTCGCCGCCGCAGCCGCCATCGCCTCCATCAACCTCTTCAAGCAAAACAACCTAATCGAAGAAGTAATCCGCAAAGCATCCCTCGCCGCCCAACTCCTCAACCCCCTCCGCGACCCCGAACAATTCCCCCACGTCACCGATGTCCGACAAATCGGCCTCATGATCGGCATACAACTTCAGGAGCCCATCGCCAAAACCTCAGACCCGGATCAATCCCCAACAGTCGAATCCAATATTCCGGGGGTGGGGGCGGTAGGGGGGTTCGATCCGGCCCGCCGAATCGGCTACGAAGTCGCCGATCTCGCACGCAAACAAGGCGTCATCATTCGCCCCATAGGTCCCGTCGTTATACTCATGCCCCCACTCGCCATCTCCGACCAAAACCTCCAAAAACTCATCACCGTAACCATCGACGCCATCCACCAACTCCGACCCAGATAACCGGCATTTTAGTAACTGCAAATTTTTCCCCAGCGTTTCCTCGCCGTTGAAACGTCCTCCCGCAATTCTGATAAAATGCTGCGTTCTTCCGCAAGGCCCAATAGATGATTCATAACCCCCAAATCCCGGAGAAGCCACGGATGGCATCCAGCCCCGTAAACCCCGACAGTTTCGTACACCTCCACGTACACAGCCAGTACTCCCTGCTCGACGGAGCCTGCCGCACCGCCGATCTCCCCAAACGCGCCAAAGAACTAGGCCAAACCTCCGTCGCCATCACCGACCACGGATGCCTCTTCGGCGTCGTCGACTTCTACCGAAACTGTCTCAAGGAGGGCATCAAACCAATCATCGGCACGGAAGCATACATGGCCCCCGGTGACCGACGCGACCGCTCTTATACCGGCGTCAAGGATGGAGGATATCACTTCCTCCTTCTCGCACAAAACCTCACCGGTTACAAAAACATTCTCAAACTCGCCTCAATCGCATACCTCGAAGGATTCTACTACAAACCCCGAATCGACAAGGAAATACTCAAAGCACACTCAGAAGGCATCATCGCAACCAGCGCATGCCTCGGCGGTGAAATCCCAAACGCACTTACCGCATCCGACAGAAAGAAAGCAAAACAAATCGCCGAATCCTACATCGATACCTTCGGCCCCGATAAATTCTTCATCGAACTACAAAGCCACATCCCCGAACAAGCCCAAATCAATCCCGAACTGATCGACCTCGCCGATCGCATGGGCATCGGAACGGTCGCCACCAACGATGTCCACTTCCTTCTCCCTGATGACCACGCGCCGCACGACGCCCTCTGCTGCATCGCCACCGGCAAACTCGTTTCCGATGAATCCCGCCTCATCTATCCCACACAGCTCTACCTCAAATCCACCGAGGAAATGCGCGATGCCGCCCCCGATCTCAATGACGCATGGCGCGAAGCCTGCGACAACACCAAACGCATCGCCGACCTCTGCAACGTGGAACTCGATTTCTCCGCAAACCACGCCCCTGTCGTCAAACTCGACATCGGCAAAAAAGTCGCCAAATCAAAAGGCAAAACACCCGCCGACAAAGTCGCCAATTTCGCCTCCGAACACCACCTCGGCTCAACAGACTGGTTCAAGGACTTCTGCTCCAACATCGAGCTTCACCCCTTCGATGAACAACACGATACCGACTCCTCCGAAGATCTCAAGGAACGATGCGATGAAGCCCTCCGCGACCTCTCCGAAGCCGGCGCGATCTGGCGATACGGTCAGGATGGCATCACCGAAGACATTCGCGCCCGCCTCGATCGCGAACTCAACGTCCTCGCAGACAAGTCCATCAGCGCCTACTTCCTCATCTGCTGGGACTTCGTCAACGAAGCACGCTCCCGCGGCATCCCCTGCAACGCTCGTGGTTCCGGCGTCGGAACAATGGTCGGCTACTGCCTCGGCCTCTCCAACGCCTGCCCCGTCAAATACGGACTCCTCTTCGAACGATTCACCGACCCCGACCGCTCCGAATACCCCGATATCGATATCGACATCTGCCAGAACGGTCGCGGTGAAATCATCAACTACGTCCGCGAAAAATACGGCCACGTCGCACAAATCATCACCTTCGGAACACTCAAGGCCCGCGCGGTCGTCCGCGATGTCGGTCGCGTCCTCAACGTCCCCCTCGGTGATGTCGACCGCATCGCAAAGCTCATCCCCGAAGAGCTTAAGATGACACTCACCAAGGCCCTCGATGTCGAACCTGACCTCAAGAAGGAATACGACGAAAACCCCATCACCAAACGCCTCATCGATATCGGCAAACGCCTCGAGGGCCTCGCCCGACACGCCTCCGTCCACGCCGCCGGCGTTGTCGTCGCAACACAACCTCTTGACAATATCGTCCCACTCTATCGTGATTCCAAATCAGGCGATGTCATCACCCAGTGGGACGGCCCCACCGTCGAGTCTGTTGGCCTCCTCAAAATGGACTTCCTCGGCCTGCGCACCCTCTCCATCATCGAACGCGCCTGCAAGCTCGTCCGTGAATCCTTCGACGTCAATACCCAACGCCGTTCCATCCTCGGACACTACGGTTCAGGCCCCTGCCCCGACACCCAACGCGAACTCCGACAAGCCTCCTATCAGAAAGGCGACGAGGAAAAACCCACGCCCGAAAACCTCAACCCTCTCGATCTTGACCGACTCACCTTCAAGGACCAGAACGTCCTCGACCTCTTCCGACGCGGCGAAACCTCCTCCGTATTCCAGTTCGAATCAGGCGGCATGAGAAGCCTCCTCATGGGCATGAAACCCGACCGCCTCGAAGACCTCATCGCCGCAAACGCCCTCTTCCGACCCGGCCCGATGGACCTCATCCCCGACTTTAACGACCGCAAACACGGTCGACAGGAAGTCCCCAGGATCCACCAGATCGTCGACAACTTCACCGAAGAAACCTACGGCATCATGGTCTATCAGGAACAGGTGATGCAGATTATCCACGAGCTGGGTTCCATCCCGCTCCGTGAAGCCTACTCCATCATCAAAGCCATCAGCAAAAAGAAAATAAAAGTCATCGACGCCGCCCGCGAAAAATTCATCGAAGGCGCCGGTCAAAAAGGTATGCTCAAACCACAGGCCGCCGAACTCTTTGAACTCATCCTCAAATTCGCCGGATACGGCTTCAACAAATCACACTCCACCGGCTACGCCATCGTCGCCTACCAGACCGCATACCTCAAAACCTACTTCCCCGTCCAATACATGGCCGCCGTTCTTACCTACGAATCCGGCAGCATCGAAAAAGTCACCGAATACATGGACGAATGCCGACGCGTACGCTTTCCCGATGACCACGTCGGCATCGATGTCCGCCCACCCGACATCAACCTGTCCCGCGCAGACTTCACCGTCATTTTCGCCCCTGATGAACCCAGAAACCCCAACCACGGCCACATCCGATTCGGCCTCGGTGCCGTCAAAGGCGTCGGCCTCAAAGCCATTGATGCCATCATCGAAGCACGCGAGAAAGACGGCCCGTTCAAAAGCCTCTTCAACTTCTGTGAACGCGTACCTCAGGGCCAGGTCAACAAAGCCGTCATCGAAGCCCTTATACGATGCGGCGCCTTCGATTGCCTCCATACCACCGAAAGACGCGCCGCGATGCTCGAAGCCGTCGAATCCGCCATGTCTCGCGGCGCTCAGGAAGCCAACCTCCGATCCTCCGACGACTTCCTCTTCGGCGAAGTCGTCCACAACGTCGCCGAATCTTCAACCGAAGAATCCACCGACGAACCCTCTCTTCCCAACACCCCCGCATGGTCCAACCCCGAAACACTCAAGCAGGAAAAAGACGTACTCGGCTTCTACCTCTCAAGTCATCCCCTCGACAAGTGGCGTGACCACATCGAGCGTTTCTCCAACGCCTCCATCAAGGACGCAAGAAAAATCCGCGCCGAACAGGAAATCACCATCGGCGGCATGCTCACCCGCGTCCGCCAGACCCTCGTCAAGAACGGTCGTTCCGCCGGAGAGAAAATGGCCATGATCACCATCGAAGACCCCACCGGCCAGATGGATGGCGTCATCTTCTCCAAAAAGTACGCCGAGTTCTCACACCTCCTCGACGACGACAAAATCGTCTTCCTCAAGGGCAAAGTCGATCGCCGCCGCGAAGACCCGTCCATCCTCATCGAACACGTCCTACCCATCGAAGACGCCTCCGAATACCTTACCGAATCCGTCCATATCCGACTCCGCGATCAGGACGACCAGGGCCAACCCCTCGCCATCGCCGGTGAACTCCGCTCACTCAAAACCATGCTCCGTCAAATGTCCGGCTCAACACCCGTCTTCTTTGAAATCTTCGTCGAGGGCAAAGTCATCACCATGCGCGCCCCCGAAGTCACCGTCCACCCCACCAGCCGTCTCAAACAATCCATCGACGGCATGCTCCGCGAAGCCGGCTCCTGCAACTTCGTCGGCCAAACCAAACTCCTCGCCCCCGCACACCGCGACACCCACTCAGGCCCCGCTCCCGATGACCTCATCGCCGCCGAAGACCAACTTGTCGCCAACCGCCTCGCCCCCACCTCCTCCCACAACGACTTCTGCGACTCCATCGACCGTTATTAAGACACACTTACAAACAATTCCGCCCCATACCACTAGATTCGCCCCCATTCCAACCTACCATTCTTACACCACCATGATCCTCCGACTCAAAAAAGATGGCGACAAATACTCCCTCGAGTTCGACCCCCAAACCGTCGAACAACTTGGCCTATCAGACGGCGCCGCCCTCCACTCTCAGATCAACAACGGCTCCATCATCCTTACTCCTGCCTCCCAATCAGAAATCGACCAGCCCACCCTCGATTCCGCCATCGACAACGTCGTCCAAAACCGCAACAATGTCCTTAAGAAACTGGCAGAGTAATACGGTGTCCCACTTCCTATCCGTCCAGGACGTCCTCAAGATTCACAACCGCATGATCCTGGAGTTCGGCGGAGATGCCTCTGTGCGCGACACGGGTCTCCTCGACTCCGCTCTCGCCATGCCCAAATCACAGTTTGCAGACCAGATGATGCACCCCGACATCCCCTCCCAGGCCGCTGCCTACCTCTTCCACATCTGCAAAAACCATCCTTTCGTCGATGGTAACAAAAGAACTGCCCTCGCTGCTTGTGAAGTCTTCATTCTCTGCAACACCGTCTCGACGCCACCAACGCACAGTTGTTGGATCTCACGCTCGGCGTAGCCGACAGCTCAATCGACAAACCCGCCGTCACCCAATTCATGAAAGACCACACCAAACCCAATGACTGAACCTACCCCCATCCCCATCCGTTCCACCACCATCGACCTCGATCAATTCCTCAAACTCGCTGGCGTCGCCGACTCAGGTGGCCACGCCAAATTCCTCATCCAATCCAACGAAATACAAGTCAACAACCAACCCGAATCACGCCGCCGCCGCACCCTAACCCTCGGCGACACCATCCT
>JANQQT010000094.1 GCA_028284925.1 Phycisphaeraceae bacterium | reverse complement strand
GAGGAGGCGTACCCGCGACCGACTTCGTCCCCGTCATCGGCGAAGGACTCGGCGGAAATCCCGCCAATTCACGCTACTACATCAACGGCGCCAACCGCGCCAACACCGGAACACCCAACGGCTCACCAGGACGACTCGGCTTCGGGGCATCCGGCGCATTCGCCGAATTGTCTAATGCCGATATCGGCGAAGTCATCGTCTACGACCGCGTCCTCACCAAATCTGAACGACACGATGTCGGCCGCTACCTCCAGAACAAATGGGGTATACCAGGCAACTACCTTGATTCATCCACCTTCGCCAACCACGGCACAATGTCCGCATTCTCCGGAGCCGATGCAGGCGAAGGACTCGACCTCGACGGTAACTTCGTATATGCCGTCAATGCAGGCGGTCCCTCCATCGCCGTCGGATCACAATTCTTCACCAACGAAAACGTCACGGCAGGCTTTTCTCTGTCTTCCAACAACATACTACCCGCTTGGGCCACCATCCCTGAATATGGCGCATCACCTGCCGACGATGCCCTCGAAAGCGTCATGCACGCCATCCGTTGGTCCGGCGGCGCAAACCCCATCAACAACATTTCCATCGATATGGACGTCACACCCGGAGATACTTACAAACTCCAACTCCTCTTTTCCGAAAACATCAATAGTCTCGGCCCAGGCAGCCGCATCATGGACATTTCCGTCAACGGCCGGCAACAGGTCGACCAGTTCCTCGATGCCAACGCCATCACTGGACACAATGCAAACGACCCGCTCGTCCAGGGCGCTGTCTTCACCTACGAATTCACCGCCAACGCTTCTCTCGCCACCGTCGTCATCGAAGCCGCTCACTTCGGCAATGATTCAAACCCCGCCCTCAACGCCCTCACACTTGAAAACCTCTCACAGCCCGGCGGATCATCCATCGCAACAGGCACAGCCACCATCGGCAATTTCTCCGGTGGTGACGTCGGCGAAGGTCTCGACCTCGATGGCAACTTCCTTTACGCTGTAAACGTTGGCGGCGAGGAAACCACCGTACGCGATGTCACATTCGCGGACAACGTCGGCCCTCCTCCTGCAGGCGTCGTCATCACTGCCCAGAACCATGCCAACAACTGGTACGCACCCGTCAACTACGGTGACTCGGCCGATGACAATGCCCTTGAAGTCGCTATGGCCGACATTCGCTGGTCGGGCAGACCCAACAACATCGAAGTCTTCCTTCAGGACCTCACACCAGGTCAGGACTACAAACTCCAACTCCTCTTTGACGAGGCGTGCTGCGACCGAGGCGTCGACATCTTCATCGACGGCCAACTCGTCGGCGATAACATCCCTACCGGTCCCGGCGGCGATGCCCTCGGATGGGTCTTCACCTTTGAATTCAACGCCCCGGATTCAGGACTCAACATCGCCATTGATGCACGCGACACCCCATTCGCAGATCACAATCCCATCCTCAATGCCTTCACGCTCGAAATCGTCCCCAATGTCATCCCCGAACCCACTTCCGCCGCCCTCCTCCTCCTCACTCTCGCTCCAGCAGCACTTCGACGACGACTCCACTGACCGCCCTGTTTGAAATCCGCTTTGATAAGTGCTCTCGTGTACGATCGACCAATAGTTAGTATTTCGTCTTATTCGCCAAACGCGAGTCGTTGTTATACAAGTAAGTTAAGGCACCCACCATTTACTGCATCAAAGGTTATGTAAACCACCCTTTTCCCGCCTCTCTTGAGCGGTTAGCCAGAGCCTTTTCTTTCGAATCGGAGAACTCCATCCGATGTGTTCGAATACGCTGCCACTTGCCGTGGTACGAGTGAGTTATGAGAATGGGGGGTATGTGTCATGTCTTCCATTCGATATTCCTGACTCTGGCAAGTTTTAACCGCGATCGGTAGCCCAACGGATCCAATATCCGAAGGCGGAGAAAGATTTCCTCTGATTCTGTCGGACGAAACGAGTCGAGCATACGAGGGTGCAAAAGGCTCGCCTTATCAAATGCGGGTATCCGAACTACAAGTACGTACGATTGGTCGGGGTTTTCAAACGGGACACGATTTGTCGTGGATTTTGTGGTGCAACAACCGGCTGTGCCGTTACACATCATAAAGACAGTACAGATAGCATTGTTATCTTTTGGGGTTTTCTATTACTACGCGAAAACCGACGTAGCATGCGGAGTCGTTTGCATCAAAAAAGGCTCGGACGGCGGAGCGAGTGGTTGGCGGGCCATTGCACCAGGAGCCACCTCTGATGACACGCCAGTTGCCGTGAGGATCCTGGGGGCGTTGGTTGATTGGGTCGGTGGTGACAACCGGTTGTTGGCCTGAACGACTTTTCGGCCTTTGTTGGTATGTTGTCGCGGAGTATTGATCGTGACACCATTCCCATACGTTGCCGTGCATATCGTGCAGGCCCCAGGAATTCGCATAAAGCCGGCCTACTGGCGCCGTGTAGATGAATCCGTCCTGCGGGTCTCTGGAGATGTCGATCAGCCATTGTCGCATGGCCATATCGGGGTGCTTTTTCTCGAGTTCAACGTTGGCGATGTTTGCGTAACGGTGAATCCGATTATGATATTGGTTACCAAATGAGAACCATGTCGACGTTCCGGCCCGGCAGGCGTACTCCCATTCGGCTTCGGTTGGTAAGCGATAGGTCTTGTCTTCACGTTTTGAGATCCACTTGCAGAATGCGTTGGCATCTTTCCATGAGACGCCTACGACCGGGTGATCTTCGCCTTGCTTAAAGCCGGGGGTTTTCCAGTTCCATTTGGGGTCGCGCTGGAAAGGTCTTTTGCGGGCGGTACGTTTAAATTCCTCCTTGGTTGGCGGCGAGAATCCGATGATGCCCTTGCGGTTATCTTCAGCCGTTGTGCGATAGTTGGTCGCTTTGACGAACCGGCGAAACTGACCGACTGTAATTTCATGGACGGCGACATAAAAGGGTCGCGTCAGTCGTACGTTGTGATGTGGCGTCTCATGGCGGTAGGGGCGGGGGTCGGGTGAATTTCGAAATGCCGCGCGGAATTCCGCACGACCGCTATCGAGTACACTTCCCATCCGGAATTCACCTGCTTTGACCAGGCGAAACCTGATACCGATTGAGTCTTGGATTTTTTCGGGTGACTTTTCTGCGTTGGCTGAGCACGCTAATGCAAGGAGAGTCATCAGGAAATAGAAGGGTTTTTGAAGCATAACGATTACTTTCGAAAAAGTTGATTGCAGAGAGAGCTGTTTTAGTGCATTCATGTGACGAGTCGGCGTATTGGCCCAGGGCTATCCTGAAACGGGCCATCAACGCGCACACCCAGTCGATCCAATTGTGTGTGCCATAATCGTGCCAAGGGCGTGTTGGGGGGTAATTTTAAGTGCCCCTGATGTTTGATGCCCAGTGCCTTGCCTCCGAATAGGGCTGTGGGAAGTTTGTCCCGTGAGTGTCCGATTCCCATGCCGCTGGAAAATGCAAGCATGGTGTGGTCAAGCAATGTTGATCCGTCCGGTAGCGATGCATCTTTCATGCGTTGCAAGAAGTGCGCCCAGTGCTGCATGTAGATTGTGTCGACTCGGGCCAGTTCCTCAAGGTTGCGCGGATCGTTGTTGTGATGGCTTAGGGAGTGATAATCTTTGGAAACGCCAAATTCGGGATAGACGCCGCCACGTAGTTCCCGGCGAACAACGTAGGTGATTATTCGCGTTGAATTGGTCTGGTAGGCCAGTGCGATCAGGTCATACATGCGTTTTGCATAGGTCTCGTAGTGAAAGTTCGATACCGCATCGGGGTCGTAGGATCTTGCGTATCGCCCGGCGATGGACTGGTCGATTTTTGGCTTGGCGCGCTTCGCCCATGCTTTGTCGCGTTGCAGTTGTTTCTCCAGCTCTCTAACGGAAGTGAGATACTGATCAAGTGTTCGGCGATCTTTGGAGCTAACGCGGTTCTTCACGCGCTTGGTCTGATCCCGCAGGGCGTCGAGTATACTGCCGCGACGTTGCATTTCATTTTTTTCCGTATTCGTCGCTGAAGGATCGTTACGGCCAAACAGTTTGTTGAAAATGACATGTGGATCACTTTCGGAGGAAAGTGGGACGCCGTTGCGATTCCATGAAAGTGTCTTCAGGTTTCCGCCGAGCCCTGTGCCGCGTGAGACGGAGAACTGGAGTGAAGGAAAGCGGGTGTCCCTGCCGATCCTGGCAGCGGCTACCTGGTCGGCTGAGATGCTGTTTTTGATTCCTTCCGATTCGTAGGCCTTTACGCCTGTTAGAAAGGTGTAGTCACCGTAGTGATTTCCTCCGTGTTTGAGGTATGTTCCTGAGAGGACGGTCATATGCTTTCGATATGCTTTGAGTGGTTTCAGGATGCGGCTAAACGTGAAGTTTGTACCTTCGTCCTTAGGCGTAAACTGCCGCATGTTCATGCCCGTGCCGAAGTAAAACACGCCCATTCGGCCGGAGGGTTTGATCACGGCTGATGGTTTCATGGCTGAGGCTGGTGTCATTGCCTCGAGCATGGGTAAAGCCACCGTAACTCCTCCGTATTTCAACGCGGCGCGACGGGAAAGTGGCGAATTCTTCTTCCTTGACATGAGTCACCTCATTTGAAAAGCCTTTGAATGTATAATTCCTTTTATGAGATTGCGCAAGGTCGTGCCCTGGCGCTTTGCATTGGTCATGATTTGTTTGATTTCCGCGTGATCCGAGTCGCGAAGTGGTCTTCCAAGGGCATAGATGAATAATTTCTGTGTGAGACCGCGAACGAATAAATCGCTTCTGTTCATCAGGGCGGCCTTAAATTCCTTGAAATTGGTGAAGCGATGTCCATTGGGAAGTACGCCGCTTGAATCAATGCGTGGGGCGCCACCCCGGGCTGCCCAATTGCGAATCTCGCCGTCCTGTCGATCTCGCCATTTCCCGATGGCATTGAAATTCTCCAGCGCTAATCCATAGGGATCGATTTTGTTGTGACATGCGGCGCAACTTTCGATTTGGCGATGCGCTTCTAGCCGTTGGCGTACGGTCAGTACCTTGCCTTTCACATTCGGCTCAACTTCGCCTGCGTTGGGCGGCGGCGGTTTGGGTGGATCATTAAACAATACATCGCGAATGTACACACCGCGATGCACGGGCAGGGTCCGATTGCCGTCACTTCCCCATCGGTGTAACCCGGCCATTGCCAGCAAGCCGCCACGTAGACTATTCGGCGGGAGGCTCACGCGTCGAAGAGCATTGCCACGTACACCGTTCACACCGTAATATGCTGCGAGTCGTTCGTTCAGCATGGTCCAGTCGGCGTTAATGAAGGCTGTTACGCTGTCCTTACCGTTTAATAACTGGCGGAAGAACGCAAGTGGTTCATTTTTCAGGTCATCATCGAGTTGGAAGAATTGCGGCTTGTGAAATATGGAATAAAGCCGTGGATCGGGTGAGAATCGATCAAATTCATCCACGCGGAGCCATTGCCGTGCAAAGTCGGTGACAAGAGCTTCCGCACGTGAGTCTGCGAGCATACCATCGGCGAGCGACTCTAATTTGCCCGCATCGATATTCTGCATGAGCGATGCATCGGGCGCACTGCTCCACACGAAATAGGATAGCCGTGTCGCCAATTCATGACGCGAGAGTTTGTTTTTATCATTGACGTTCTTGTGGCCATGTTCATACAGATAGAGGAAACTTGGTGAGCACAGGATGAAGGTGACACCGGCTTTGATCGACTCTTCAAAGGACTTGCCTGCATCCAGCTCGCTACGGACGATTTTCAGAATGGTATCGACTTCATTTTTGTTTGCGTGACGTCGATAGGCCTTTGGGAGTAGACGTTCAAAAATTTGTCTGGCGTAATTCAGATCCTGTTCCTTTTTCTTCCCCGCGAAGAATATCTCCTGATGGCTTCGCGGCGGCCACTGGTCATAAAGGGGGCCTTCGATTTCAATGTAATCGAGAAAGAGTTTTGGCAGATCATCGGTATGCAAGGTTTTCGGGTTGGCTCGCCCGTACCAAGTAGCGCCCTCAGCGAATCGTTGAGCTCGAAGTCGTCCTGCGTTGCCCAGGTCACCCGCGTTGGTCAGCTTTTCAATCTGGTTTTCCATTTCATGCCAATAGAGATCCGCCAATCCGAATCGCGTGCCGTTTTCAATGAGTACGGCGAAGCTATCGTTTCCGGTTGGACCAAAAGCTCTGGTGATTTCATAGACTTTAGGCGAATCCAACGGTGCATCGACGGCGAGTTGCATCACTGTGCCATCACCGCCGCGCCAGACTTTCATGATGACGGGTTTGCCGGGTTTGCCCATGTCGGCACTTGCGCGTACCCGCACCTTGTACATCCCTCGGCGTGGGATCATTTTTCGGTGATCCGGATGACGAAGTGGGGGCGTTGCCGCGCTCTTGCTCATCAGTTCGAGCCCATCGCGACGCATGTGAACTGATCGCTGCAGGGCAATCGATCGGACATACCCATTGTCGGGTGTTTTTTCGAACTCGAATCGAAGTTTGACCCGCCGAACAGGAGGAGCCCCCTTGACGATTGCCTTGTCGGCAATGGTCGATGCCATTTGTAGATAAGCGTCCATGAGCGATGGGTCGATCGTTAATCCGCGACTGACTTTGTCAAACCCCATCACCCTTCCATCGGGCGGCAAGAGGTCCATTGGGCTTTCTCCCGGAAGGAATTTGACATGCAGCAGATCGCGTACCGTGTTACTGTACTCTGTTCGTGTCATTCGCCGCATCAGGTTGTGTGTCGACTTGGCGGCACGGATGTTGGCTGCGGCGTTCAACCTAGAGGAAAGCCATTTGATGACGCGTTGTTGGTCATCGGCGGGCGGCTTCGCCTTGTCCTTGGGCGGCATTTCTCCCAGATTCAGTTGGTTGACGACTTCACGCCACTTTGAGGCGATTTGTGGATTCAGAAACTGACCTGACAATGTGTCGAGCCGCAGATCTCCCTTTTGTTTTTTGGGGCCATGACAGGTTGAGCAATGTTCAATCAGGAAGGGGCGAATTTGCTTCTCAAACTCTTTGGGTGAGGGGGCAGGTTTGGGTTTTTGACTATTGGGTTTCGGCCTTTGCGTGACCTCTTTGATAGGTGATTGATTGTTATTCGGATCATCGCAGGCAGTGGAAGTAAAGAGTATTGTGAAGCTGATAACCATTGACGAAATACGAAGGGCGAATGTCATTGATCGTTCTCCATTTTTACGTCAAAACGACCGGGGCCGCCGGTTGTAATCCAGATTCGATCAATGACGAGGCTTAGGTCGTTATCTTTGGAACTGAAGAGAAGCTCGAACGGTAACTCATCGGGCGAAAAGGGTGTCTCGCTCAGGTCGGACACACGACCAAATGCAGATAAAGGTATTGTTGCCGTTCGCCATTGACCGGCACGCAGTGGCCACCAGAGTTTGTCGATCTTAAACCTGTAGGTCGCCACCACCGGGCGATTCGACTCAAACGATCGCGTCGAAAGAAATAGTTGAAACCAATCGGGCTTATTGAGCTTGTATCTGAAGTGAAGGTGGGTATCGGCGTTCGACGTAAACAATCCCTTTTTCCATAATTTGGGAGTACATATGCTGAAAAAAACTCCGTCTTTCTGGACTTTTCTGTCTGCCCGAACGCCGCCGTTGAATCCTGCTTCTTTGTTGCCCTTAACGGGAATTCCGCAACGCCAATTTGAAGGCAGTCCATTCTCAAAGTCCATTGACCATTCGGATGGCGCCGTATCCAGCGCAAGCAGAGTGAGCTTATTCAATTCACTTCCCGTTACGGCACGTTTTCCTCCCGGGACGTCAATCGAATGTCCATCCGATATCCGTGTCAGCTGCACTTTGCCCTCACGTACGGACAGATCAGTCTGACCACCATCGGCATGAACGGTAAACCGAGTTCCCCGTACACGCAGCTTCGCTTTCGGAGTAACGAAAACCAGAGGTTTATCCGCGGGCTGAGGTTTCACTATTGCCCCGATCAGGCCCCGATGTATCACGAGTTGTTTGCCCGTTTTACCGCCAGTGGTCACGGTCGTGTTTCCAACCATGACCACTCGCGTTCCATCCTGGTATACGAGTGCAGCGCCGCTTTTGTCGTTCCCAATGGTTACGGTATCGCCGACTGCAACCTTAGTACCTGATAATGCTTTTTCAATGGAACTGTCCGCTCGTATCAGGCGAATGTCGCCCGTCACCTGATGCAAGAGCAGCGATCTCGCGTTTGTGTTGGGTTGTCGTTCCGGATCATCAGGTTTGGTTTGGAAAATCAAGAAACTTGTTACCAGGACAAGCAGGCCGATTAGCGCGGCAACTGCCGGCAGTCGGAAACGGTGTACCGTGCTCCATGATTCCTGATTGGTCACGCCACTGTTCGTCGTGTCGACTGAAATACTTTCCTGCTCGTGTAGTGGACCAATTTCGTGGATTGCCCATGCGCAGGAGCTGTACCGGATCAATTGTCTGCGATACTCCGCGTTGCTTCGTAAAAGGGAGTTAAGGCGTTTCATCTCCGATTCAGCTAACGTTTGGTCAAAGTATTGTATTAACAATTGCAGGAAATCATCATGCGCATCAAGACCGGAAACCGGGTTCGTGTTTCCCTGGTCGTTCATCCGATTGCTCCCGCCTCACGTTTCTTGCGACGAATACACGACTCCAGTGTTTTGTAACTACGCGTCAAAGCTACGTAAATGCTGTGTACCTTGACCTTCAGTTTGTCCGCAACCTGATTGCCTGTGAGTCCTTCCATATACCGCAGACGCACAATGTGTCTTGCCCGGGGCGTCAACTCCTCCAGGCATGCTTGCAAATACTCAATCTCATCTCGTTCTATCGCGTCGTTTGGCCATTGCTCTTCCAGCGAAGCAATCACATCCTGATCGAGGCACGCGGATTGATAGGTGCGGTTCCGTAGTGCCTCCAGTGATTTGAACTTTGCCGTCTTTCGTGCCCAGCCATCCAGATGTTGTTCATTTTCGATACTTTCGGCCTTCTGCATCGCCAGTGTCACAACCTCCTGAAAGATGTCCTCGCATAGCGTGTAATCCCGGACAATCGTCCAGATAAACCCCAGCAATCTTGCACGATCACGCACAAGCCAATTGACAATAAGAGAACAATCCATCAAGGAAACTCCATAAAAGACAATGATGTTTACGCGTCATATGTATACAGAGAAAGTCCCGATTCTGACAGAATTGTTCATTTTCGGCAGAGTGAATTTGGTGTTGTTGACGGGGTGTTGTCATAGATTTGTCATTCAGAAGGAGTTTTGTAAGGCTGCGCTTAAACCCTAAATCTATTCCATGTGTGATGTGAGTATTTGAGCGATCATCCGGTCTTCAGATTGGAGACCCTTTCATGAAGAAGTCACGATATACGAACGAGCCAATTGCCTTTGCGCTGCGTCAGGCTGACGGCGGCGTGGCGGTTTCATAAGTCTGTCAGAAGCTTGGCATTACGGAACAGACGTTTGATCGTTGGAAGAAGAAGTTTGCCGGCCTCGGTGTGGCAGAGGTACGCAAGCGGAAGCAATTGGAAGAGGAGAGACACCCATGTCACTCGCAACTTTCTTCAAAGCGAGTACACCGTCCAATGAATTCACGTTTGATCATCATTTTCACAGACGGGGTGTGTACGTGAGCAGGAGAGGACGCGATCCAAAGGAACCTCGCGGTGTATGAAGAAGATCCTGTATGGAGGCAGGAGTTGAGATGGCGTTAGCGACCTTTCTTGAAACCAAATGGCCATGTACAACGCTACTTGAACGAATAAATGTAACAATCGTCTACTTTTTCTTCTTGTTGTGGCACATCTATTGCCACTATTCGTCATTGGATATGGACCCGTATCATCTTTGGAAACCTCTCTAGCTACACCAAAAGGAGTCTCAGCATGAAATCTCCCGCTGTGTTTGTTGCCGCAAGTGCGATTATCCTCATCGCTTTGGTCATGTCGTTGTCAAATGTCTCAATAGTAAATGCCAACGCGAGAATTGTTGACAGTGGTGAAGTCAGGCGGGGGGTGGCGAATAAGATCGCCAAACGACTCTCGGTCGATATTGCAGTGCCGCTTCAACGCAACAAAAGGTACCTGCACATCAACGGGCACGGCAGTAACCCGAGTTTTAAGTTTTACGCCGTCGTAACGAATACAAGTGCGTTACCCATCAATTTGTGGCAGGAGAATTGTTCCTGGGGATTTTCAAATCTTTATTTTGAGGCGAAGGATGCTAATGGAAACACCCATACGATCAAGAAGGTAAAGCTTTCCTGGGATCGCAATGCACCAGCGCGACTCACGCTTGGGCCCGGCGAGCATCGGGTCATACCTGTTGTTCTTTCATTTCCAACGCATCCGAACCAGGATGGCGCGTGGTCGCTTCATTCGCTGTCAAAATCGAAGCCGAAGCAACTGGATATTCGCCCGGTATTTGAAATTCGAACCGACGACCAATCCAAGCGATTTGGGATATGGACCGGCAAGTGCGTGGGGGCTTACCGGAAATACGAAGTCAGCTATAACTGAGGCAGGTTCCACCTGAGGCATATGTACGTAGGGCGCTGTACAGAATCTTCGATCACGTCGATTTTCACACTTTGACTATTAGATACGAACGGAGACATGAATCCTTACTCGTAAGCCATTTAGGCAAGGTTAGTGCCGGGAGTGGCGAGTAGGGCGTTGAGGTAGACTTGTGGTCAGATTGGCTACTAGAAAACTCAGCGAAACACAGAACACCCGGTTTGGCCTCGCGTTCTGTTGCTGTGCAGGGGGGAAAGGGAATTGGTTAAGATGGCCGCTGTGATGCGAAGCCGTTCAGTGTCAGATTGGTAGCTCGCATCTGGCCCGGCGGACCTGGGGAATGTTGTCGGGTGATAACATTGAGTGCCGTCGCGTGTGAGCGACACCATTACAGGTGGGCTATTTTATTATTTTACGTTTTGTGTCACGTATGAAAAATCATGCGTATAGCACGTCGGCTGCCACGATGCTGCAATGGCTGAATCTTGGCAACTTCATCGGGCGCGGGGCGGGGTAATCTCTTGTTCCTGGTAGCGAGCCTCAGTGATGCGATCCAACCTGAAGTTCTTTGTCTTTCCGTCCTTGTGGTCCCGGGCGCGAAGCGACTGGCCGGTCAAGCGTTCAACAGTAACGTGGCGAGCGGAGAATTGACCATCCGCACGTTGATATGTGAAGTAAATCTCGATTGGTTGTTCAGATGTCGTGACCAGTTCGTCAATCTGATCGGTGGGCAAACCGACATTCAAACCATCCGTCAGCGTTTGAACTGTCAGACATCGCTCGGCGCGTGGGAGCGCGCTCAAATACTGATCCATCTCGGCCATCGCACATATGTCAGGACCACGTACTCGATCGACGTTCCACAATTCTTTGGCCCGGTCAAGATGGCCTGGTAATACCTGATACAACACACGGAATGTATGGGGCCATTGGATTGCAGCGGGAAGGAAAGTCAGGCGTTCGTGCCAGTCTCCGACAAACTCATCGGTTTGTACGACCAACCCATCGATCCCGCCTACGGTCCGAATGAACTTTGCCATCCACCAGTGGATCGCCTTTACATCGCGTAAGCCTTCGGATCCCAGACGGCACTCGCCCCGGAATGAGACCATTCCGCCTTGGCGATTGGCATCGGGAAGTTGCCATACCCAGAAAGCATACGGATATGCCTTTGGAAAGAGTCTTAGCTTGCTCAGGCCAGCTTGGCTTATGTTGATTTCGCGAAGTTGGTTATAGTCGAACCCAGGCATTTCGTGATGACTTTCGTGCGTAAAGGAACGACGGAACGTGGTTATGTGGAGATGCTATTGTAAGTCGAGTTTTAATTGTTGGTTGTTCTATTTTCACGCTTATTCCTGTTTGAGTACTCTGAGCAGCCGCGCATGCCTGTGAATTCAATCTTTAAGAAGTCAATTGTGTAATGCTTGTCTGCAATAAGTAAGCAAGAGGGTCCGAATAATACGTTAGGAATCGTTGGATTGCATTGGTGTGCTGTTAAGTGCTTAACTTGCATCACCGATCAAATTAACAGAGTCCTTGATGGCGTTTGGTGGGGTGATTGCGTCGGTTAGAGGAATGATCTCGGGACAGATGTGAGTATGTGAAAATGAAAATCCTTGTTGTTGAAGATGATTTTTCCTGTCGGGAAATATTGACACTGTTTTTATCCAAGTACGGTGAATGCGATGTTGCCACAGACGGGTTGAAAGGTGTTGAGGCGGTTAAAGAATCCCTTGATAATGAGTCGCCGTATGATTTGATCTGTCTTGATATTCATTTGCCCGGGATGGACGGGTTGGATGTTCTTGCTGAAATTCGCAAAATTGAGCGAGACGATGAACGGTTGGGGCCTGAGCATTGTTCCAAGATCGTCATGATCTCCGTGCTTCGGGAGGCGAACAGGATATCCCAGGCGCTTCATGACCGGGCTGACGGCTATCTGGTCAAACCGGTTTCGCGGGAGAAATTGGAAGAGCAGATGGAGGAGTTGGGGTTGCTGTCGAAGGTCAAATCCGTTTAGTTTGGATTGATCAACATTCCGGCTAGGCTGAAGTATGTTGGCGGGACTGGGGTTGTCAGAGTAAGTGGCAGCCAGGGCGAATGTCGTCCTGGGTCTGAGACGTGTGCTGACTTCGACGGCTTTTGGCCACTTTGGCACCCATCTCCTGGAGGAAAGTACGCGGATGGCGCCTGTAGGAAGTGTGATGTGAGGGTATGGGATCGTGTTCGACTTTATTGGTTAGATGCGACTTTCCGGGGCGATGAAATCCAGTTCCTCAAGCTTTTGCAGCAGGTCATCTAAGATGATCGGCTTGACGAGGTAGCCATCCGATTGCTCGCGGAACGCCCTGGAGATGTTTTTCCAGTCATCCATGGCTGTGGTCATGAGGATCTTTGCGTCAATCCATTTGTTGTCTCTAAACTGCAATTCAAGATCCCGTATGCGTTGGAGCGTTTTCTGACCATCCATTTTCGGCATTTCGATGTCCAGACAGATGAGGTCATATGGCCGGTCTTCTTCCAGTGAAAGATGGACAGCTTCTAGTGCCTCGACGCCGTCAACGGCAATATCGCAGAGACCGAGTGGTGACAAGTGATCAAGAAGAATTCTGCGAGAAATGTAGTCGTCATCAACGATCAGGATTCTCATAGCATGCCCTCCGGATGTATCCTAACCAAGGAGTGGATATATCCGGGTAATCGGAAAAATCATAACTGGACTTTATTGGTATGGGAGGTGCTTCGTGGCGGTTGGTTGCACTGGATTATCAGACTTTCCTCCAGTTTTCGATTTCCATGATCATGGATGTCGAGGTTAGGCCAGTTCCCAGTGAGCGACCAGGTTGGGTCAAACGTATTGACATATACTAAACTGTGCTTCTTGAACATTGAGGATATACGTATGAGATATTTGGTTGTTTTTGTCTTGTTGGTTTGTTTCGTGGTTTTTGGTGTGGCGTGTGGGGCTTCGTTGGAGGTGAATCCTGTAACGAAGCGAACGGCAGACTGGGTAATCGATGCACAGGCCGATTGGGTTGAGCATACGGGAGAGCACAAGGGGGTTGAGATTCGCGAGGGCATGGTCAGCGCGATAGATCAAGAGGGGATGTTGTCCAGCAAGGTCAAGGTGTTTGATGCGAAGCGGTCGGCGGCATCTATTACGATTGAGCAGTCGCCGGTTTGGATGAACTGGACTGAGATTGCGAATATTGGGCCGGTGAATTTACGTGATGCTCCGGTGATGTTGAGTCTCGGGCCGGATAACTATTGGATGTTTGGTCGATATGGAAGTGGGCGCGGGAGGGGGAGCAAGTCGAGGCAGGCGCCGTTCAAGCCGGAGGCGGTTAAGCTTGATGAGTTTGATATTCCGTTGACGACGACACGGTTTGCGAATCAGTATGATGCGGCAGGGGGGCGCAAGCCGAAGTTGGGTGGTTATCACGCGTGGCAGAGTAAGGATATGGTGAATTGGGTTCATCATGGGCCGATTACGGATAGGAAGTCGGCCTGGATGACGAGTGCGGAGTGGGCGAACGGGAAGGCGTATTTTTATTATGACTTTCCGAATGATCAGGATCCGCATGTTTATGTCGACGCGGATCTGTTTGATGGGGAGCCGGGTGATAACAAGGGTATTGCGTATGACGATCCGACGCATGGGTCGGATAGTGGGATCATTCGGGATCTGGACGGGAAGTTTCACCTGATTATTGAGGATTGGAGCCCGATCAATGCGCAACGGCATGCGTGGGATTCACCGTTGGCGGCCCATGCGGTCAGTCCTGACGGGGTTCGGGATTTCAGGGCTCTTGCTCCGCCGGTGGATGAGCGAACGAAGCCGACCGGCAAGATTGGGACTTATCGACATCCACACTGGGTGAAGGAGAATCCGGAACGATTTAAGACGAATATTGCGAAGTATGAAATCCATGAGCCGGAGCAGAATGCATACGGTGACTGGGCGGCGATCGCGGTTGGGGGGCAGTATTATTTGTTCTGTGATTTTGATCCGGCGAACAGCAAGAACATGAGTGTGGGGTGGTTTACATCGAAGAGTATATACAAGCCGTTCAAGTGGTGCGGGAACATTGGTCGAGGGCATCCAGATCCCGACATTATGTTTGCTGAGGGGAAGTTCTATCTCGCGACGCAGCAGAAGGTGGATTTTGTCAGTCCCGGGCCGTGGGTGGAGGAGGTTGAGGTGCGTGTGGGCGTTGATAAGGATAAGGATGGCAAGATTGACAAGTGGACTGGTTGGGCGAAGGTGAAAGAGCGTTATGACTATATCAAGGGGTTTGCAAAGCAGGTAGCGAAGACGCCGGCGCGGCTGGATCTATCGGGGTTGCCTGATGGGTATGGGTTTCAATTTCAGGTGAAACTCAGGGATACAACTGAGAACAGGTCGAAGCCGATTCTGGACAAGGTGACGCTGAGGTTTAGGGATGGTGAGATGAAGTGAGTGGCGGCGCGGTGAGGCGTGTTGGCGGCAGTCCGTTCCTGAAGGCGCCGGCGTTTGGTGTCTAATATGGGAGAAGTTGTGGCCGGTATACGGACTTGATGTCGTGTAGGCGAATAAAGGAGTGTAATAGCGCGACGATGGAGTAGGGCGATTAAGTTTTGGGTGACGAGACTTTGAGAGGTAGGGATGAACTGTTGTGCCTGATTTGGAAATGTCAGCCGGTTGTGCCGGCGGAAGGTGAGGTTGTCGCCGGGGCGAATTGATCGTGGAGTTCGGAGAGCAGGCTTAACGCGTTTTCGGCTGAGAGGTTATAGGGGTTGAAATGTCTTGAACTGCCATGCATGAAGATCAGGTCTGAATGCCGATCGTTGATTTCACAATATTCCATTTCCCAACGGTCAAATTTACGTTGAGTTATCGGCGTCATACAAAGGAGAGTGAGATTTCGATGCCTGGTATCTTTCGCTATCTTATTGTATACGCTGCTGACGATACCCCGGTCGCCTTCCAGAATCTGAAGGGCGTATGCATGAGATATCGTGAGAAACCCGGTGATTCCGTTTTGTTTGTTGTTTTTCCTGGCGGAAGCCGTAACGTTCTGCATGTCGTCGAATGTTGTATCGTCTGAGAGGGTGCTGGCGTAGATTAAGCGTACAAGATTCATTGGTCATTACTCCTTACGGCGGCATTGACGGCTTGCCTGATTTTATATCGGGTACAAGGGATTTGGTCTTGAACTGGCTGTCACGCATATCGCGTGAAAGGTCGGTTTGTAGAGCGTGTAGGTGTTCTTTATCGGGTCGTGATGAGCGACTGAGTGCGGCGAGTTGGATTGAACCATTGGTTCGAGCGCATTTAGCGAAGTTGTCGGGACGTAACGGGTGGGTAAAAGTGATGATTAGACATTGGCAACGTGATGTGTAAAATATGGCGAATTTGACTTCAATGCGCTGCAAAAAGCTGTAATTTATGTGCCGGCATGCGGAGGCAATTGGGGTTTTCTCCCAGCAGATTCGAGCGTGTACTTACCCCTGTACAGGAGGTTGCTACGGTGAGTGACAACGATGTGATGATAGAGGCAAGGGGGTTGTCGAAGTATTACGGCCAGTTTGTGGCGGTGTCTGATTTGAGTTTCAGCGTGAAACGGGGGGAGGTTGTGGCATTCCTGGGACCGAACGGCGCGGGGAAATCGACGACGATGAAGTTGCTGACGGGTTATCTGGCTCCATCGGAGGGTGAGGCGCGAATTTGCGGTCATGATATTGCGACGGAGCGTTTGGAGGTGGCGAACCGGATCGGTTATTTGCCGGAGAACGGGCCATTGTATCTGGATATGACGCCCCGTTCGTTGCTTCGATTCCTGGGTTCGGCGCGTGGATTGAAGGGTGAGCATCTCGACGAACGGATTGATGCGGTGGTGGGGTTGTGTGATTTGGGTTCGGTGATCAACAAGCCGATCGGGAAGTTGTCGCGGGGATATCGTCAGCGTGTGGGGATGGCGCATACGTTGTTGCATGAGCCGGATGTGATCATTATGGATGAGCCGACGGCGGGTTTGGATCCGAATCAGATTATGGAAGTGCGGGAGACGATTCGCAAGCTTGGCGAGAACAAAACGATTCTGTTGTCGACGCATATTTTGCAGGAGGTGGAGCAGATGTGTACGCGGGTCTTGTTGATCCATGAAGGGAAGTTGGTGTTTGACGGTAAGCCTGAGGAAATGCGCGGGGATAAGAGTCTGGACGAGCGATTTTGCGAACTTACGACGGCGGGTGTCTGAGGCTGGGGTATGTCGAGTCTTCGTAAGAGACGAGCATTTTATATTGAGAGAATTCTGCCATGAAATGGAATGTGATTCTGGCCATCTTCAAACGTAATTTTCTGGGTTATTTTTCGAATCCTACGGGTTATGTGTTTATTTGCGGTTTTGTGCTGGCAAGTGGTTTTGCCGCATTCTGGCCGCATGAGTTTTTCAACTCGAACCTTGCAAACCTGGATCAGCTGAACCATTATCTGCCGTTTATCATGTTGTTCTTTGTGCCGGCGATCACGATGAGCGTGTGGGCGGAGGAACGGCGGCAGGGGACGGATGAGTTGTTATTGACGATACCCGCGGGTGATATTGATGTGGTGGTGGGTAAATATCTTGCGGTGGCGGCGATTTTTTCGGTGTCTCTGGTGTTTTCGTTTTCGAATCTGATCATTCTGTACATTCTGGGGAGTCCTGACTTTGGGCTGATGATGTCGACGTATCTGGGTTACTGGATGGTGGGTGTGACGATGTTGTCGATTGGTATGGCCGCATCGTTCCTGACCAAGAACATCACGGTGGGTTTTGTGTTGGGTGTGGCTTTTAATGTGCCGTTGGTGTTTGCGGCGACGTCTGACACGATAATCGCGGGGTCTGAGATGGCGCAGCTGATCCGTGAGTGGTCGATTACGGCGAAGTTTCAGGATTTTGCGCGGGGTGTGATCAGTGTTTCATCGATTGTGTATTTCTTTTCCATCGTGGCGGTGATGCTTTACATCTGCATGGTACTGATTGGGCGGAGGCATTGGGCCAGCGGCGCGCAGGGATCGTTTAACTATGGTCATTATGTGACGCGTGTGGCGGCGCTGTTCGTGGCGGCGATCGGGTTGAGCATGTTGTTCGGCACGAAGGATTTTGTACGACTGGACGTTAGTTCGGAGGGGCTGAGTTCGCTTTCGTCGAAGACGACGGAACTGCTGGAGGCGATTCCTGATAAGTGGAAGATTCATCTTGAAGCGTATGTGTCGCCTGAGAAGGAGTTGCCGGAGTCGTATATCCAGACGCGGTTGAACCTGCTGAATACGCTAAGTGAATTGACGAAACGGAGCGGCGGTAAGATTACGTCGACGATTCACGCGACGGAGAGTTTCAAAAAGGAGGCGACAGTTGCGGACCAGCGGTTTGGAATTCGTCCGCAGCGTGTTTACGCTCGGGAGCGCGGGAAGCTGAGGGAGATGGAGGTGTATATGGGGGTGGCGGTGATTGCGGGGCTGGATAAGAAGGTGATTCCGTTTTTTGATCGCGGGATACCGCCAGAGTATGAGCTGGTTCGTTCGATCGTTTCTTTGACATCGAATGATAATAAGAAGCGTGTGGGCGTGGTGAACACGGATGCTCGCTTGATGCAGGCGGCGTCTCCGCACGGGGGTCGCGGTAGTCAGCGCAATCCCCTGATTGTTGAGATCGAGAAGCAGCATGACGCCATAGAGGTGGATCCAAACCGCGCGATAGAGAAAGACTTTGATGTACTGTTGGTGGTGCAGCCTTCGACGTTGCAGGAGCATCAGTTGCAGAACTTGTTTGCGGCGATTCGGGATGGAACGCCGGCGGCGATCTTTGAAGATCCGCAGCCGTTTTTGAATGAGCAATTGACAGCGACGAGCGTGCCGCGTGGGGGCGCATCGCGTTTTCAGAATCCGCGTCAACCACAGCCCGCTCCGAAGGGGAATATTTCAGGGTTATGGAAGTTGTTGGGCGTGAATTTTGATGCGAACCATATTGTGTGGCAGAATTACAATCCGTATCCGAAGGCGGAGCATTTTCCGGATGAATTTGTATTTGTCGGGAAGGGATCTGGCCAGAAGGAGGCATTTAATTCGAGTCATTCGGTGACATCGGGATTGCAGCAGTTGCTGTTGCTGTGCACGGGTTCGTTTACGAAGTCGGCGTCTTCGCCATACAAGTTTGAGCCTTTGCTGCGCACGGGGCGACAGACGGGGACGGTGGAGCAGAGGGAATTGTTCTTTCCATTTCCGTTCGGGGGTCGGCGAATGAACCCCAATCGCAAGGCGACGGCGACACAGACGGAGTACACTTTGGCGGCGCGTATTTCGGGGAAGGCGAAGGGTGATAAGAAGGATCAGAAGTCGAAGGACGATTCCAAGGCGATCAATGTGATCCTGGTGGCGGATTCGGACCTGCTTGCGCCGGCGTTTCTGAACATTCGTACTCAAGGTGACAACCCGGAGATGGATTTTCATCTGGATGTGGACAATGTGACGTTTGTGTTGAATGTGATTGATGAGCTGGCGGGTGACGATCGTTTTGTGGAAATCCGAAAGAAGCGACGTGCACATCGTACGTTGACGGCTTTTGAGCGCAGGTTTGAGCAAACGCGGGTGGACGTGAAAAAGGCGAAGGTTAAATTTGATGAATCGTTTATGCAGGCGATTCAGGATGAGCAGGAGAAGATTCAAGAGCGTGTGAAGAAGATCATCACCACACCGGGGATTGATGATCGTCAGCGTGAGATTCAGATCGAGACGGCGCGCGAACAGTTGGAAAAGGCATTGACCGTTAAGCGGGCACGGCTGGAGCGTGAGCGGGATGCGAGCAAGAAGAAGGCGGAATCGGAACTTGAGTTGGAGGTTCGTGAGACGCAGCATCGGGTGAAGTTGTATGCGACGTTTTTGCCGCCGATTCTGCCGTTGGGGATCGGGCTGGCGGTGTTTTTCTCGAGGCGATCACGTGAGTTGGAAGGGGCATCGGCTTCGCGTGTGAGAGGGACCGGCGGAGCGAGTGGTGGGGGTGAATCTTCGGCTTGAGGTAAGGGGGGTGATTCATCGCGATGGTAACAAAGAAGCGCATTGAGACACGGAAACGGAATCATGGCTGAAAAAACGAAAACGATTGTCTTTGTGGCGGCGGCTGTTGTCACGATATTGGTTGCGGTGCTGGTTCAACCGGATACGGGGTCGGAGGCGGACGCCGCAGGATTGGGGGAGATGTTTTTTCCGAAATTTACTGATCCATTGGCGTCGGCAAGCCTGGAGATTTTGAATTTTGATGAGAAGACGGGGGATGTGGAATCTTTTCATGTGGAGAAGAAGGGGGGCGTGTGGTCGATTCCTTCGCATCATGGATATCCGGCGGATGCATCGGACCAGATGACACGCGTGGCGCGTGAGTTGGTGGGGTTAATGAGGCTTGAGTTGAGAAGTGTGGATACGGCGGATCATGAATTGTATGGGGTGAGAGATCCTCGTAAGGCTAAGCTTGGGGATACGGGAGTAGGGAAGCTGGTGACGGTTCAGGATGAGAAAAACGAGACTTTGATGAGCCTGATTATTGGTAAGTCGGCGTCGGACGGGGGTGGTCAGCATTATGTCCGTGTGCCGGATCAGGATCGTGTTTATGTGACGGAGATTTCGCAAGACAAGATTACGACGCGTTTTGATGATTGGATTGAGAATGACTTTTTGACGATTGAGCCGGGCGATATCAAGGAGATCGTGTTTGATAATCATACGGTGGATGAGGAGTTGGGGGCAGTCGTTCAAGGTGAGAAGATAATCGTTAGGCAAGAAGACTCGAATTGGTCGGCGAAGAAGATTCCGGATGGCAAGCGTGTGAATAAGAAGGTTCTGGATGGGGTGAAGGAAGCAATCGACAGCCTGAATATTGTGGATGTGGATGAGAAGCCGGAGGTTTTGTTTCAGAGTCTGCTGGAGGGGAATGAATTTGCACGGATCGAATCGCGGGGGCAGTTTTTGCAGATGCAGGCTTCGCTTGTGGAGAAGGGGTTTTTCCTGACGCCGGAGGAGGGGAGTGATCCGGAGCGGCCTCAGATCAAGGTGGTTTCCAATCGGGGGCAGATTCTGGTGGGTATGAAGGATGGGGTGAGTTATACGTTTCGATTTGGTGAGGTAGCACAGGGTTCTGAGGGGAAGGATGGGGAAGGGGAGAAGTCCAGTGTGAACAATCGGTACATGTATGTGTTGGCGAATGTGGATGAGGATTTGTTGGAGAAGCCGAAGCTCAAGCCTGTGCCGAAGTTGCCGGAGGGTACGGATAAGGGTGAGGCGGGTGAAAAGAAGGAAAAGAAAAACGACGATTCGGGTAAGGACAAAGAGAAAAAGGATGCAGGGAGGATGGGTGATGAGGGAACGGACGGTAAGGACGGCGCGGGCGCAGTGAAGGGTGATGAGGCGACGAAGAAAAAGGATGAAAAGCCGACGGTGGACCCTGCCATCGAGAAGTTGAAGAAGGAGATCGAAAAGATCAAGGCGGAGAACAAAACGGCACAGGATGCCTATGACAAGAAGGTTGCGGCTGCGAAGAAGCGTGTGGAGCAGTTACGGGCGCGATATGCCCGGTGGTATTACATTATTTCAGATGAGGCATATCAGAAGTTGCGTGTGACCGGGGCGACTGCATTCCGCGATTTGACGGATGACGAGAAATTTCTTGTGGCGAATGCATCGAAGCCCTATATCAAGACGACGAAATCGGGCTTGCAGTACCAGGTGTTGAAGGAAGGTAAGGGGGAATCGCCTTCGGACTTTGATACGGTTAAGGTGAACTACAAGGGGACTTTGATTGACGGTACGGTGTTTGACCAGAGTAAGGATGAGCCTGCCGAGTTTCAGGTGAGTGGTGTGATCAAAGGGTGGACGGAGGCGTTGAAGCTGATGAAGCCCGGCGCGAAATGGAAGTTGTTTATCCCGGCGGAGCTTGCGTATGGGGAGGCGGGTAGTGGGGAGAAGATTGGGCCAAACCGGGCTTTGATCTTTGAGGTGGAATATGTGGGTGTTAAGGAGAATGCGGGTGGGGGTGGGCCTGGTGGGAGGATACCTGGATTGCCTCCCGGGATTCCCGGTGTTCGTTGATTTGGTTTAGAGGTAGATGAGCGTAAGGCGAAGTTTCCGGTTGGTTTTTGATTGCCAGATTTCCCAGCGTTTCTTGGGCCATTTGGTTTGGGTCTTGGGTTTGGGGTATGTTCCGGAGTCTACTTTGGCGAAGAGTGTCTTGAATTTGTTCAGGTCTGCGTATTTGGTATTGATGCCGGCCTGGGTGATGAGTTCACCGGAGGGGCCACGGTAGAAGTAGGTATTTTCGAATCCTTTGATGTAGAATTCGGGTTTGATGCCCGCTTTTGTCATGAGGCTGTGGTTGGATTTGCCATGCCAGGGGTGCTGGGGGGCGGCCCACCATGTCCAGTCGTGGGGCTTGATTTTGTGTTTGGGTTTGATGGTGTTGGTGTTAAATTCCTGTGGATTGGTGACAGGGCGCGTGCGGATGGTGGGGTGTCCGAGCCATTGGAGCGCATCGCGGATGAGCCTGCTTCTGGGTGAGCCGAGTGCGACGTCGGTGGTCATGGCGCGGATTTGTCCGCCGCCGCGACCGAGGAGGATTTGGCCAAAGTCCTTGACGAACTGTTCGCCTTTGGATCCCTTTTGGACCCTGCATGTGAGGAGGATGACTTTGGCGTTGTCCGCGAGGGCTTCGCGTGCAACTGATATTTTGGCCTGGCGGTTGAGAAACGCCTGGATTTTTTTGACGATGGGTCTGGATTCGGATTCTATGGTTCTTTTCTGAGCGTCGCGCGCGCCTTTGAGTTGCTTCCACTTGGCAGCGAGTTCCTTGTTGTGTTTTTCGATCTTTTCCTTGAGGAGTCTGAGGTCAAAGTATTCGGGTGTCATGGTTGTGGCGCCGAATTTGATGCTGGCACCGATGGTGGAGCCATGGCCTGCGATGACGAGGTGTTTGATCTTAATGCCACGTTTGCGGTAGTGGTTGAGGATATCGAAGAGTCGTTCGGGCGAGGCGGCGGGAACGATGGATGTGATATTGGGGTTCTCCCGAACGTGCTGGTAAATGAGCTTTTCGCCTGTGTCGGGGAAGTTGGAGATTCGGGGTACGATGGCCAGGCCTATGGCGCCGCGATTGGGTTGGGCGGCGAGGGTCATGCCGGGTGTGAAGGTACTAAGGGAGAGGATGATGGTTATGACGGGGAGGTGACGCATGTTATAGCTCCTTGACCAGCTTTGAATTCGTCGTTGCTGGATTATCTGAGAGTATATACGGCGGGGATTGTTTCTGATTACGGGATCGGCGAAAGATTCAAGGTACATGGTGGGCGACGGTTAATCAGAAGAAGCAAACGCTAACTTATGGAGATTGGTTGACCCTTAGTGAGTCTCTTCGTGTTTATGTTGTGCAAAAGTCGAGCAGGTTGACCCGTCGTGTCGATTTGATGTATGGTATTTGGGCATGTCTGAATTTGCGGGCAGATACTGAGTCGTGCCGGTTCGCGAAATGAGTAGTTGAGGCTCTGGTGTAATTTTATCTGGGACGAAAGGAAGCTGTCAAGAGTGAAGCGTTTCGAGTCAACGGTGTCTCGGTTTTTGTCAAGTTTATTATTTTGTTGGCGTGTGCTGTTGTTTTGATTGGGTGTTCTGATGCAGACGATCAAGCCAGCGTGACGCGTTTGCGCATAGGTGTCTTGCCGGATCAGAATTCGGAGGTCTTGAAGGCCCGATATGAGTTGTTGCGATCACACCTGGAGGAGAACGTGGGCTTGCCGTGTGAGATCGTTGTGCCGGACAGTTATGAGTCGCTGTTGGATCGGTTCGTGGCGGGTGAATTTGAGTTGGCGTATTTTGGTGGGTATTCGTTTGTAGCGGCACATGAGTTAGGTGGGGCGAAACCACTGGTGTTGCGTCGAGCGGATCAGCACTTCGTGAGTTACTACATCGTTTCCGGGGATAGTAAGGAGAGGGGTATTGACATGAAGACTGCGGTAGACTTGTCGTTGCCGCCGTTTGTTAGCGGAATGGGCGAGCGCGTCAGGACTGAAGGTGATGCATTGCATCTTTCGCCTGAAGTTGTGACTTCGTTGTGCATGTCGTTTCATGAGCTTGCGAAGAACGCGGCCAAGTACGGAGCGTTGTCGACGGGTGAAGGGCGGCTTGCGGTGTCGTGGCAGTTTGATGCGGATGAACTGGAGTTGACTTGGGTGGAAGAGGGCGGCCCCAAGGTTGTGGCGCCGCCAGCGGGAGGAGTCGGGACCAGTTTGGTCAAAGGCTTTGTGCGATATGAATTGAAGGGGGAAGTGGATTTGGAGTTTAGGTCGGAGGGCTTGGTGGGGCGTATGCGTATTCCGAAGGATCGCATGGTGGCGGCGTAACAGGTGGGGTGACCGAATCGGTCGATAGGTTTCATTAGCGCTGTTACCTGCGTCAATAGCTGTGTTTGATTCAGAATGATGTGTGGATGACGGAAGCTTCGGGTTTGGAATTGATGCAAATGGAATTGAGCCTTACGTGTAGTTGGCAGATGTGGGGGAGTTGGAGGATTTTGGGTATTGTCCATTGGAATTGGACATCGACGAGGTTGAGGCCGAGGGTGTGTTGGGAGGACATGGCTCGGAGTTTGGTTGAGGTGGGGGGATCGGTGTTGGTATTCATTGCAAGGCAGAGAGGCGAGGAGAGGAGGAGCGTGTCGGTCTTCATCAGGTGTTCCTTGATTGGGTGGTGAACGAATGAGATATATGGGGACACCCGGCGAAAGGTAGTTTACCCGATATGTGGCAGAGGGAAGGGGGTTTTGAACAGGCGATACTATGATGTGTGGAGATTGCATTAAAACAGAGGTGTCTTGACATGAAAATTAGGCGTGGAACTTTGGCATTTACTGTCTTGTTAGCTATGGGCTTGGGGATTGTGGTGGGCTGCCAGAAAGTGGCGGTTAAGGAAACGGACAAATGGTATGTGGGACCAGAGGTGGCTGATGTGATGAGGTGTGAGAGAGTCCAAGCTATCGGGCATAAGGTGTATTTCCAATTGGACAAGCTTGAACGAGACATGGCACGCGTTTACGCTTCAGCGCATGAGCTTCGGGCATTGCGTGCACATCTGAATTTGAAGAATTCAACTGATAGGATGTTGCATAAGGGATTTGAGAATCTTCGACATGAGTGGTGCGCTGTTCGGCAGAATTGGGTGAACGTGAAATCGAAATTTGGCGTGAAGGCGAACGAGTGTGAGATTCACGGGATTGGAATGGCAGAGAAGAAGGTCAAATTTGACTATGAAAGGGTAAGGACGTCGAGGCCGACCGTTATCGCGTGTGCATCTCATGACTGGGCATTTCGGAACATGGATCACCCGAATTGGGGTGGCCGAGTTATAGTTGACTTTGATAAGAGTGTTGCAAGGGTTTGGGTTTGTGGGAGGTGCGATTTGGCGTACAAGAGGAGGTTTGGAAGAAAGGATTGATTATTCCTGCACGCCATATCTTCCAAGCGGTGTCTTTATCGCAGGGGGGAAGAGGTCGATGCCGAAGGTGAGTGTGAGGATGTGGAGTTCGATGCCGTCGGCGATGCCGGCTTTGAGGCCGACGATGGGGGTTTCGATCTGAAGACCCGATTGGGTGGTGGAAGTACCCAAGCCGAAGTTCCACGGTCCGAGATAATCTTTGCCTACGGCGAGGGGGTGCATGTCATAAGGAACGCGAGCCTGCTTGAGTGTCCATGCGACGTAGGTGTTGCTGTTGGGGCCTGGCCAGTAGCGGTAAAGTTCCTTGTAGGGGTAGCTTTCGGGTTGATTGAGGACATCGATGATTTTGCGTGCTTCAGGCCCGCTCCACTCGGTAAGTACGATGCCTTCATCGGGGTTGAAGAGTTTGTTTTCGAGTTTGTCGATGTAGCCGATGCGTTGGGTGGCCCAGTTGAGTTCTTCCAGGGATTGTCCATCCTTGGTCGGAGCCTTTAAGGTGTGTACCTCGCGTTCGTTTATGGAGCCGCGGATCGCGTAGACGTCCCACTTATCCCACCGGTCGGTCCTGGGATCGTAGATGAGGAACCAAGGGTGAATGGCAAGGGATTTTACGATGAGAGATCGTTGACACCTCAGCTGGACGAGGGGTGTCGTGGGATTTTTGGAGCGATCAATGTAGGTAAGAGACGCGGCGGGATTGAGGGATTTCATCTTTTCGAGTGAATATCTGGCGATGCGATGGTAGTTTTCTGTATCGACGAGGCCGCTACACGCACTAAGCGACACGAGCGCAATGAGTATGAAGGCTTGGGAAAGACGGGAATTAACGTGTGTCATGCCGGGTGGCCTTTCTGGATCATGAGGTTGGCAAAGGACTGTACGCCCAGGTATTGAATGGGTTCGGGATATCTCGCCGCAGTGCGTTATGATACAGCCGGCGAACGGGGAATATGTGACGGTTTGTAATGAAGTTATTTCAAAAAGGAAATTGAATATGGCCAAGGGGCGAAATCTTTCGAGTTATCAACAGAAGATCGTTAAGCGGTATTACGAGAACAAGGATGCGATTATGACGCAGCGTCTTGGAGAGATCGTGACGGACTTGTACCTTGCGGAGGCAGGGTCAGCCAAGGCGAAACGGTTGTGGGATCGCGCGGAGAAGGCGATGGGGCAGGTGAAGGTGGAGGTGGGTGTCGTGCGGAAGTTGGTTGATGGGCAGGATGTTGAAGGATTGGCGAAGTTGGTGGGGGAGTTGGGGTAGGGGGGTAGAAAGGGGGGCGGTGGCAATGGTGAAACAGGATGGGGTGTGTGTTTGGTATGGCGGAGATTGCTTTCTATTTGCCAATGCAGAAAAGAGCCTGACGAGGGCCTTTTGGCGTATCGATGGTGAGACGTTTGTAAATGCGGTTGTTCGTGTAGGCGGGAGTTGCGAATGCGCCGGTCCCGATCTGGTTTTGGGCGACGAGTGTGAATTGTTTGGGTGAAGCTTTGTAGATGAATGTCTTGCCGCGTTCGTTGGAGATA
Organism: Phycisphaeraceae bacterium; assembly: GCA_028284925.1. Lineage (GTDB taxonomy): Bacteria > Planctomycetota > Phycisphaerae > Phycisphaerales > Zrk34 > JANQQT01. The sequence goes on along the minus strand of JANQQT010000094.1, from coordinate 2,728 downwards.
TGGATGTTGCCGTTAACGAGGGAGAGGGATGCGCTGACTTTTCCACCGAGTCGGTGTTTCCACATTTCGACGCCGGTTTTTGCATTCCAGCAAAAGGCGACACCGGAATCGCTGACGGTGTAGAGGTAGCCGTTGTGCGTGATCATGGATTGTTCGTAGCTGTTGACCCTGTTTTGCCAGAGCACTTTCTTAGAGCCGTCGGCGCGGACGGCCATGGTCCCACGTTGGGGGTAACCGCCGGAGGCAAAGACGACGTCCTTGTCCCAAACGACTGTTCCGCAGGTGACATTCCAGATGCCCGGAACGGACCAGAGCATTTTGCCGTTGGTCGGGTTGTAGCTGGTGATGGCTTTATTGCCGCTGATGAGAAGCTGGTCCTTGCCGGCGATGTGGGCGACGATTGGAGATGAGTAGGATGTTGCCAGTGGGCGTTTGGTTCTCCACACCATTGAGCCTGTTGCTGTGTGGAAGGCGGCGAGGAAACTCTCGTTTTCGACTTCGGAGGCGATGATGACAAGACCGTTGTGGACGTGTGGTGATGGCGCGTAGCCGAACTGGTATCTCTTAGGCGCAAATGTTCCCGCGTTGGCTTTCCATTTCAGTTTACCATCGAGTGACATCGCGGAGACCTGGACTTTGGTGGTGTTGATGAAGACGACGAAGATGGTGTTGTTGTCGTAAGCGATGGTGGGGGTGGCGTGTGTATTCTTGGGGTGGATCTTCTTGGCAAGCCCGCCCTTGTTAAGTAGCATTTTCCACTGCATCTTGCCGTCCTTTGTGTCGTAGCAGAGGACGGATTGTGTTTGTGTATTGGTGTCGGAGGTGGTGAGGAATATTCTCCGTCCGACGATGGTGGGCGAGGAGTTTCCTCGGCCGGGTAGGATGGTCTTCCAGATGATATTTTTGGTGGCGGACCAGGAGGTGGGTGGTTTCTGGTTTGGCGCGGCGACGCCGTTGGCGGTGGGGCCGCGCCAGCGTTGCCAGTCGGCAGACGCGGATGCGGAAATCACGAAGCAGATGAGGAGTGAAACGATAGACCGTGTCGAGTAATGACTATTCATTGTGGAATTATCCTTCTGGCTGGTATTGGCATTCCGGCAGGGTGGGATTTTAATGGGAAACCGGGTCGCGATGCACGAGTATTTTGAATGTGTTACCGGAGTGATGTATTTCAGGTGGATGGGGCCAGGGTGGGGGGAGATGACGCGGGTTGGGCGCCGGGTCGGACGTGGGGTTTGCGGTCGGCAATCTGGTAAATGGCGATCCAGTGAAAGGTGATACCTGCAATAACGGCGACGTGCCATAATTCGTGTGGGCCTACGACCCCGTGGATGAGAATGGGCCATTCAATTGCCAGGAGTAAAGCCCCGGCGGAGTATGCGAGTCCTCCGAACAGAAGATACTTGATTCCGCGGAAGCCGGACTTTCTGAAAATATTGATTGCGGGGATGCCGGCCAGCCAGCCGAGCGCCAGGTAAAGCGTCGTACCCAGTGCCCATGCCATGTCATCATGGAAGATGGTGGTCAGGGTCAGGGCGGTGATGGCGGCCGTCCACATGAGTGCGAGGCCGATCCATTTAACAGGTCCGCTAAAGGTGAGTACGTGGACGGGTGTAAATGTTCCGGCGATCAGGATGAAAATGGCGGCCCGGTCCAGGCGTTGCATGACGATGGCGGCCGTGGTTTCCTGTTTGAGCATATGAAACACGCCGCTCATGGAGAGGACGAAGACCGAAGAGATGGTGAAGAAACAAACCAGTCGCCTGCGTCGCGGGAAACCCTTGGCGCGTTTAAGAAGGGGGATCATCAGAATGGTAAAGACCACGGCTGCGACAAGATGAAGGAGAGAGTTCACGGGTTCCCAGAAGCCGGGTATGGGGAAGATTTCCATTGGGTTCTCTTTGGCGTGAATGTGTGGACTGCGTGATTGAAGTTAGGTGTACCGGAGGTGAAGGTTACGGGTTGGTTTGACTCAAGTATATGCGTGTTAACGGGACAGACCGGCAGAGGTTTTGCGCATGAAAAAAACCCCGAGTATTTACGGGGTTTTAAGCGAGGGCGACGGGACTCGAACCCGCAACCTTCGGATCGACAGTCCGATGCTCTAACCAAATTGAGCTACGCCCCCGTAAGGGGAGTCAGGTTGCCGCCGGAAGGCGTGCGGGAGCATAATAGCATGGTGTGGAAAGGGGTCAAGTAGCGGGTGGCAAGTCGGATGAAGATGGGGTTTGGGTGGTTTCGATCTGCGAACTGATGAAGGGGTGCGGGTGTTTTTCGATTTCGTCCATGGGGCGATGTTGAATCCATTCGAGACAAAGTCCCTGGGGGGGAATGGTGGGGCCTGCGAGTTGTCGGTCCGGGTTTTTAAGGAGGTTGTCAATGTAATCAGGAGGCCAGTAGCCGCGTCCGATTTCGATCAGCGTGCCGCCGATGATTCGGATCATGTTGTAGAGAAAACCGTTGCCGCGTATGACGATGTGGATCTCATCGCGATTCATTTGTGACTGGGACGGCACTGCGTGGACGGCGCAATTCAAAATGGTTCGCACGGTGGATTGCCGATTGTGGCCGACGGTGGCAAAGGCTGCGAAGTCGTGTTCACCCATGAGCTTCCGGGCGGCGGTATTCATCAGGTCCACATCCAACGGTCTCCAGTAGTGGTAGACGGTGTGTCGGATTTGAAGCGGGCGTTCTTCGTGGGGCCAGATGCGGTAGCGGTATTGTTTTT
>JANQQT010000084.1 GCA_028284925.1 Phycisphaeraceae bacterium | reverse complement strand
TCCCCCAACCTTCCCCCAGCCAGCTCCACCGCCGTCTCATACTCCCCCCGCTCCAGGTGATACCTCACATCCAGTGCTGTACACCCCTGTTTCCACCCCTCAATCACCCTTCTTGACCCAAAAACCGCCATCAACATCAACATCCCGTCATTCGCCCCCACCACCCTGTTCTCACCCCCAACCGGCCCATCTAACCCTCGCCACCCATACATAGGCACCACATTAAACACCACAATCACACAATTCACCATGAACATCATGTGCCACGCCGTAATCTCCGCCAGACCCCCATCCCCGGACGGCCAATTCCCCTTCACCCCAACGTAATAGGCCACCAGCGCCAAAATCGCATTCATCCCCGGGCCCGCCGCCGTCACCAAAAACTCCCTAAGCCTAATAAATACAAAGCTTTGCGCGCTCGCCAACACATGCCCACAAATCGGATAATTACACAACATCCAACGCGTATACCCCACCCTTTTACTCCACAGGACCATCCCCGACCCGAAACTGATCTCATACACACGCATCCCCAACAGCCTCGCCATCCCCGCGTGACCAAACTCATGCAAAATCGTCCCCAGAAACTCAAAAACCACGATATACAACGCCAACTGAGCCAGCGCCGAGCCTCTACCCAACGGCAAGACGGTCGCCAAACTCAGCCCAAGCAACACCACAATCGCCGTAAACCCAATACTCTGCTTCTGGATACGCCTCTCACGTCTCGCCCAGCACACCTGACAATACAACTCCGCCTCGCCCCTAATCGACGGGTGGTATTTGTGAAACGCCGAATCATCCTGGCTTTCCACACTACATGATTTGCAACGATAAGACTTCACTTCATATACCAGTTCTTATCCTAAAAGCTCGTTTTTTGGCCAAAAAAAGTGTTTTTCTCGCTCATTATGCGGGATTCGCGGTCGCCAGATTCAATCCTATCGCACACGCTCTCTGAAATTCGTTTAATTTTAGGTGTTCTTTCACCGTATGAATTCCCCGCTGCCCGGCGCCCAGTGACACGGTCGGTATTCCGTGCTGATTCAGCATATTCGAGTCCAAACCCCCGTTTACAACCCGGAAAGTGGGTTCTTTCCCCGCCGCCCGCGCCGCCGCTGCCGCGATTTGTACCACCTCATCCTCGGTGTCTATCCGGTACGACTCATAGTCGTGCCTTACTTCAAACTTTACCTTCGCCGTTCGGCCCGCATCGTTCTTAACTTCCCTCGCAGCTTTCAAAAACGCCTTTTTATACGCTTCAACGATGGTTTTTCGGAATTTCCGGTCATGCGACCTCGCCTCCGCCCGTATGCGTACATGATCCGTCACCACATTCGTCGCATGTCCTCCCTCTATCACCCCCACGTTGCTCGTCCCTCTCAATACACCCCCAGGCCCGCCTCTCTCCACCAATCCATGCCATCCCTCTATGTGCAGGTCCGCAATCGCCAGTGAGGCCACCGAAATCGCCGATATCCCATCCTCAGGGTGCCCTCCGGCGTGCGACGCTAGCCCTTGTATCTCAATCGCCATTCGATAAGCCCCGGTCGCCCCAACCACCAGCTCCTCAGGCCGCGCCCCGTCAAAATTAAATCCCATGACCGGTAGATTTCCGCGTTTTTTACCTTTTTTCGCCGATCCCGTGCCCGCAGGGCCTAGTTTGGACACCGTCACATGCTGCGCCCCCTTTAGCCCCACTTCTTCCTGCGCCGTGAACAAAAACGTCAACGGCGGGTGCTCAAGCTCTTTATCCAGAATCGTCAGCAGTGTCGATAGCAGCACCGCACACCCTGACCGGTTATCACCCCCCAAAGCCGTTCTCTTATCCGCCGACTTCACCAGATTCCCCGTCTTTTTGGGTCGGGATCCCACACATAGCGGAACGGTATCCATATGCGCCGACAACAACCTTCGCCCCACCCCCTTGAATGTCTTGCTCGCCGGTAATTTCACGATCAGGTTCCCGCATTCCCCTCCCAAATAGGACTTTTTTTGGGCGGAATCACGTGAAATCGCGGATTTCTTTAATCCCGCCGCCATCAGTTCTCCAATAATGAACTCCACGACCCGCGACTCTTTTCCGGGGGGGCCTTCAATCGCCATCATCTTCATCACGAGGTCTTCAGCTCGCTTTGCATCGTGTTTCACGCTCGTCTTTCGTTTGACCATACCCCCAGCCTATACGATTTGACGTTCTTTGGCGATGTCCGATACCGACGGTTTACCTATGCTTTTTCATGGCCGACTCGTCGCCGCAATCCTGTGATCCCAACCGTAAAGAGGCCCGGCATCCCAAGGCCGTGATCATCCGCCACCGCAAGGAGCGCCTGTCCAAATGCTCCCTGAAGGGCCTGGAAAGCCGATCCGACCTGGTTTTTGCGCGATTTCCCGATCGTCTGGATGGGTTGAATTCTGTCCCGGATTGGTCAGATTACCTCTGCCTCGCCCTTGATGGCCCCGAGCTGTCCCACGCCGACGTCGCTCGCGGCCTGGTCCTGATTGATGGCACCTGGCGCCTCGCCCCCCGTATCGAACGTGGCATGGCTGACCGCCTGACAACGCTCGAACGCAGATCCATCCCTAACGGTTTCAGTACCGCCTATCCCCGGAAACAGACCGCCTGTGACGATCCGGAGCGCGGTTTGGCATCTGTAGAAGCACTTTATGTCGCATATCGCGTCCTGGGATGGCCTGCGGAGGGTTTGCTCGAACATTACGTTTGGCGGGATGAATTCCTGAAAACCAATGCCGGGGCATTCGATTCGCTGGGTTGCTGAAAAAACGATGCAGCTAGAGAAAACGTGCCAATGCTTCGTGTAGTTTTTCTTTCGCGCCCGTCTCAACGATTTTCCCATGCGCCATGATGAGTCGATCAAAATCCCACTCGAAGATCGGCAAAACCGACGCGCAAAACGCCTCCCGATCCTTAATCAGCAATCGAAATATCCGTGAATTGGCCAGCTTGTTGTACGCCCCCGCGAGTCGCATGAACGCCTTTGTGCGACGCGGATACGAACGATCGATGTTAAATACCAGGTCCGTCGCAATCACCGTGCGTGACGCTTCGTGGAAGAAGACGAATTCATTCATCTTCGGCGTGCCCCGCAGCGGCGTCTGCTGCATTACATCCGCCCATGCGGGGTCTGTATCCTGCGTAAGGGTCGTATCGATCGTAAGGTCTTGGCGCTTTGCATCAAGGCCCGGCGGAGCGTAAAGCCTGGCGTCCGGAAACGCATCGAGGGCGCCCTTGATGAACAGGTGATGGAATAGATTCGGTGCGACAATGGCGGTAACCCTTCCAAGGTCATTGATACGCTGAATCTCGTCATCCGATAGTGGAACCGGGCTGATCAAAACCAACTGGTCATCGGATGCGCGCACAACCGTTGCGCGGATGGTCATGGGTGCGCAAAGGATCCTCATCTGACCATCGATGATGTACAGATCGGGCGCGATTGGGGTGGGCATAGATTGACCTTTTTGTATAAAAATGCACGTATTTATGGCTTATGACGCGGTTTGGATGCGGAACTGGCAGAGACGTTACAGACCAACCGCAAAACCGTGAATTTGGACGCCGAAAATTTGACGGGGGTAAGGCTTGTTGCAGATAGGTCGATGCATGGTCTGGCGACGGATCGCCGATTTGTATCCGCTTTGATGGAGCGCACCAGGTGCTAAAAGTTCCAGTATCAAGGATCCGGGATGGCATGACGCTGGCGAGGCCTGTGGAGAATCCGCAGGTGGCGGGTGGGTATCTCCTATTGGGCGGTTATGAGCTTTCCGAGCGTATGGCGTCGCGTCTGGACAAGTCCGGTGTCAGCGAGGTATGGGTGAAATATCCCGGGATGGCGGAGGTATTCGGCAAGGTCAACGCAGATATCTTTGAACGACGTCGTGAGGCGGCGAAACATATCCAGGAAGCGTTTGAAGCCGTTCAGAATAACGCACTGGCGTCGATGAATTACGATGGGTATTTGAAGGCGATGGTGGGACTGGTTGAGGAGATGCTGAGGAATCCTACGGCAGTCATGTTTGTAGAGGAGGCGGCAGGGGTAGGGGATGTTCTGATGCGTCACAGTGCTACGGTTTCTTACCTGAGTTTGTTGTTGGGTGTGAAGCTGGAAACTTATCTGGCCAATCAGCGGACCTCGTTGCAGGCGAAGTATGCGGTCAAGGTGGGGAATCTGGGAATCGGAGGCATGTTACACGATATTGGGATGCTGCAATTGGACCCGGCGGTGCGCGAGCGTCATGAGGCTACGGGCGATTTTGAGGATGCGGCATGGCGTGCCCATGCGCGTTTGGGTTATGACATGGTGAAAAATCGTATTGAGCCAAGTGCCGCAGCGGCCGTGTTGCACCATCATCAGCATTTTGACGGGTCAGGTTTCCCGAAGCATCGCGGAACGGACGAAAAGATGGAGGCGCTTTCGGGTGAAAAAATCCATGTTTTTGCTCGGATTGTCGCCGTGGCGGATATGTTTGACGGGTTGAAGAACCCGGCAGGTGGGGAGGCGCGGTCAACGGTGGAAGCATTGGGGATGTTGATCCAGAAGCCTTATACGCGATGGATTGATCCCAAGGTTCTGGAGGCGTTTATGGCGGTCGTACCGGCGTATGCTCCCGGGACGATGGTGAAATTAGGTGATGGCCGCTGGGCGACTCCTGTAGACCATCATGCGGATGCGCCTTGCCGACCGACGGTCCAATTGGTGGATTTGGACGGGCAGGCGGCGAATGAGTCTATTGTGGATCTTCGGATGCGGGCGGACCTTGAGGTGGTAGAGGCGGAAGGTATGGATGTTCGTTGTTTCAATTTTGAAGCGCCGGCTCTTCCAAAGGCGGAGGAAATTCTGGCCGACGTTATAGCGGCGGCTTGAGTAGGGCATCAAGGTGTGAGGGAGGGGGTGTGGTGAAAAATTGATCCGAAGGACTTATGATGTGTGCCTGAATTGCGGCGTTGCGGGTTTGTATTGAGGTACAGGCTATGGGTTTGACGCATTCGGAAATGTTGCAGTTAAAGCGTTGGAATACGCCGACGATTTACAATGGCTGGGAGCAGATTACCCATCGTGATAATGCGAGCGATGGATTTAACGTGGAGGAGACGCGGGATTTCATGCCGCAGATGGGGCCCATGGTGGGGTACGCGGTGACGTGCGTGATCGAGCCGAGTCGTAGGTCACATAAGGCGGCGGGCGCCGGGAACTGGAGTGAGTATCGCCGATATGTGGCCATGCAGCCCGGGCCGAAGATCTTGGTGATTCAGGATCTGGACAAGCCGGATGTGATTGGCTCGTTCTGGGGTGAGGTGAATGCGAATGTGCATCGGGCACTGGGGTGTGTGGGGACGATTACGGATGGGGCGATTCGTGATGTGGATGAGATGTCGAATGCGGGTTTCAAGGCGTTGGCGAGACGTTTATGCGTTGGGCATGCGAATGTGAAGCCCGTGAGGTGGAATTGCCCGGTGCAGGCGTTTGGTCGTCGTGTGGAGCCGGGGCAATTGATCCATGCGGATAAGCATGGGTTTCTGGCGATGACGGAGGCCGAGGCGGACAAGGTTCTTGAGGCATCGATCTTCATGGACGTGAATGAATGCAATACGGTGATCTCGGCGGCGCGGAGTAGCGCGGGAAAGTCGACCGAGGACTTGCTGGCGCGTATCGATGAGGCGAGTGAGCGGTTTGGGGCGGCGGCGCGGGATAAATTTGGAAAAAAAGGTGAGTGGTGAGTTGGTTGGAATTTAGGACCGGAAGGGTTATCGAGACGGCTGCGTTATCAATAGCACAAAAAATGGATCAGGTGTGGAAGCACCTGATCCGATGAGCGGGATCGACTTTGTTGTCGAACTGAACCACAGGAGGGGGACGCCCACAAGGGTGGCATTCAGTCTCGAGTCGGGGAGACGACGTTATATCGGGAGACCGTCGATATCCTGTTCGAGCTTTGGTGTCGCACCCATGGCGCCACGTGTTAATCTTCTGGACGCTTATCAATCCGTAATGTTCACAACATGTTCATTGCTGTTTGCCTTGAGTTCGGGCACATAGACGGCAAAGAGTTTGGCGGGCAAGGCGTGGAATACGCCGGGGGCCTCAGCTCTCATTCGGTAGCGGAGGAGATGTGTTCCCTGGTCAATGTTATTGACGAAGAAGACGGTTTTCTCATCACGGATTTCCATATAGCTGAAAAAGCCTTCCTGTCCTTTGCCGCCGGACTTGACCTGGAGGGGTTCGAAGCCGGCGTGCTTCATGTCTTCAAAGGCGAGGTAGGTGTAGTTGTTGTCCGAGGTGACTTTGAGTTCGACGAGGATGGTGTCGCCGCTTTTGACGGTTTCGCCGGTCTTGAGGGGGATTTTCTTGTAGCGAAGGCGGTTTTCCTTGGTGGTTTTGCCGTCTGACGTCTGTACAGAGACAGTGTAGGGGATTTGTGACAGTTTGAAATAATTTCGGGCGACCTTGAGTTCGTGGCCGGCGGCTTTGATGTTGTCTTCGGTGGTGAAGTAAGAGAGGTAGGTGTTGAAGTAGAGAGCACCCTTGCCTTTCTTGGTGATCTTGAGGGTTTGTTTGCCGCCTTTGAGTGTGACGCCCTGTAGGATGAATTTGTTGTCGTAGGTGAAGAAGTTGTCCTTGTTGATTTTGATGGTCTTGACGGACTGGCCGTTGTTGTAGTTGAGTGTGAGCGTGTAGTCAGGGTCAGTCTCACCGGTGGCGATGGCGAAATCAGACATGGCTGAGAGGCAGAAGGTGGTGTCGCGTGTGGATCGCCAGTAGTAGCCGTTCTTGCGGTTGTTGAGAAGCCATTTGATGAGGCGTGGGGCGAGGTCGGACTTGGGATCAATCTTGACGATGGCCTTGAGTGCCCATGCGTTGGCTTCGATGTTGTTGTTCCACCAGTACCACCAGTAGGAGCCCGGTGTGCGGAACCATGCGATCTGGGTTTCCTTGTTTTCCTTCTTGTATTGCATGATGTTCTGAAGGACGATTTTGGCTCTGTCCTTGTCATCAAAGTTGTAGAGTGTCATGGCTAGGAGCGCTTTGCCGTAGATGCCGAGTTTGTCGCGGCCTTCGTAGAGTCGTTCAATGAGATCGGGGTTTCGTTTGTCCTTTTTGGCGGGTCTGATCTTGACGCGAATTTTCTTGGCGGAGAGGACGTATGCGTTGAAGGCGTGTTGGGCGCCGACACCCCAGTGATTCTTGCGCATTTCCCTGGATTCCCAGTTGCGGAGGTAGTTCATTCCGCGGTTGACCATGTTCTGGTCGATCTTGACATCGGCGAGCGCGGCTTCGTTGAGGGCGTTGAGGATATAGGAGGTGAAGTATGAACTGGATTTCCCTCTGCTCCACCAACTCCAGCCGCCATCACCGTGTTGCATATTGCGGAGGCGTGTGAGTGAGACCTTGATAATCTGCTCGAGACGTTTCTGCTCAAAAATGGGGTTGTCGATGTGTGAATAGAGACTGACTTTTTCACCTTTCTCGATGCGGCGGATTTCAGCCATGCGGCCTCGGATCTTCTTGATATCTTCGAGCTTGATGCCCATGTTGCGGAGGGTTCTGAGCGTGAGGACTGCGGGGACAAAGCGGGAGACGGTGGCGTCGGTCGAGCGGTAGGGGTAGTCGAGAAGATAGGGCAGGGCATCAAGCATGGGGCCGACCAGGGAGGGGGCGAACTGAACTTCGAGACGTGTGAGATCAGGGCGACGTTGTTTGGGAATGTTGAGTGTGATGGTTGCGGTTTTGTTGGTCTGATTGGGTCTCATCGAACCGGTGGTGGCGACCTGTTTGGTCATGCCGTGCACGAGGACGGGGAAGGTCATCTGCATGGCGTCGGATTCGGTGTCGGTGAGAGCCTTGACGGTGATGGCGGCCGTGCCTTCCTTGAGAACCTTGACGCGCCAGTCGATGCGGGTCTGGCTTTGTGAGGAGACGTCGACATCGAGTTTAAGTTGGGTACCTCCGATGAGTTTGAGGTGTTTGGAGGGAAGGTTGAGGACAACGTGGACGCGTTTGGAGACGGGGAGGTAGTTGTGGATATTGGCTGAGATGACGACTTCATCGCGTTCCATGAAGAAACGTGGCGTCTGGAGCCGGACGATGAGGTTTTTGGATGTGGTCGCGGCATTATTGGATTGGCCTACTTTGGAATCGCGCGTCATGGCCCATGCATTGATTTTCCATCCGGTGAGGTTGTCGGGCATGTTGAAGGAGGCTTTGGCTTTTCCGTTTTCATCGGTGGTGAGTGTGGTGAGCCAGAGTGCAGTGTCGGCGAACTTTTTACGGATGGTTGTTTTTGCGTGGGATTGGGAGGATGAGCCGGAACTGCCTTTGGACTTGTTCTGGCCTTCGCCTGCTCCCTGATCTCTGGAGTCTGAGCTGAGTTCCGCCTTTTTGTCTTGCTTGGCGCCCGCGAAGGCGTGGCCGCCGTTTTTTGCGACGGCGTTGGACATCGGGGAACGGCGTCCTCCAGCGCGTTGCATGGTAGCGGATTCGGTGCGGTCCACATCAATGCCGCCGAGATCATCGAGTTCATCATCGCCGATCGAACGCCAGTCGGATGAGCCCGGCCCCCACACGCCATACCAGGCGGGTGGGGCGGGATAGATATATTGGAACGGGCGTCGGACGTAACCCCATGCGCTGAGTTGTTCGGTAAGGTTGGTTTCGGAGGAGGCGTAGTGTGAACGGAGTCGACCGTGGAAAAACTTCTTGATTTCAGGTGTGGATTCGTTCTGGATGTAGAGGACGGATTTATCGAACGCGGAGAGCGTGACTTGTGCGGCGACGGGCTTGCCGTAAAAGTCCTTGGCGACGACTTCGATTTCGGCGCGTTCGCCTGGGCGATAGTCCGGCTTGTTGGATTTGACTACGAGGTTGACGACGGATTTCTTCGGCGGTACTAGGATCTGGCGAGTCTGCGTATGGATGCGCATGTTATGGACTGTGGTGGCTTCGATGAAGAAATTTGGCGCGGAGTGCTTGGTGATGGGAATGTCAACGATCGTGCTCTTGCCTTTGAGACGAAGCAGGCGGTAGTTGAGGAGGCGATTGTTGTCGACCTTATCGGAGTAGATGACGTATGACCCGGGATGTTTGGTGTTAATCATGACGTGGGCTGTGTCGCCGGGTTTGTAAGTGCGTTTGTCGGTGATGAGTTCGAGGTCGTTGAAGCGGTAGAGTTTGCCATCAAAATCGCGACCGGCGACCCAGATATGTCCATAGCCTTCGACGAGTCCGCCCCATTTATCGGGGGCTTCAAATTTGACGCGAAGGTGACCTGACTTCTCGTATCGGAAGCGGAAGGAGTGTTTGCCGTTCTTGTCGAGTTTGACCTTGAAACGTCTGAGTTCGGTCTGTTTGATTTTGGCGTTGTTCGGTCCGCCGAAGACGACATCGGTGATGGTGATGAACCCTTCGGTTGAAACCGGTTCATTGCCCGGGGTCAGGGCTTTGACGGTGAGGAGGATTTCCTCGCCGGGGTTGTAGTAGCCTTTATCGGAGGAGACGAAGGTGTAGTAGGATTGGCGCGTGACTTTGACGGAGCCTTCGCCTTTGACGAGTCGGCGCGAGGGATCGACGATTTCAGCCTGGATGACGTAGCGGTGATCGCGATCGGAATGGTGTTTAAGCGCATTGACGGTGTCGATTTCGACTTCGAGTGTACCGTCTTGTGAGAGGAGCGATTTACCCTGCTGGACAAGTTCGCGGACGGGGTTTTGATGGTAACCCCACCAGACGGGCGGCGCCCAGCAGCGTTTCATGGTTGGCCACCAGGGAGCCCAGTCGTAGGTGTAGTAGGCGTAGCCGTAGCCGAGGCCATACAGCCAGTCCCAGGGGCCTGGCGCGTGATAGCTGTGGGTGTATTCTTCACGGAAGATTTTGTAGGTGACGGTTCCTGCGGTGACGGGTCCGCCGAAGTAGTATTCCGCCTTGATTTTGGCTTTGATCTTGTTGCCGAGTTTGGCGTGTGGGGTCGAGGTTTCGACGGAGACTTTGAATTCGGGTTTTTTGTATTCCTCGACACGGAAGTTCTGGCCTCCGGCATATCTTCTGCCGTGGACGTAAATGCGGTAAACGCCGAGTGAGGCTTCCTGATTGAGGGTGACCTCACCGTTGATGCCGCCAAACTGGTCGGTGTGGAGGGTCTCTTCCTTAATCTTGTTGCCACGCGGGTCGTAGATGGTGATTCTGATATCCTGATCAGGCGCGTTGTAGAGTTGGCCTTCGCGTGTGTTACGAATCCAGATTTTGTATTTGACGGTGTGGCCGGGTCGGTAGACGGGTCGGTCGGTGATGGTGTAGGCATATGTGCCGTGACGCATCCGCGAGGGATAGTAGTTGTTGGCGTAGCTCATTCTGGACCATGCGAGACGATCCTTGCCGGCCTTGACGAGGGCGTGGAGCGAGCTGCTGCGTTTTTCGGCTTTGCGCTTGATGAGGACAAAGCCGTCATCGTTAGATTTGGCTTCGTGCATGTGGCGGTGATAAATGTTTCTACGTCGTTTTCTGTCGTAGGTGGACCATGTCTCGAGGACTTTGACATCGGCACTTTTGACCGGCGCACCGGACTGGGCGTGGGAGACGTAGTAGAGTTGGCCTTTGTTGGTTGATTTCTTGACGAGTGCGAGGTCGGTCATGGCGAAGACGGCGCGGCTGTTACCGAGGTGGAGGAGGGGGTAGCCTTTGACATCGGCGTCTTTCGGGTCGGGTTTCTTGTGGTAGGCGTAGACAAGGTAGGCGCCGGGTTTCTTGAGTTTGGTCTGGAGTGTGGTGTGAGCGTAACGGTGGGAACCATCGTCCTTAACCTCGTCGGACCATTCGGCGACGATGGGGCCGATATTGTCGGCGGCGAGTTGATATTCAGGTGATTTGTGGCGGGGATTGTTGCTTTGAATGAAGTAGCGATGCCAGTTGCCGGCGGGGTAGACGTTGTAGTAACCTCGATTGTTGGGCTTTCGCTTTCGAATGGTTCTCATGAATCGTTCGTGATTGACGCTGCGGGCGACGAAGTAGATTTTTTTGGTGTTTCGGTAGCTGATCTGGAGGGATGCGGGTGTACCGGGTAGCTGAACGCCTGATTGACTGATGCGAACCTGCGGACTTTTGATGCGTTTGATCTGTTCATCGGTGTGTTTTTTCCACTTGCTGCTCGAGTATTTTTCAAGGAGTTTGGCATATTCGCTGAGGGAGTTGGTGTATTGCTGGCGGGTCTGGTAATAGAGGCCGATCGCGTACTGTGCTTCGTCAGCGTGACCACCTTTCGGGTATTTGCCTTCGACATTACGCAGGAGTTTGAGAACATCCCATTGCGGGGGGAGGGTGGCGTGCGTGATCTTGCCACCTGCGAGGATTAGGGACTCGGAGTCCTTCATTTCCCAGGGCTTGAATTCCTTCATTTCATCCTGAAGGGGGCGCTTGCCGCCGTGGTAGTACATGGAGGCGTAGCCGTTGAGTCGATCCATGCCAAAGCGAGCGCGGCTCAGCATGGCCTGACGGTAATAGGAGAGGGAGGTGTACGTTTTGGTCTTGGTGGTGTCGAGAGTACGCGCTTCGTGAAGGAGGTATAGGATGCGCTGATCATCATCGATGGACTTAGCGTAGTTGGCGGGGCGGGAAGGGAAGATGGGTTTACCCTTGGCGTCGAGACGGAGACCGATAGGGCGTTTGCGTTGAAGTTGCCAGTCGTTGTAATATTCGTCGAAGTCCTCTTCGCCGACTGTCTTGGCGGTGAAGTCGTCGCGCTCACCCCAGTAGGCGTACCAGTAAGACCAACTGTTTTCATAGATGCCGAATCGGGCGTAGATGCCTGCAAGGTCGAAAAGGCATTCGATACGTTCGTTGTGCCAATGTTTGCGGAGATCGGCGGGCATGGCGTCCTTGCCAAGTGGCAATTTATCCCACTTAGCGTAGAGTGTTCGGGCTTTTTCGAGGTGTTTCGCCGCGTGTGCTTTGTCGTGACGGTGAGAGCGGAGGTGAATGCCTTGTTTCCATTGGGCGCGGTGAAATTTGCCGCCTGCTCTTGTGCCCCAGTGGGGGACGTTCATGTAGAGGTTGCCGAGGAGGCGTTCGGCTCGAGCTTCGTAGGGCGTGCCGGTGGTGCGTTTGACGTATTTCTCAGCTTCGGATAAGGCCTGGTCGAACAGGCGTAGACGTAAATTGCAGATGATGATGCGTTTATTGGCGTGCCGCCATTTCTCATGCTTGGGAGCAGTTTTGATGAGGGTTGCATAGGTATTTGCCGCGTCTTTGTAGTTCTTCTGCTCAAACTGTTTGTCGGCTTTATCGACCAGTTCGGCGGGATCAATCTTTTCCGCAGGCAGGAATGCCGCGAGGGAGGTGAGCACGGCGATGGAAAGAATGACCAATGCAAATGAGCGTCGTCTTAACATGACATTTCCTTTTAAGGATTTTGAGGAATTAGCCCGTGAGGGTGGAGATGTCGGGCTGAAACCTGCGCGATACAAGCATCAGCGTGCCTCCATTATCTATGACGCTCCAGTGGGTGCAACTTCTAATTTGGAGTGCGAAGAATGTGTGATATTGGGGAGATTCGGAGGATTCTGTGGCATGAGTGGCGCGACTACCTGCGTCGGCGAGATCATAAGTTTTTTATTTTCATGGGTTTATGTGTTGTTCGCGTCAGTGCAGTGCTGGGTGGAAAAAGAGAGATTGTTACACGAGTGTGACAGGTTGAAGGTGTGATATTCGCATTCGGATTAAGCCTGAGTTGTGGTCGGAGGAAGCTGGTTGGAGTGCTAACTTCAGGGATGGGTTGGCTATCATGGTCGCATGAAAATTCAGGCTGCGGTACTTTTTGAGCCGGGTAAGCCCTGGTCGATCGAAACGGTTGATTTGGCCGAGCCGCGGGAGGGTGAGGTATTGGTACGTGTGCGTGCGGCCGGAGTTTGTCGAAGTGACTGGCATATTCGAACGGGCGAGACGAAGCATCCGATGCCGGTGGTGGCGGGGCATGAGGGGGCGGGGGTTGTGGAGGCGTTGGGAGAAGGTGTGGAAGGGGGGGTAAAGGTCGGGGATCATGTGGCTTTCAACTGGGCGCCCAATTGCGGGTCGTGCTTTTTTTGTGGCAAGGGGCGGCCGGCGTTGTGCGGGGAGTATCTGGAACCGAAATGGGCTGGGACCATGTTGGACGGGACGCCCCGTCTTAGCCTGGGGGGCGAGCCGGTGTATCACTTTACGGCTACGGCATGTTTTGCGGAGTATGCGGTGGTACCGGCGATGTGTTGTGTGCCATTGTTGAAGGAGGTCCCACTGGAGGTGGCTTCGCTGATCGGGTGTGCGGTGACGACGGGCGTGGGAAGCGTCTTGAATACAGCAAAGGTGGAGGAAGGATCGAGCGTGGCAGTGTTTGGGATCGGGGGTGTGGGGACCAGTACGGTTATGGCGGCCAAGCTGGCGGGGGCCGAGCGAATCATTGTGGTGGATCAGACGGAGGGTAAGTGTGAGATCGCCCGATCGTTTGGCGCAACGGACGGGCTCTTGATGGGGGACGGTGTGGTGGATGAGATTCGAGCGTTGACGGAGGGGCGGGGTGTGGACTATGCGTTTGACGCATCGGGTGTGGTGAGTGTTCAGGAGGCTTGCTTTGAATCATTGCGTGCGGGTGGGATGGCGGTATTGGTAGGGATCGGACCTGCGGGATCGAAGTTGGCATTGGGATCGCCCGAAATAACGAGGCAAGAGAAGACGGTGACTGGATCGTATTATGGGACAGCCGATCCGGCACTGGATTTTCCGGCTTATGCGCAATTGTATCTGGAAGGGAAGTTGCCGCTGGACCAGATGGTGACACAGCGTTACCGACTGGATCAGATTAATGAGGCATATACGCGATTAAATGATGAAGATGTGGCGAGGGGTGTAATTCTGATGGGGGATTAGGCGAGCGTGGACAGCAAAGTGAATGGTTTGTAAACAAGGAGAGTCACCCGCGACATCGGTCTCGTTGGTCCTTTCGAGTGGTTAAGATCTCAGTGGTGTGCAACGGGAGCGAATGGTTTTGGGTGACTTTCCTGGTCAACCTTTTTCGAGAGTTTCGTTGCTTTTGGCCTGAAATTAATACGTATGCGGGGGTGAATGGTTCGTGGTTTATTGCGGACTTTTGTGCAGTTGTTGGTGTAAGAATGTATGTTAAATTGGTGGGCCGATAGAGTGTGAGTGCTGATCTGATGAAAAGGTAACAGCCATGAAGCATCCGATCGTGTCAATGGTTTGCGTGTGTTTGGCTTTTGTTGATGTGGCGGAAAGCGGGTGTTGCCGGAAGAATTCAGTTACGCAGCTTGTTGGCAAGCGTACGAAATTCAGAAACCGGCTCGGGGTGGGTGGCTTTGGTCGAGTATTGAGTTGATTGGGTGGACGGCCAGAGGATTAGTTCGTTATCTCGATGAACAAAGTCATGGAAAGGAAGATTGTGATGCGTCAAATGATTTGGGTTACGATTGTCGGACTGATGACTGTTTTTGGTAGCTTACCGCGTGCGGATGCGTTAAGCATAGTTTATGTTCCGCTGAAGGTGAAGTTGCTGGTCGCAGATTGTGTAGTTATTGGGAAGATTGGAGATGTTAAGGTTGAGGGCCGACAATCGATCGGAACGCTGAAGGTTCAGGAGGTATTGAAGGGAGGTAAGGCGATGAAGGATCTGACGTTGACGTGGGCGCCTCCTCCAAAGCCGGGCGTACCAATGGTAGCAGGTATACCACGTTACAAGTCGGGGCAGGAAGGCGTATGGATCCTGAAGAGTATTAAGAGGAATGGTGAGGAAACTTATCCTTGCTTTTTTCCAGGCAATTACATGGCAATGTCCCATGTCAAAGACATTCGCAGGAAGTTGAAAGAGATCAAACGGGATATACGTTGGAGTGAGGCGAAGGATGGTGTTTCCTTTGGCGCGTTGATTGAGTCGCGTGAGATGGATGTGCTGGCCGATCCGAGATTCAAAAAGGCGCGTCGTTTGCTTGGACGTATGAGTATTCACATCGTCGTAAGAAATACGGGGGGAAAGATGACTCTTGTGAACATATACCGTGAAGATAAGCCAATTGGTATCAAGGTGCTGGGGCCGGATGGCACGGCGGTGAAGTATGACCCGTATCCGAACATCAATCGTAATAACAAGCGGCGACGGGAGATCTTTTCCAAACGACACTTTATGGCGGTGGCTCCGGGAAAGACGGTTCAGTTTGGATATCAGCAATTCATTTCGCCTTCGTTGATGAATAAGGGGGTGTATCAGGTGCACATTCAATATGAGAGCAAACGCGATGGGAAGGCGTTTGGTCTGAAAGGTGCGTTGCAGGGCAAGTTTAAGATTCCCGGAATCACCGTTCGCATTCCCAAGCCCAAGCTCGGATAGGTGTTGGAGAATTTTGAGTGAATGTGGCGAATTGGCGGAGTGGATTTGGACTTGGCGCGGTGGTGGTCGGTATCATAGGCGACTTTCCTGAAGATTGATTGGAGTGTTCGCCATGCGATGGAGTCAGACGTTAATCCCGACAATGCGCCAAGTCCCCGGTGAGGCGGTGGTTCCGTCGCATCAGTTGATGTTGCGGGCCGGTTTGATTCAACAGGTGGCATCGGGGGCGTATTCGTACTTACCGCTTGGGATTCGGGTGTTGCGGAAGGTGATGCAGATTGTTCGCGAGGAGATGGACGGCGCGGGTGCGGTTGAGGTGTTTTTACCGACGCTGCAGCCGGTGGAGTGGTGGGAGCAGACGGGGAGGCGAGAGGCGTATGGCGAAAACCTGTTTGTGGTGAAGGATCGCCATGGTCGAGAGCTTGCAATGGGCCCGACGCATGAGGAGGTGATGACGCAGTTGGTCAAGGCATACGTGTCGAGCTACCGGCAGGTTCCGCTGACGCTTTATCAGATCCAGACCAAGTTTCGCGATGAGTTTCGGCCGCGCTTTGGTGTGTTGCGTAGTCGCGAATTCCAGATGAAAGATGCGTATTCATTTGACATTGATATTGAGGGATTGGATAAGAGTTATGATGCGATGTACAACGCGTACTGTCGTATCTTTGAGCGGTGTGGGTTGCATTATGTGATTGTGGAGGCGGAGAGCGGCCCGATCGGGGGGAATGCGAGCCATGAGTTTATGATTCCGTCGCCGCACGGTGAGGATACGATTTTGTCGAGCGACGGTGGAGATTATGCGGCGAATGTGGAGAAGTGTGAGATTGGTGAGCGGGCGTATGATTTGGCGGGTGAGCCTACGGGGGAATTGGAAAGAGTGCATACGCCTGGGCAGGCGACGATCGAGGATGTGGGCAAGTTCATGAAGGTAAAACCTAAGAATATGCTCAAGACGATTGTGTTCGAAAGCATGTCGGGTGATGAGAACGGTCCTCAACCGGATCAGCCGAGCCATTGGGCGTTGGTGGTGGTGCGGGGTGACCATGAGGTGAATGAGGCGAAAGTGCGTGGGTTGATTGAATCGCGATGGGGTGGAAAGTATGTGGCGCTTGCGGATGAGAGGCGTGCGCGGGAGAGGGAGGGGTTTGAGATTGGGTATGTCGGACCTCATGCGGTTGTTGGGAAGCAGAGTACGGCGGTGATTGTGGATCCGGATGCAGCGCAAGCTCAGTTCTGGGCCAGTGGCGCGAATGAGGCGGACCATCATGTCAAGCATTTCAATTGGAAGCGGGACGTGATGGATGGGTTGGGTGATCGGGCTGAGGAATTGGTGATTGTTGCGGATGTACGCAATGCTGTGGCGGGTGATCCTTCACCGCGGGATGAAGGTGTGATGGTCGAATCCAAGGGGATTGAGGTGGGACATGTGTTTAAGCTGGGGACGAAGTATTCGGATGCCTTGGGATTGAAGGTGGCGGATGAAGAGCAAAAGGAGTGTCCGGTTTTGATGGGGTGTTATGGAATTGGGGTGAATCGGATTATTGCGGCGGCACTGGAGGCGGAAGAGGGGCATGATGATCGTGGGATAATCTGGCCGACGGCGATTGCGCCTTATGAGGTGGTGATCACGCCGATTCGGTATGAGGACCGGATGAAGGAGGTTGCGGATGATCTGTATGCGAAGCTTAGTGAGCAGGGTGTGGACGTTTTGCAGGATGATCGGGCTGAGCGTCCGGGCGTGAAGTTTAACGATGCGGATTTGATTGGTATTCCGTTGAGAATTACGGTGGGGGATAAGGGGTTGGCGAATGATGAGGTGGAGTTTAAGCCGCGCGCCGCAGCGGATGCAGAGATGGTTGCGCTTGGGGATGTGCTGGATCGTGTGGATGCGTATTTGAACGGAGGTTGATGTGAATTAGGGGGGATGTCAAAGGGCTGTGGTGGAGGGCGGGGTTGTGCTGCGGTTGACTTCAGGCATAAGCGGGGCACTTTTGTCGACTATTTCCAGCGGGATGACCAGGCTGAATGTTGAGCCTTTTCCGGGATAGCTGTCGAGTTCGATTCTGGCTTCGAGTAGTTTGGCCAGTTCACGGCTGATGGCCAGGCCCAGGCCTGTGCCGCTATGTTCACGGGTATGGGCGGCGTCGAGTTGTCTGAATTTGTCGAATATCAATTCCTGCTGGTCTTCGGCGATGCCGGGGCCGGTGTCCGTGACCCAGATTCTTACGCCGATCGGGGAATGGGATTGACTATCCTGGATCGTCGACGCGCCGAGTTCAACGGAGCCTTCCTCAGGTGTGAACTTGACGGCATTTGAAAGGAAATTAAAGATGATCTGCTGGATCTTGCCGGGGTCGGTTTGAATGGTGGGGATGTTCTTCTCGAGATCCAGTCTGAGGTCCAGTCTTTTGCGGTCGGCCTGGGGGCGAATAAGGCTAAACAGGGTTTGGCAGGTTTCGGCGACGGGCATGGTGTCAAGGTGGAGCTCGATGCGACCGGCTTCGATTTTGGCAAGGTCAAGGAGTTCGGTAATGAGTTGGAGGAGTGATCGTGATGAGGTAAGAATGTTGTCAATGTATCTTCGTTTCTTGTCGAGAGGCGTGTTTTCTGCCTCGTTGAGAACTTCCGCGAAACCGATGATTGAGTTGAGTGGTGTTCGCAGTTCATGAGAAACGTTTGCCAGAAAATCACCTTTGATGCGGTTAGCTTCATAAAGGGAAAGGTTGGAACGGGCGAGTTCGTCGAGTTTCAGGTCGAGCTGTTTGTTGAGGTCGCGTAACTCATCTTCGTTGGTTTTAAGTGCTTCGAGCATTTGGTTAAAGGTATCGGAGAGTTGCTCGAATTCATCGCCCGTGCTGATATCTGCTCGAATGTTGACATCGCCATCCGCGACTTTTTCAGCGGTTTCGCGCAGGACACGGACGGGTGAGAGGATGATCCGTGTGGATATGAACCAGAAGGCGATGATCGCCAGGACGCCTGCGGAGAGGCCTGAGAGTGCTAGGTAAATTCGATTGGTTTTGATCTGGGATTCAGCCCAATCAGCCCGAAGGTCGATCAAAAGGAGATACCGTGCGGGGTTGATAATGTCCAGGCCAACGATGTTGGTAGAGTAGTCGCGACCGCTTACAAGTTCCATTTCGCGAATGGCGCGGACGTATCGGTAAATCCGTTTGTCGTCTTTGGACCGGATAACGCGGAACATGTCTTTGGTTTGGTCGTTGTCGCCGAATACTTCGAGGGCTTCAAAGAAGATCTGATCTTCGGGGTCTTCTTCGTTAATGTGGTCGACATTGACCAGGCGCTGTCCGAGAGGTTGCTGTTCATCATTAGAGAGGGGAATGTTGAATGGTTGCAGATCGGTTGGTGTCTGAATGTCGAAGGGCAGGCCGCTGTTTGGGCTGAGGATTGAAGACCACGTTGATTTTTCTCTGGATTCGCCGATGAATCGGGGTTTGCGGCGGACGAGATCCTGTATCCATGCGTCGGCGAATCGGCGGGCGACTTCCTGTTGCGCTTCATCGGTGAGGGTTTCCATGCGATAAAAGGGGACGGCCAGCGAGACAACCAGGATAAGTATGACCGCAGTGCCAAAGAGAATTTGGCATTTGTTGGCCAGGCTGATACGGATCTTGGGCATGGGAGCCTCGTCTTGCCGGGAGCGAATATCGAAACGATCTCGAAGCATTGTAGATCGATACCGACAGGACGGTAGGGGGGTAGCATGAATTTGAGTGAAGAATGACCGGGTCTGGTCAGACGCCGATGGTAAGCTCGATCGAGCTGGGATAGCGCAATTGCTTGGTAATCTTGTTTTCTTCGTTAACGAGAATGACGTTGGCTTCGTGATCTTCGATCTGGTTTGGCTGGAGGAAATAGTGTGCGAAGATGATGACCTTATCGCCTTGGTTGACCAGTTTGGCAGCGGCTCCGTTGACGCCGATGATGCCTGAACCCGCTTCGCCCTTGATGACATATGTTTCGAAGCGTGCGCCGTTATTGGAATCGGCGATCAGAACCACCTCATTCGGATGTATGCCGGTTGCCCGTAAGAGGTCTTCATCGATGGTAATCGAGCCCACGTACGATTCGTCCGTCTGAGTAATGGTGGCCTGATGGATTTTGGCTCTGAGAAGTTTGCAAAACATGGAGAACACCGTGTTCGGTCAGAGGGTCGTTAGAAAGTCGGGCAGGTGTGTTGCGCGAAATGGTAGGTCGGGGGTATAGGACGGTCGAGTCGCCGTAATGGGATTTGACGGTTGTGATGTGCTTATTGTCCCGAGGAGATGCGGGCGAATTGGCCCGGTTTGGTGTAGGGTTGCCAGCGGATTTCCCGGCCGTCTCCCCAGAGGGATTCCAAGTCGTAGAATGCACGTGTCGGAGCATCAAACAGGTGGATAATGACATCGACGAAATCGACCACAATCCACTGCGTTGTCTGTGTGGAAGGTTTGGAGATAGGAGATTGCTTCATATCCGCTGCGAGATGTCGCAGGTCGTCAGCGACGGATTTAATCTGTCGATCGGACGTGCCGGATGCAATGACGTAGTAGTCGGTGATCTGGCTCATTCCTCGCAAATCCAGCACGACGACGTCCTCGCAGTTGCTGTCGGCCAAGAGTCGTGCGGCGCAGCAGGCAAAATACTCGGCGTCGGATTCAGGACGTGAGGCCGTAGTGTCGTTTTCGTGGGATGGATTGGGATCTTGAATCATGAACGGGTGGCGGGTGCATTCGAGACAACCCGCTCCCTGTCGCAAATTTAGATTCTGACTGGAAGGATTATCGAACCGTTCTCGAACGAGACCGGCGCGCCGAGCGGTTTAGCGGATACCGCCGGGCTTGATGACGCGTTTGACGCTCTTTCGCTGTGCGCGTCGGCGGCGTTCAGAGGGCTTTTCGTAGTAGGCATTCTTTTTGATGTCCTTGGTCAAGCCTTCCTTTTCGCAGAGCTTCTTGAATCTTCGAAGCATTTGCTCCACGGTTTCGCCGCCGCGTGATTTGATTCGGATCGCCATGTGGAATTTCACCTGTTCCTGATTATGGGGCTGTTGTTTAGCGCAGGGATACTCTGATTCCTGTCCTCTTGATTTCGCAAGCAGTTTGCGAGAGGTTATTATTGGCGTGGATTTGACCTCATGCAAGTGATCGCCAAAGATTGCTCTTGCAATACATCGGCGGGCAGAGCTTGGCTCTGCGCGCTGAATCGCATTTTTTCGGTACAGGAACAGTATAAGGAAGAATGTCATGCCTCGTGTATGTGCCCTGACTGGCAAGAAAACAAGCTTTGGTCGATCCCTGAAATATCGAGGTAAGGCCAAATATCTGGGTGGTGTGGGTAAGAAAATCACCGGCAAGACACGTCGTCGTTTTCGCCCGAATCTGCAGGATGTGACTGCCGTTATCGATGGGAAACCCACTCGCGTCAAGGTGTCGGCCAAGGCGATTCGACAGGGGTTGGTCGTGAAGCCTCTCAAGCGGAAATATGCTTACAGGCCGGAAGAATCCGGCGAATAACGCCCCTTTTGACTCCAGATCAAGTATTGGACGGCCTGCGGATCGCAGGCCGTTTTTTGTTTGCGCCGGAGGATCGTTGTGATAATGTAATGGACGTTTCGCTCCTAAAATTTGGGAGTATGAATAAATCGGTCGTTTGGTAGCGTGTAAGGGGTGAATTCGCGAAGAACGGGGTGGAGGTCGCCGGTGAATCAGTCGTTAGCTGATATCTATGCGGGGCATCGTCAGGGACTGTTTACACTGGCACTGTCGGTAACGCGCGATGCAGATCAGGCTGAGGATGCCGTACATGATGCTTTCGCACGTTTGGTGCGTACGAAACCACAGATTGACGGTGACATGACTGCCTATGTCTTTGCTGCTGTGCGAAACGCTGCTATGGATCAGGTTCGCCAGCGAGGTCGAGCACCGGTTACCGTGGAAACGGTTTTCGATCATGCGGCGGCCGCCCCGGAAATAGGGCCTGAGTTAACCGCTCTGGACTCTGAACGGGATCGACTCATTCGCAATGCACTGGAAGCATTGCCCGATGATCAGCGGGAAATCGTAGTGATGAAGATCTACGGCGGGCTGACATTCGGGCAGATCGGTGAAGCGTTGGACTTGCCCTTGCAGACTGTGGCGAGTCGATACCGCAGGACGCTTGGGCAAATGCGGCGTCAGATGGAGAGCCTGGTATGAACAGTGACATTGAGAAATCATTGGAAAGACAAACCTTGCGACAACCCAGAGCAGTTCTGGACGAAAGGGTGTTTTCCTTGCTCAAGGAAGAAGAGGAGGAAATCGGGCTGGGTGAACGCGGAGTGGAAACAGAAAAGCCAATGGGTGGGTGGGTGATTTTTGGCAGTGCGATGGCTGCGATGATTGGTTTGCTGATAACCGGTTGGGTGGTATTGGGTGAAGGTGGCTGGTGGGGTGTAAAGTCCGGCCCAGTGGATAGTCCCGATGTGGTGTCGAGGGACGACGGTACCGGCGATGGTAAGAATGCGATTGGCGCACCAGTTTCGGATGCCGTCAGCCCTGTTGAGTTCGTCAACCATGTTTCTGCCGTTGAGCCTGGTGAGGTGATTTACCTGACGAACCAGATGCCCGTTCGGACGGTTCGGTACCAGGCGGTTGAAACGAGGCGATGGGTGGATGAAAAGAACAACATTCGGATTGAGATGACTATTCCTCGCGAGGATATTCATTTGATTCCGATGAATCTGGATTAAGGCAAACGGATTAACTGCGAATATGAATCAAATTTCAGATCATTCCCAACAAGAAGGAGTATTCCGATGATTAGACAATTGACTGCGGGTATTTTGACGATGGCGGTATCGGTTGGTATAGGCGGAATTGCCTACGCGGCGCCAGCTTCGGTGACGGAGGAAACCAAAGCCGCCGAAGTAAAAAAAGACGTTATTGGCCAGGCGGATCCTAAATCGAAATCGAAATCGAAACCGAAAGTGAAGGCGAAGAAGGCCACCAGGCCCAAGGTGGCCAAGGCCGCCTCAGGCAAGAAAGTAGCGTTTCTTGGCATCGGCGTGTCGCGGGTTTCGCCTGCTGTTGCGGCGCAGCTGGGGTTGGATGAAGGCATCGGTCTTTCCATTACGCAGGTCGGTCCCGGATCACCCGCAGAGAAGGCCGGTGTGAAGGTGCACGATGTCCTGCACAAGATTGGCGACCAGTTGCTGGTGAATGATCAGCAAATGCGGACGTTGATTCGTAAGCACAAGGCGGGTGATGAGATGGTGCTGACGGTGATTCGTCGAGCGAAACCGATGACGATTAAGGTGAAACTTGCGGAACGTGTGATTCCGAATGCGGCTTGGCAGGAATTTAAGGGTGGGCCAAATGACGGAATCTGGCTCTGGCGAGGTGATGGAAAGAATCCGTGGAGGATGAAGGCTGAGCCTTTCGTTCCGCTTGATGGCAATCAGAATCCGGATGAGCTTGCCAAGCGAATTCAGGACATGATTCGCAGGATGCAGGGTGAGAATTTTAGGCGTTTTGGGATTGATCCCGCCTTACCTGATCCAAATCGCGCTGAGAGATGGAGGAAGTGGAACGAGCAGATGCGTAAGAGGATGGACGAATTGCAAAAGCAATTCAAAGAGGATTTCCACGGGCAGGACGGTATCCAGCGTAACTTCTCCTCTACGTCCAGCTTTTCCGATGGAACGCATTCTTTGACCTTGAAGACCACGCAGGCGGGAAAGCACCTGAAAGTAAAGGATCGTGCTGGTAAGGTGTTGTTTGATGGGCCGATTAATACGAAGAAACAGTTGGAGGGGGTTCCGAAGGATGTTCTGCCGAAGCTCGAGCGACTGGAAAAGCAGACACAGTTCAAATTCCGATTCACGCCAAAGCCGGCTCCGAAACGCACGGTTCCCAAAGCGGTCTGATTCGAATTTGCACCAGGTAAATCAGCAAGGCGACTGAAGTTTCAGTCGCTTTGTTTTTTTAATGGGATCGGGAATGTGTTGTGTGTGAAAAGAACATGAATTACGGGTGGCTAGAATAGGCCTATGAGTAAGTATCATGCAACAACGATCTTGTGCGTAAGAAGGGGAAAGCAGGTGGCGATCGGCGGCGACGGGCAGGTATCGATGGGTGATACGATTGCCAAGGCCGACGCTGTGAAAATCCGTCGCCTGACGGTTTCGGATGATCATCCCGTTCTCGTGGGCTTCGCGGGTTCTGCGGCAGACGCATTTGCATTAATGGAACACTTTGAAGCCAAGCTCAAGGAGTCGCCCGGCAATATGAAAAAGGCGGCGATTGAGCTGGCCAAGATGTGGCGTACGGATCGCATGCTTCGCCGCCTAGAAAGCCTGCTAGCCGTGGCGGATGCCGATTGCAGCTTATTAATCAGCGGGGCAGGTGATGTGATCGAGCCGACGGATGGGATCATCGGCATTGGTTCAGGCGGCTCCTATGCAACGGCGGCGGCCCGGGCTTTGTTCAACCATACGAAAATGGACGCCAAGTCGATTGTGCGGGAGGCTATGCAGGTGGCGGGAGAGATCTGCGTTTATACCAATACTCACATCACCGTAGAAGTGCTTTGAATCGATTTGGCGGGGATTTAGGACAGATTCGCATTCTCACTAGTGCCGATTTCTTGCTCCCACGTGGGTGATTCCGATATGATAGGTGTGATGAAGATCACAGTTGTGACTATTCTGGTGAGCTTGTCGTTCGCCTCTGATGTGGAGGCTAAGGACGTGTCCTTTCGCAATGATGTGATGGCTGTGATCTCAAAGGCGGGATGCAATCTGGGAACGTGTCACGCCAAAGCGGGAGGCAAAGGCGGGTTTTCCCTTTCTCTGCGAGGCGAACGGCCGAAGGATGATTTTTTTACCATCTCCAGAGCATTGCGCGGTAGGCGAATCAATCGTACTGCGCCGGACCAAAGCCTCATACTTCTTAAGGCTACCGGTCAAATTCCTCATGAAGGACGCAAGCGGTTTGATGTCGGCTCAGTAGAGTACAAAACGCTTCGCCAGTGGATTGCAGATGGCGCGAGGGCGGATGCTGGGGGAACGGCCAAGCTGGTTTCGCTGGTTGTTACTCCTGGCGAGCTGGTTGTCCGCGAACCAGAAACGGTTATACAGATAAAGGCAATCGCAAACTTTTCAGATGGAACGACCCGGGATGTAACTCGGTTGGCGGTTTATGAATTAACCGATCTCATGCAGGTTCGAGTCTCGCCCACAGGACTTGCGCAACGCCTGGCGGTCGGCGAGACCACCGTAATAGTGCGATATCTTCACCTGCAACGACCTGTGCGTCTTGCCTTTGTGCCGGCACGGAAGGATTTCAATTGGGCAAATCCGGGAGTAAACAATTTCATCGATATGCATGTGCAGGCTAAATTGAGGAAGCTGCGTATCAATCCTTCTCTGCTTGTCAGTGATGAGTTGTTCATTCGCCGTTTGTCGCTGGACCTGCTGGGTGTGATCCCCACGGCGGAAGAAGTGACGAAGTTTACGACGGATCAAACCAAGGATAAACGTGCGAAACTGATCGACGCATTCCTCAAGCGGTCGGAGTTTGCTGATTTCTGGGCTTTGAAGTGGTCGGATATCCTGCGCAACGAAGAAAAGGTATTGGATTCGATTGGGGTGAAGGTGTACCACGAGTGGATTCGCAAGAGCATTGCCGATGGCAAGCCGATGGATCAGTTTGCGCGAGAGCTAATCCGTGCACGCGGTAGCACCTATAAGAATCCTCCAGCCAATTTTTATCGAGCGCTACGCACCACAACCGGACGTGCGGAGGCCACGGCTCAATTATTTCTCGGTACGCGACTCCAGTGTGCCAAATGTCACAATCATCCCTTCGAAAAGTGGACCCAGGATGATTACTACGGCTTCGCCGCCCTCTTCGGTCAGATCAAATACAAGATCATCAAGAACAAGCGACGGGATAAGTTCGACAAGAACCAGTTCATTGGTGAACAAATCGTTCAAATAAATTCGGGTATGCAGTTGAAGGACCCCCGGAATGGTAAGTCTGTGTCACCTCGGTTTCTTGGAGTTGCCAAGGGTAAAGTGGGTAAGGACCGTCTGTCCGAGGCGGCCAACTGGATCGCATCCGCCCGCAACCCTCTTTTCGCCAAAGTGATGGTCAATCGTGTCTGGTTTCACATGATGGGCCGGGGAATTGTGGATCCGATCGATGATTTTCGTCTCACCAATCCACCTGTGAACCCGGCACTGCTGGACGCTCTCGCGACACACTTTGTTAAGCATAAGTTTGATCTTCGTCAGGCGGTTCGTGTGATCGCCAATTCGCGTGCCTACCAGACGTCTTCCGTGCCAAACACTACGAATGCGACCGATCAGCGCAATTTTTCTCGCGCGATTCTTAGACGCCTGACTGCCGAGCAGATGATCGATTCGATCAGTCGGGCTGTGGGACGACCTACCAGGTTCAATGGCTTTCCCGATGGAACGCGTGCGGTTCAAATTCCCGGTGTAAACAAGGTTTACCGTGATAAAAAGCCCAGTGCGGGTGATCGATTCCTCAAGTTGTTCGGCAAGCCGGATCGGCTGCTGAATTGTGATTGCGAACGATCCAATGAAACGACACTAGGGCAGATTTTTGAACTGACCAGCGGGGACGCCATCAATGCGCTCGTCAAACAGCACAAGAGTCGAATAGACGCCTTACTGGCGGCCAAGTCAGATATTGCTTTCTCCGTCGACGCTCTGTTCATGGCTTCGCTGTCGCGTCATCCAACGAAGAAAGAATTGGCGGGAATGACCAAACACGTCCAACAGGCCAGGGACAAGCGAGCGGCGTATGAAGATGTCATGTGGAGTCTTCTGAATTCTAAGGAATTTATCTTTCGCAGGTGAGCGCTGAGAATCGATCATGAGTCACAGATCTACATCGATGGCCTGTAGTGGGTTTGACCAGATGGATTTGTCGCGTCGCTCCTTAATACGGGCGGGAGGCGCAGGATTGTTGGGATTGAGCGTTCCGACCATGTTGGAGGCCGCGGAAAAGCAGGGCAAGAAAATTAAGGCGCGCGCCAAGTCCGTGATTTTCCTGTTCCAGTGGGGAGGGCCAAGCCATATCGATATGTTCGATATGAAGCCTGATGCGCCCGCGGCTTATCGAGGGCCTTATAAACCCATCCGATCCAGCGCCAGGGGGCTTCACATCTGCGAGCGACTGCCCAGGCTTGCCAAGGTTATGGACAAGGTAACGGTCATTCGATCCGTGACCCACAAGATGAATAACCACAATAGCGCAGGCTATTACGCGCTAACCGGACATGAACCACCCTCGGATGATCAGCGCCTTAGGGATTCACTTTCACTCTGGCCGGGCTATGGAAGCATCGTGGATTATGTTCTGCCCGGCAAAGGCGATATGCCCAATTATGTCTCTTACCCTCACGTAATCGCGGATGGTTCAAGGACACCCGGACAACACGCGAGCTTTTTGGGTAAGGCACATGATCCTCTATTCGTGCCGCGTGATCCCAATGCCGCGGATTTCAAATTGCCTGAGCTAAGCCTGCCCTCAGGCCTCACCGTCGATCGTCTTCAGGCTCGTCGAGGTTTGCAGAAGCTCGTCGATGAGCAGGCGAAGTTGATGGAGTATTCTGGCGAGGCCAGGGGAATCGATGACTATTACAAACGAACGCTTGCCATGCTCAGTTCTAAGAAGGTCCATGCGGCTTTTAATCTCTCCAAAGAACCGAAGGCGGTTCGCGACCGCTATGGTCGATCGACATACGGGCAGGGATGCCTGCTCGCACGCAGATTGGTCCAGTCTGGAGTGAAATTCGTTACCTGCTACTTTGCGCGAAGCATCGGCGGTCGTAGCAAAACCTCCGGGGGATGGGATACGCATGGCTTTGACAATACGCGTATGTTTCCCATTGTCGATGCGTATCACTTTCCCATGACCGAACAGACCTTGCCGACCTTATTAGTTGATCTGGATGAACGGGGGATGCTTGATGAGACGTTGGTGGTTTGGATGGGCGAGTTTGGCCGAACGCCCAAGATCAATAAGAACAAAAGCCGTGATCACTGGCCGCAGTGTTATTCCGTCCTGCTGGCCGGTGGAGGCGTGAAACGTGGATACGTTTACGGCGCCTCTGATCGCATCGGCGCATATCCCGCTGCAAATGCCGTCCGGCCCGACGATCTGGCGGCAACCATCTATTATCTTCTGGGAATTCACCCTTCAACCGAAGTCATGGATACGGTCAAACGCCCGTTGACCATTACGGATGGTCATGTCATATCCGATGTCATTGCTTGATGTGCTTCAATTCCGTGAACTGAAACCTGTCAACGTGGCCATCTAGGTTGTAAAATCAGGTCATGGCGCAAGACCGTGTGATATTTCATGTGGATATGGATGCGTTCTTTGCGTCGGTCGAGCAATTGGACGATTCGAACTTGCGCGGAAAACCAGTGCTTGTTGGTTACGACGGCCGACGTGGTGTCGTAGCCGCCGCCTCTTACGAAGCCAGGCGATTCGGTTGTCGATCGGCCCAACCCATGGCTATCGCCAAGCGGGCGTGCCCTCATGCTGTGATCGTTCCCGTCCGATCAAGACGGTATACAGAGGTTTCCCGAAAAATATTCAGCATTTTCGATGACTTTTCACCGCTTGTTGAGCCATTGAGCATCGACGAGGCGTTCATCGATATGACGGGAACCGACCGGCTGTTTGGACAACCCATCGATGCTGCAAAGATGCTTAAGAGTCGCATCTTCGATGAAGTGAGGTTAACCGCCTCCGTAGGATTGGCTCCAAATAAGTTTCTGGCCAAGCTTGCATCAGACATGAACAAACCCGATGGCCTGACCGTCGTTCATCCGCATGATCTTGATGGATGGTTCCTCGATCTGGAGGTATCGCGCATCTGGGGAATCGGACCTAGGGCTGCTGAGCGGTTGAGCCGCGGTGGAGTGTGTACAGTCGCGGATATTCGCAAAATGAACGATGCACGTCTCAAACACTTTTTTGGAAATGAAGCGCAAAGGTATTATCGCCTTTCGCGCGGCATGGATGATCGACTCGTCACGCCCGACCACCAGGCTAAAAGTATCAGCAATGAACGAACATTCAGCGACGATGTGGAAAGTGTGGAGGAAGTTCAGCGTGTTCTGCTCGAACAGGTGGAGAACATCGGACGTCGTCTTCGTCGCAAGAATATGCTTGCGCGCGGTGTGTCACTCAAAATCCGCTTCGGCGATTTTCAGACTATCTCAAGATCGCAGGCATTGGATCAGCCCACCAACCTTACCGCCGAAATCTGGCACGTAGCACGGAACATTTTCGATCTATGGGCGGCACGTTCCTTTCAGCCGGTACGTCTGATTGGCGCTGCCGTCGAACGCCTGGGGCAGGCCAATGAACAGATGGATCTTTTCATCGATTCGGAAAACCGGAAGCTGGCTCAGGCTGAGCTTGCCGCCGACCAGATTGTCGCTAGATTCGGCCGCGACGCCGTCAAAAGAGCCGGTACGATGCGACAAAAGCCGGGAGATTGATCCATGACCATATTCTGGGGTTTTAGACATTCACCTCGTGATGTATAATTGGAACTGAGAATGAGTCATGCATTTCAAGGAATGACACATGGGGCGGGGAAAGGCTGAAGGGTAGGTCGCCAATATGATCGTGGATTGTCCCGAGTGTGGATCACAGTTGAATGTGTCTGAGGAGGCGGTGGGAGCTGCAGTCCGCTGTCCCAGGTGTAAGGCCGTTTTCAATATACCGGATAACTCGGATGATGATGGTTTGTCGGCGTCCATTGCCGATTGGCTGGATGATGAAGAGGATGGGGATGATTTTATTCCTCCTCCTCCGCAGTCTTCTTCGGTGGGATCGTCCAGGAAGGACTCCGTTCAGACATCCGTTACAGATGGCCCTCCAGAACGTTTAGAGATAGGTTATGAGTCTGATGGTTTGGTCGACGTAACGGATGACGATGATGTTGAACTGGATGATGAAGAAATCGGCGCCGCAATCGCTGCCGCGGAAGCAGAGGAGCGTGCCGCAGCCGAAGCCGCCGCGACTCTGAATGCGGAAGAAGAACGCGCACGACTAGAAGCGGAAGTAGCGAGAAAAGAAGCTGCCCGCAGCATGCCGCGCATGCAGGTAGACGATGACGCGCATGGCGAGGATCCGGGGGAAACGCTCTACCGGGTGGAGTCTGCCGTCAAAACACACGTTCCGGAAGAAGACCAGCAGGAAGAGATTTCTCCCGAAGAAGAGGAACGGCAAAAGCGCGAGCGATTTGAACGCCTTAAGGCGAAGCGTGAGGCGGAATTACAACGCGCCGAGGGCGGCGAATTGCCCGCTGACGTCGTACGCCTGCAACTTCTTGATATCAGTGCGGCCGGCGTTACGTTTCGATTCCCTGCAACCTACCTTACCAATGATCTGTTCCGCGCTTCAATGCCCTTTCAATGCGTTGCTTCCGAGGAAAAGGAACCATCTCGTCTGATTGCTAAACCTCTGGCGTGGATCGACAAGGCTCATGGCAATTACGCCAACCCGGGCGAACTTGAACAGCAGTATGAGGTTCGCGTACATGCTCACCAGACCGCAAGGGATATCGTAGCCAGTATGCGCATTATCGATGAGTTGCCGCCGCCGTTTCATAATCCCGTTCCTTATTTCGTCTCCCGTGAACACGATGGCGGCGTCACATTTCACTGTCGATCGATCGCTACGCCGGATGGCATCTTCTGCGAGGTGACCATACCTTCCGCGGAGTATGCCCTGCGCTGGCTGGAACGGGTCAACGGTGTTTGCTGCAAAGAATACGAGTATCTGGAGGATACCGTTCATAAACTCGATGATGAATCATGGTCTGATATTCCTGAGAAGGTCAGGGACCGGCTTGCTGTCTGGTTTGATTTCAATATGGGAGAGACGTTCGTCAATTACTTTATGGATGCAGATTTCTCCAGAGCCGAAGCCGGTCTTGCGGGCATCGTGTTGACCGACCAGCGGCTGGTGTTTTGCAAATACCATCATCATGGAGCGTTCGAATTGGCCGATGAGAATGTGGCCGTTCATCTGCGTGACGATGACGTGTTTTTGGCGTTATTTGTTGTACAGGACGGAACGCGAAAGAAGATGGTGCGGTTGAGACATGCGGATGTGGATCAGCTTCTTTCAGACTTGAAACAGCTTGGCGCCGCAACTTTTGTCAAAAAAATTGATTCTTGACAGAACGGCCCATTCATTTTGTGGTGATCGTTGAGCGGCCATGGTAGATGATGAAAACATCCAGCGTCCTGAACGCCTGCTACTGACGCCGCAGCTACTCGTGGCAGCGTATTGCCAGGGCATGTTTCCCATGGCGGAGTCGCGCTATTCCGATCGGGTCGATTGGTATTCACCTGACATGCGCGCTGTGCTTCCGCTGGATCGATTTCGCCTTCCGCGCTCTGTTCGCCAAAAGATCAATCGCGGCGTATTCGATATTCGACACGACACGGCTTTTTCACAGGTGATCCGATCTTGTGCGGCACCCAGGCCCGGGCATCCGGATACATGGATCAACGAAGAAGTCGTCAACGCTTATTGTCAGTTGCACGAACTTGGCTACGCGCACAGTGTTGAAGCGTGGTTGGATGATCGCCTTGTTGGCGGACTATACGGGGTTGGTCTGGCCGGTGCTTTTTTCGGCGAGTCCATGTTTCACCGCCCTGATCTTGGTGGGACTGATGCCTCCAAAGTATGCCTCGCAGCCCTTGTCGATCACCTGCGAGACCGGGGATACGTTCTTCTTGATGTACAACTCAACAGCGCACATATGACGAGGTTCGGCACGATCGACATTCCGCGAAAGCAATACATGCATCGTCTCGCCGAAGCGCTCGATCTTGAAGTCACATGGTCTGAGGTTTAGTCCGGCACTCGGCAAGCGTAGGTTCAAGCGATTCGATTGGAGTGAGTGTAGACGTTCATCCTGTCGTCCCGAATGAAGCCTATCAGCGTAATACCCAGCGCGTCGGCGAGATCCACCGCCAATGAAGAGGGCGCACTGATGGCCCCCACCATCGGTAACCCCGCCATTCCCGCCTTCTGGAGGATCTCAAAACTGGTTCGACCCGATACAAGCAGAATGCTTGAAGACAAAGGAAGGTTTCCCAGCATCAAGTGATGTCCTATGACTTTGTCCGTTGCGTTGTGTCGTCCCACATCCTCCCTGAGCGTGACGAGGTCACCTTGAGGCGTGAAGATTCCCGCCGCGTGAAGTCCGCCTGTCGTTTCGAATGTTGCCTGCGTTTGGCGCATGGTCGTCGGAAGCGACAGAATGGTCTTTTCCGAAATTTGAATGTCGGACGTGATCGATGGAATCTGCTGATGAATTCGTTCGATCGATTCCTTCCCGCAGATTCCGCATGAGCTGGATTGAAAACTGGCTCTCTGGGCGCGGCGGATTTGCTCGCTGTGACGTTCTACCGCTTCGGTCGAAAGACGAACGATAACAACATTATCATCTTCAGACTCCCGGCAGTGTTCGATCTTCTCAATATCATCCGGTTGATCCACCACCCCTTCCGTAATGCAAAAACCCGCCGCCAGGTCCACATCGTGCCCCGGCGTTCGCATGGTCACGGCCAGTGGTGCATCCTGCAGTCTGATCTCCAACGGTTCTTCAATCGCCAATTCATCCTCCACGCGTACGTTCCCTTGTGTTCCATATTTCTCCACGGAACGTCGGATGGATTGACGAACGGTCATGTTCCATCCTATGCGATAACTCTTCATTGTGGCGCGATTTGTGGCTAACATCATCCCTCCCGAACCGATCGTTGAGGCAACCCACAAACATGTTTGATAACGACGCTCCGCTTAGCGCAACGCTCTCGCCTCTCATTAAGCATTTTGGAGGTAACTTTCAGCGTGCACTCGATGATGTCTCCGACGCCGAGTTGCGATTCGTTCAACTCTCCGCCGCCCAGCCGGGCATGAGACCACGCGAGTTGGATGGTCGTGCACGCAAGGATCTGATTGCGGCACTTCACCGATCAGGCCTGATGATATCAGGTGTTGATCTGTTTGTGCCCCAACGCGACTGGCTGGACAACCAAAAGATTGACCGAGTTGTCGCGTCCGTTCTCGCTTCCATAGCCTTTGCCGCTGATATTGGCAGGGTTCCGTTATGCCTGAGTTTTCCCTATCGGAGTATTGCAAAGGACGTGTTGGACTCTGTGTTGACCGCCGCTGATTCTCATGGCGTCACGCTTGCGATTCACGGAGAGTCCGATCCACAGGAATTTGATCTTTGGCTCGAGTGCCACGACGAGAACTTCATTCGCGCGGCGATCGACCCCGCCACCGTCCTGGCCACGGATCATGATTTGAACGCGATGACTGCGGGTCTGGCGGGCAGACTAACAGTTGCCCGACTTGATGACTATGCTGAGCGATCGGTCACCGATACAGGAGGACGGTGCAATGTGGGCGATGGCTCTTTGGACGTCACATCATATCGGGTGGCCCTGTCGCTTGCGACACGATTGCGCCATATAGTCGTCGAGCTTCGGGACTTGGACAACGCTTCGCACGCGTTGCGACAGGCCAAGGCACGTTGGGATTCGTCCAACCCCTTTTCCGGATAAAGTGATGAACTCAGAAAACTCGCTGAAGAATAATGACTAATGCCACGTGATTACTATGACATTCTAGGTGTTGGACGCACCGCCGATGACGACGAAATTAAAAAAGCGTATCGTCGTCTCGCCAAGAAGTATCATCCCGATGTCAACAAGGACTCCGGCGCTAGTGAGCGATTTGCCGAAGTCCAGGAAGCTTACGATGCATTGTCCGATACCGAAAAGAGAAAATTGTATGATCAATTCGGCCACGCCGGCGTTTCCGGCGCTGCTGGAGGCGATCCCTTCGGAGGTCATTCCGGCCGAACTACGTACGGCGGGCCAGGTGGCTTTAACGTCAGCACGGACGATCTTCGTCAGGGCGTCGACCTGAACTCAATATTCGAGCAGTTTTTTGGTGGCGATGGAGGAGGTGGTAGGGGGGCCCCGGGAGGGCAAGGTGGTCCGGGTGGTCCCATGCCGGGTAGCGGGCGTGGTCGAAGACGTCGAGCCGCCCCAACCAAAGGTCGCGACATACTCCACACCGTAAGCATTCCTTTTCAACAGGCCACTACCGGCGGATCGGTGACCATAAAGATCAATAGTGCCTCAGGGACTCAGGATGTCGATGTCAAAATTCCGAAGGGAGTCAGCGATGGCGCGAAGCTTCGATTACGGGGCAAAGGTCAGCCTTCAACCGATGGCGGCGCACCTGGTGATCTGATTTTGACCATTAAGATCAGTTCTCATCCATACTTTCGACGGGATGGTCTCAATGTTCTTCTGGATGTGCCGATTTCAATCGATGAGGCCATATTCGGTGCGACGGTCTCAATTCCCACACTTACCGGCACGGCGGACCTCAAAATTCCCCCCGGTGCCGCCAGCGGTAGCAAACTGCGATTACGCGGCGCGGGCATCGAAGACGCCAAGGGCAAAAAAGGCGACCTGCTCGCTCAGATCAAGATCGACGTGCCAAAAGAACTCACGCTTGAACAACAAGTCGCTCTTGAGCAAATCAAGGGTACATTTCCGGATGCCCGATCTGATTGTGGATGGTGATTAATCTTCGCCAAAGTGCAAACTTCCGATTCGGAATTCTGCCGTCAATCGTAGTGGTAAATACCTTACTCTCCTACAAATACGAAAACGGCACGATCGCTTTTCAACGATCGTGCCGACCTGTATTTCCTGACACCTTTAGCCGAGCGAATGCATTACGATCCGGGAGCTGAGGCTGACTGCTCCTCAGGTTTCACCATCATCCTTGCGGATTGATCGCGCGTCCACTCGAATTCATTCTTCTTAAATCTTCGCTGAAGCCTGCCCCCCACTTTGGTAACCATCCATGTCGAGACATAAGTTGCCAATGCAGGCCAGCGTACCGGATTGCCCGCCAGTCTTGCCAGAGCTCCCCGGTAATTGCGCTTCTCGCGTTTCTTCAGATCCGGGTATTTCTCGCTGAACTGAGCCACCCCCCGGTCCCAACGCATTCGCAATCGTGTCAGGTCGCGAAGCGTTTTCGGCACATCAACCTGAAACCAGCAGTCATTGATGACCTGCCGTTCGTCCTCTGAAAAAGTCAAACGAATAAACTCATCTTCGGCCAGCAGATTGGGGAACTTGCCGAATCTGCTGCGCCCCTCCTCGCTCAGCGCATAAACACCTGATCCTATCATCTGCTGCTTGGCATAAGGCAATCGTGACCAGATATCATAATAGGCCTTGACACCCCATGATCTACCGTCCAGGTTCAAACGCATACGCGGCGATGCGCATAGTGCTTTACGTTCACTCAGAACCTTCGCGACCTTACGCACTGAATCAATCGGTATTACGATATCCGCATCCAGATAAATCCGCGGAAAGGTCATCGCCGCCTCATCACCAAGGTCCATCGCGTGTGCCTTGTTCCCAATCGGTGTTTCAATCACGCGAACGGGCGCGCCGAATGACGATGCAATTTCCACGGTTTTGTCATCGCAGTTATTCGCCACCACAATGACATCGATTTCATCCTTGCCACAGCCATCCAGCAGACTACGCAGACAACGCGCAATCACCTGCTCTTCATTGTGCGCAGGGATAACGATCGAGCAGATCGGCCCGACTTTTTCGTCAGTCTCCACAACAGACTGTAATTGGTTTTCCTGCATAACGTTCTTTTTCTCGTCCATCATTTCTCCTCCATATCATAAGCGCTGACCTACGGGAACAGCCCTGTAGGATCATCTTTCTCTCTATCTTTACGGCCGCGATTATACAGGATCACCCCGACTTTGTCAATACAGTTATCGGACATATGGACGGAATTTGTTCGGGTAAATATGTGTTTGTCAAAACGATAAAATCATCGATTTTGGCTGAAAACCAATAGTTTGGTGGGGTTTTTCCGGTTATGTCGATTGCAGCGATTAGCAACAATCTTAAAGTGTATTGTCCCCGTATTTTGTCAATTGAATTTTCTGCCCTTCGCGTGTTTAGGCTCGGCCTGGGGGCGCGGTTCCTTGCGATTGGCGCTGATCCAGGCGAGCATTTTCTTCACAACTGCCGCATGTTGGTCAGCGATATTGTCTTTCTCAGCAATATCCTTGCTCAGATCATACAACTCCCAGGGTTGATTCTGTCGATGCCTCACCAGTTTCCAGTTCCCCATTCGCATACCCTGCATCAATCCATTCTGCTGGAGTTCACGCTTACGCCAGTTATACAAATGCCACTCCCAATACAAGGCTTCATGAACTTGCTGGCGTTGCCCCGCGTTCTTTTCTCCAATCAATGTCGGCACGATCGAGAGCCCATCGATTCCTTCGGGTACATGTTGTCGTGCTCCACCGAGTTCCGCCAGTGTCGGCAATACATCCGGAAAATACCATTGCAGGTTACTCGTAATACCCGCCTTGACTGCGCCCGGCCACCTTACAATCATCGGTACCCGAATCCCACCTTCGTATACGGATCGCTTTCTCCCTCGAAGGAATCCACTTGAATTCAACGCTCCGTCAAACCGCTCTGCCGCCCCATTATCCGAGCAGAAAAATACAATGGTCCGATCGTCTATCTTCAACTCTTGAAGCAATGCCAATACTTCTCCCACATGACGATCGACCATGCTGTCCATTGCCGCCGCCACTTTTGCATTACGTGGCCATTTCTTATCCTTATAAATTTTCCACGCCGGGTCGGATGTCGGTATCTGATATTTCCCATGGGGCGGCGTCCACGGTGCATAACAGAAAAACGGTCGATCTCTGTGTTTACGAATAAACTTTTTCATCCGATCCACAATCAGATAGTGCGTATACGAGGCCCGGTCATTTGGCTTCGCGGGCAACATGACTTTCTTGCCCCCGTCAATCAAATATTTCGGATAGTATTCGTGTGCATGAATTTGATGGTAATACCCATAAAACTCATCAAATCCCTGCTTCTCCGCGGCACCGCTTGTCCCGATATCTCCCAGACCCCACTTTCCAAATCCGCCCGTCACATACCCTGCCTTTTTCAACACCTCCGCCACCGTGACGTCCTTATCCAGCAGAGGCACACCTCCCGTATTCAGCCGCACCGAGGTATGCCCCATATGAAACCCGGTCATCAATGTTGATCTGGCCGGCGCACATACCACACAGCCCGAATACGCCTGTGTAAATCGCATCCCCTCTTTTGCCATGCGATCCAGATGAGGTGTCGCAATCGCCTTGCCCCCATAACACCCCAGATCCGCATAACCCATATCGTCCACCATAATGAACACAATATTCGGCGGCTTGACCTCCTTGGCTTTCGCCATTGCCGGCACAATCTGGGAGACCCAAATCAACAACAAAACACACAAGGCGTTTAGTCTAAAATCTATGCGCCCGCCTGAATCCGGATACTTCATGATCGCGTTCCTCAAGAGTAATGACGTGCAGAACAATTATAATGCCACACGCTCTTGAGGCTTAGATAAAACTGGTGATTGGACCTCACGACTTCGATTCATACTAAGACTTCTTTACTCTTCTTCTTTTGGCTTATGCGCATCCAGAAACGCCTGTGTATGAATCCTTATGCCGCGAATATATCCCACTGGATCCATGTCTGACATCGCGATCGAAACATAATTCGTTCGCACCCAATAAATACCTTTGTCCTGAAACAGGTGGGAAACACCTGAGCCTGAAAGATTAATCGGTTTCAGCAAACCCTCAGCGGAGTTGTAGCGTTTGATATCCGATCGATCAATTCTCCCTGCCACTTCCTTAGTCATCCGCCATTGATCTTCTTTAGATACCAACTCAATCTCAATAAATACGGGCGACGTCTTCCACTTAGGAAGCTCTTCGTTCAAAAACTCAATCGGTTTGCTGGGATTCGTCGCAAATCGCTCCCATTCAGTCTTACGGGAACCACTCGCCAGAAACAGATCATTCCAATCCGCCGTCATGGCGCCGGTGGCAATCGATTTGACGTTGTTCGTCCGAAGAACCAGCCGCAGAAAGTCATCCACCCGACGCGTTGAACCCGGCTTGATCTTCTTGTCATTCTCATCCTTAACAGGAAAATACGGATCAGCCTTATCCTTTTCACTGTCCACCAGCGTTGGTTTGGCCGTCCGGATAACCCAACTCTTGATAGGCGTCCATGCCAGGACCACCGTCACAGCGATGATAGGCGTCAAAGCCAGCAGGATGAGTAGAATGGCCTTCCTTTTCCCCGAATCCATCTTTCTTTCTGGCGGACCGAAACCCAGACAGCGTCGACATACCACTCGACCTTCGTAATTCACGACACTCTCCGCAGTGAACTTCTTTGCACACTCGCTGCATATGTACTCTTGAGTGCTGGGTGGCGGCGGCGGATTGCCAGGCGTTGGAGGATGTTGTGCGGGTGGTTGCGTCATTACTTCACTCGTTGGAGGGCGAAAAGGCTTTATCCCTAATCGGCGATTACATGCATTGTATCGTCAATACCGGGGTGATGCTGATTGGTATTCGTAACCTTTCCGCTCATTTCTAAATTATACTTTCACAGCCCAAATCCCCCACAGACACAGCCACATGACTCCCCAAAAAACCAGTGCAATGATCATCGTCAGGATCATGACAAACTTTCCTTGCACCGTCGTCAACATTCGTTTGGGCCCCAATAGAACCAACACAGGCAATACGCCGCATAGCCCCAGCGCTGCCCCGCCCATGAGTGCGGTCTGTGCAAGTCCTGAGTCTTTCAAGGTATCCGTGAAAATCGCCGAAATGACCACCACAAGAAAAACCAGACCTGGCAACAGTACCGGCGAAAACAGCGTCAGTATATTCGCAATCATCTTCGCGCGCGAGGGAGGCGGCCCAATGATTTGTTCCAGTGATGCCGATGCCAACGGCTCCGTTCGATTCGGATCCGCCTCCCGTTTCGTCCGCTCCGCTTCCAGCATCTCCATCAGTCTCGGAGGCCCCGTATAACCCGGCACAACGTTTCCCTCGCATATTCCAAGCAGTGCGACCAACTTCGTGTCGTCCATGTTTTCAAAGTCTCGACACTGCTTCTCCAGATTTAGACCCAGCATCTCCATTCGGACTTTTGTGGATTGGTCACCGTCCTTATACCGCTCCAACGCGTCATCGAGACGACCCTCCAGTTGCTCTTCCGTCAAATGTCCAAAATCATCGCTCATCGCCCCAACCATAGTCGCTTCATCACCCCCAAGGCGAATCCCCAGCCCATCATTGTCGGACCTGCTCTTCTCTCTTAACGGATGTCATCATTCCTCTACGCCGTAATGATTTGTTTCAGGACGCCCATGAATACGCTAACGACATTAGTTCCCTGACGCGCTTGGTCTGGCCGGTTGTAACACAGGCGGGACTTGTCCGCCCATCTCCTCCTTCTCCACGCCATCTGCCGAACGCGTCTCTGGTGACAACCACACTCCAATCATGATTCCCAACGCCACCACCGCGAACACCCACTTGCGACTCAGATCTTCCCTGGTCATGGTATTTCTCCATAATTGGATCACGTTTTGGATTGCGCGGGATTATGACACATTACCGGGCCTTGGGGAAGTGTAAATTGACAGGATCAATTGTCCTATTTAATCATTCCCTGATTTTTGTTTCATAACTCCGAACTTATCGGGCCTGGCTGATCACAAAATTTCAAGTTTTTGCCGACATCCAGAAGCGAACGCCGATTCTCACCGCGAGTTGGGAACAATTTCGTGGCCAGCGCGTCTAAAATCACGTCCTGCCAATGACCGCTCTGGTACATCCCTTCAAGGTAAAATAAGGCATTATCTCGACCGTCCTCTTGTTTGGGCACCAGCTTAACCCTTGCTGTCACGTGCAGGTGGATACGTTCGGGAAATAGGAAGCTTCTGCGGGGAGACGCTAATATTCCGTCCGTAAAAACCATTGGTAAGAAGGAAGCAGGATCATCATGTCGCATCGTTCATCAGGTCGATCGGGAATGGATAATACCGAGCGCACGAGGATGCGCCGCGCCAGGGACAAGCGCCAGAAACTTATTGCCGGTGTATTCGTTGGCGTCCTTGTCATCGTCGCCGCGACGGTGGTCATCATCATGGCGGGTGGCAACGACAAACCCAGGAACCCAAAGAAAGACGAAGTTGCCCGGACGGATAACAAGAAAGATGGCGATGCTAAGGACTCAAATTCCGGCAAGAAAGACGGCGCCAAATCCAATTCTGATAAGAAAGATGCAGACCAGAGCAACGATTCTAATCCAAGAAAGGGAAATTCGGCGAAGTCCAATCTCAAAAACGGAACCACACCAAACACGTCGGATAAAAAGACTTCCGACAAGAATACATCCAAACCCATCCCCATCACCCCTGTCGAATCTTCAGCATGGGGCTCCGATTCTGATTTCCGCTACTTCGCTTCGGTTGTCTTCAAAGCACTGACAGATACCCCCTGTGAATTGCAGGGCGATGGCAAAACCGTTAAGAAAAAGGTCAAAGTCTCAACCACACGACCTGTCGAACTGAAAGACGAGAACGGCGTCCCGACCGGCCAGATCCCTGTCCAGATC
This sequence comes from Phycisphaeraceae bacterium, assembly GCA_028284925.1. Lineage (GTDB taxonomy): Bacteria > Planctomycetota > Phycisphaerae > Phycisphaerales > Zrk34 > JANQQT01. The sequence goes on along the minus strand of JANQQT010000084.1, from coordinate 6,908 downwards.
ACTGTTGACGTCGACAACGAAAACGGTGTGGAGTTTACCCAGTTCAAAGCCACCCTCCGTTTCATCTTTAACGGCGGACGCTGGAAAGTCCTTCCCCATAAACTCGATGGCAATCGCGGCAGCGTCACCTACAACGGCATGAGAAGCTGGGTCAAGCAGGCAGTCGCTGCCGCCGAAGTCGACCGCTTCGGACGTGTTACCAAAGCCGACCTAACCAAACTCACCATCACAGGTAAAGCGGAGTGGGCCAACGATTCCGTCCTCGGAGACGATGCCAAGCCCGACCTCCTCGTTTATATCGACATCAGCGGTGAAGAAGCTCAGGGAGTCGTGGGGTGGGGTTTCTTCGACGTCCAGCCTGCCGCTGACGAATCCGGCACGGTCCTCAAACGTCTGCCCTGGCGTGCCCCCGGTTCAGCATTTTCGGCTACCATGAAACCCCGATCGGTTCGATATGTTCCGAATACCAAACAAGGCGATGTGCGACTCGAGTTCCGCTACGCACATCCCGAGTCCTCCATTAGCAGTATCAAGTTCTTCTCAGGTAAATTTCGCTGGTGGACCACTGACCGTACCCTTTCCTTCGGCCCAATCATCATCGATCGCTTCGGAGGAGGCGCTCGATCAGAGGTCAAGGACCAAACCACCGGCAAGAATGTCGGACTCACTTCCGAGGGACTCAGGCTCTTTCTTGACGATCCGCCTCCTTTTATCGCTTTCAATATCACCGGAGATACCAAGGCCGTAACAAAAATCCAGTTTAAGCAATCCGATGACAAGTTCATTGCCGTCAAGGCATCACGTATCAATACCTTCAAGGATCGCACGGAACACAACTACGTCTTCAACGCTGAACCTTCCGGTGCTTTTCGCGCCGTTGTTACCATTGGCAATGGGCCATCTGCCAAAACGGTCGAAATCAAAAACATTCGAGGTCAACAAGGCAAGATCATCCGGAATGACGATCTCAGGCGAGCGGGTATTCAGATGCAGGTCATCAATCCTTCTCGCCCTGTCATGTCGGAAGTCACCGGTAACCCCTGGGCAGTCAGCACACTGGCATTACGTGACGTCTCAGGCAAGACCATCAAGCCTCGTTTCCAGATCAGTCGCGTCAAGAAGATATGGCTATTCGACGAAATGGTCCCAGCAGGTACATCCCTCTTCGTCAGCTTCCACAAAAACACACGTCAGCAGGAAGTTCCCTTTGTAATCGAAACCATTGACGTTCCCACCTACACGGGTAATTGACCGGTTCAGGCTCGCCGTACTGGGGAGATAGAATTAATCTGCACGACTAATGGACCAAAACTCCCAGACCGACTCTCCCGCTTCATAAAAATTCCGGGGGGCCTGGGCGGTCAGGGTGTTTGTTGGAGGACCGCGTTAATGTCATTGCAGGAAACGAAGTGTCCCCGATCATTCGGCGCCTCCACCAGATCAGGTCGATCAATCAGGCTCGCGCGGTCAATATAGACTGTCCCGTCCGCTCCCGTCTCCATCTGTGCCATCATCGCGTCCCCGGTTGGCACACGTGGCCGATCGTTGTATTCGATCGGACTCGGCACATCACCCGTCAACATAATTCGTTTCTTCTCCCGCTCCGGCCGTGGTTCCGGTACGGCCGACAACAACGCTTTCGTATACGGATGAAGCGGATTGCGATACAACTGTTCTCTCGAGCCTAATTCGACGATCCTTCCCAGGTACATCACCGCAATACGATCACAGAAATGCTCCACTACCGCCAGGTTGTGCGCGATAAACAGGTACGCCAACCCAAACTCATCCTGCAGATCGTTCAGCAAATTCAATATCTGCGATTGAATCGACACATCCAGCGCCGACACCGGCTCGTCGCAAACAATAAACTTCGGCTGCAACCCCAACGCCCGGGCAATACCAATCCGCTGCCTTTGCCCTCCCGAAAACTCATGTGGATACCGCGTCGCATAATCCGGACTCAAGCCTACACGCTTCAACAGATCCGCCACTCGATCGTGTAACTCCGGCCCCTGCGCCAACCCATGCACCTGAATCGGCTCACCAATAATCCGCCCGATCGTCATGCGCGGATTCAACGACCCCACCGGATCCTGAAAAATAATCTGCATCCCACGCCTTAACTTACGCATCTCCTGCCGATCGGCCGCGAACACATCCGTCCCGTTAAAGTTCACACTTCCCGTCGTCGCCGGAATCAATCGCAGAATCGTCCGCCCCACCGTCGTCTTTCCACACCCGCTTTCACCCACCAGCCCAAGCGTCTCACCATGCCCCACCTCGAAACTCACACCATCCACCGCCTTCACATAACCGATCGTCTTCTGCAACAAGCCCGCCTTCACCGGAAAGTGCGTCCGCAAATCATCCACTTTCAACAGCGGCTGATCCTTCTTGTCACCTGAGGCATCTTCAATGGGCTGAATCATGATCGCGTATTGTACAACAGTCACTCCCAATATGAAACACCTGTCCCCGAATCCTCACGCGATGCCGATTGGTCCGTTACACATGAACCCGGCTAATCGATATTCATTGCCGTTTGCACATTGGATGATCGATCAAGCAACTGATTGTTTCTCGTAATTCTTCCCGAGCTGCCTTCTGCCCTTCCGTCAATGGCTGACGCGACAACCCCATATCAAATCCCCTTAATTCCACCGCCACGCGCAACCCTTCTGGAAAATCCGCCCCATACACGATCGCATCGAACAGATCCAGCAGCCGAAACTGCATTTCCCTCGCCTTATCAATCTGCATCTCCCGAACCGCCACATACATCGTCGTCATGAATTCAGGAATGACCCCCGTCAACGCGTTCGTTCCTCCGTCACACCCCATCAGCAGCATCGGAACCAGCGCGGCATCCCACCCGCTCAAAAACGAAAAATTAGGCCGACTCACTCTCACTGCCCGAATCATCCGCAGCATGAACGCCATATCCCCCGATGAATCCTTGATCCCAATAATCCGACCAAACTCACTCAGCCTCTGAATCGTTGGCACATCAATCGGCGATGCAAACATGGGAATGTTGTACAACGTCACATCAATCGGCGCGTTCTTCGCAATCTCCGCGAAATACGCGAACACCCCATCCGGACTCAATCGATAATAAAACGGAGACACAATCGCCACCGCCCGTGCACCGTATTCCGCATATGCCTCACAAGCCTTTATCGTCTCCCGCGGATTCGCTTCCGCCGCACCCGCCAACACAGGCACACGTCCCGCTGCCTGATCACAAACAATCTTCACAATCCGCCGCCGCTCCTCCGGCGTAAACCGCGTAAACTCCCCCGAACTCCCGTTCGGATACAAACCATCTACGCCCATGTGAATCAGCCAATCCACATACCGCCGCAACTCATCTTCCTTGATTCCCCCTTCCTCATCCAACGGTACAATATTCGGCACATACAGCCCAGCTAACTTACTCATAACATGATCCTAGAACAGATGGTGCCTTTGGACGAAATTAATATCGTACCATTGCGGTGTCGTTCGAACACGCTGAATACCCCGTTCTGCTTCTCAGTGCTTAAAGTGCCTTCTCCCCGTCAACATCAACGTCACACCCGCTTCTTGACACGCAGCAATCGTTTCTTCGTCCCGCTTTGACCCGCCCGGCTGAGCAATTCCCCGCACACCCGCCGCAATCAGCTTATCAGGCCCATCCCTGAACGGGAAAAACGCATCAGAGCCCGCCACCGATCCCTTCGCCCGCTCACCCGCTTTTGCAATCGAAATATCACATGATGCCACTCGATCCATCTGCCCCGCCCCCGCTCCCACCAACATCCCTCCATTCACCAGACACACCGCATTCGACTTCAAATGCTTCACCGCGATCATCGCAAATCGCATCTCCTCCAGATCCTCCGTCGATGGCTCAGGCCCCGCCGCATGTTCCCACTCACTCACGTCAAACGCCGCCATGTCACGTTCCTGCACCAGCAACCCACCTGTAATCCTCTTGTATTCATGTTCATTCGTATCCCGCTCACCCGGCTTCGGCAATTCACCCGTCTCCAGAATCCGAACATTCGACCACCTTTCCTTCAGAATCTCCAGTGCCTCCGCGTCAAAGGACGGCGCGATAATGACCTCCAGGAATTTCTTCCCCTTTGCAATCACATCTGCCGTCGCCTCATCCACCTCTCGGTTCATCGCCACGATTCCCCCAAATGCCGCCAGTGGATCACCCTCATACGCGTTAGCAAATGCCTCTGACAATTCACTTGCAAAAGCAAATCCGCACGGATTGGCGTGCTTAATCACCGCCGCTCCCGCTGCTTGACCCGCATCAATCTCCTTCACCAACTCCAATGCCCCGTTCGCATCATACAAGTTGTTAAAACTCAATCCTTTTCCATGCAACTGTCGCGCCTTGGCCACCGAAGGTTCCGTCGCTTTCGCATCCACATACACTGCCCCAGCCTGATGCGGATTTTCCCCATACCGCAGCTCCTCCCCCTTCTCAAATGACTTCTGCAGTACTTTCGGGAACACCTCGCTCGACGTTCGTGCCAACCACCCCGCGATCGCCGTATCATACGCCGCCGTCTTGGCAAACGCCGCCAGGCACAGCTTCCGCCTCAAACTTAGAGTCGTCCTTCCCTCATGCGAATCCAGCTCGCGTACCACCTCATCGTACTGCGAGGGATCGGTCACCACCGTCACAAACCGATGATTCTTCGCCGCCGACCTCACCATACTCGGCCCCCCGATATCAATCTGCTCAATCGCCTCCCCTTCCGTCACATCCGCCTTCGCCACCGTTTGCTCAAATGGATACAGGTTGATGCAAACCAGATCGATCGCCTCGATTCCATGCTCCTCCATCGACGCCAAATGTCCTGAATCATCACGCAACGCCAAAAGCCCGCCGTGCACCTTCGGATGCAACGTCTTCACCCGCCCGTCCATCATCTCCGGAAAACCCGTCACCGCATCAATACTCGTCACCTCAAGGCCCGCCTCCTCCAATACCCGCTTAGTCCCGCCCGTGGATATCAACTGAATGCCAAGGTCCGTCAACTTCCTTGCAAACGGAACAAGGTCGGTCTTGTCGGAAACAGATAAAAGTGCACGTTTGATAGAGACGTGATCTGACATGAATCTTCAACTTTTCTTGGGGTTGTAAAACGAGTAGCCCGGCCTGATCGCTCTGTTATCAAATCAATTGACGTTCCTTACCGTCCAAACACTCCCCTCCAATTCCCTCACTTTTTCGGACTGATCTTCATGATCTTCCCATTCTGGTTGATCAGGTAAAGACTGCCGCCCTTCGTATTGTCCGCCATCAGGTGATCCACCTTCGGCAATGCAATCTTCTTTACCAGATCACCCTGTTCCATCGTCAGTCCCAGCAACTCACCCGGGCGGTGGATAAACACAAATTCGTCACGCGTCATCACCGGACGAGCATTGTGATACGGCATGGTCCACTTCACTTCACCACTGAACGCATCCAGTGCAAGCAACCCCTTGTTCCGCTGATACTGAAACACCAGCTTGTCCATCACGATCGGCGAATCCTTCAACGGATGATTCGCAAAATACCGCCAACGCACGTTACCATTATTTCGTTCAACCGCGTAAAGCGATTCATCACGCGAGGGTACGTAAATTAACAAATCACTTGCCGCAGGTTGTGCCGCGATTCGACCCCATGTATACGTTCGCCAGAGCGGAGCGCCCGATCGAGGGTTAAACGGTACGACGGTTCCCTTCGCATCCGTCGCCAAAACAGACGGCCCCGCCTGAATCGGACTCGACGTCACGGGCGATCCCATCTGATACGTCCATCGCAATAGCCCCTTCCGCAAGTCCTGTGCCCAAACACGTCCCGACCGCGAACCGTGAATCATGTACTCGTTCGTAATGACAGGCGTGGTATTCGACGAAAACCGAAGCGGAACAAATCCCTGCGATACACCCGTCGTCGCATGAAACGCATGCGCCCGCGATTCAGAACAAATCATAATGAAGTCATCAACACGCACTGGCTTCGAAAACTTCTCGATCGGCAGCCCAACCTGAGCGTCCCATAGTTTCTTGCCCGTGTTCGCATCGAATACAATCAGAATCCGTTCAGTCGACCACACCGCCAGCCGATCCCCCAGAACTTCCGCGAAGATGATCCGATTCTTCGACGTCAACGCAAGGTTGTATTGCCACTGAATCGTGTACCCAAGTTCGCGCGTCGTCTCGGGTGTCGTTAACAACTCCGTCAGAACATTTCGCTCTTGCGTTGAGCCACAACCCCCAAGCACAGCGACGCTGATCGTCAGCACTAAAAGTACGATGCCGGTCCGCTTCTTCATGAGCTACCTCTCCGTGTCATTCTTCACAACCACTGATTGCTCTCAGCGATTCTTGCCTGTCGTCTCGCATTGCTCTTTCGCAATGACCTCTGCGCCCATTGGATTGATATTGGATCAATACCGGGCACACCCTCCGACCAATGCCCCGTGATCTCCGCAACGACTCTGTCGCTGCCCTGAGATCACCGACAATTTACCGGTCTTCTGATAAACTCGCCGTCTTTTCGACATTAGTCTGGCGATCGATTTTATCCCGAACATCGAACGCCGCGATGGATTCTGCTTTCGGATGCCAAAGTATCCGCATATTGCCCTCCCACGTCAAGTCCCAACCTTGGATTATCACACCCCTTTTCGACCGGATTCTCGTCACAAAAACCTCATTTATGCTCGTTTCGGAGCCTGCACTCCACTCGATCCCACGGCGATTTCCGGCCCCGATTTACCTCTCAATTCACCCGAATCCGCCAATATGCCTGCAGACGCCTGATAAATCCCCCTCATCCTTACCCCTGGTGCATTTGTCATGATCTGTTTTTTCGCCGAATTCGCTAGGCTTTCTCCCAATCCCTCCTC
>JANQQT010000078.1 GCA_028284925.1 Phycisphaeraceae bacterium | reverse complement strand
CGGCATCGGAGTAGTCGGCTTCGGTGTCGATGATTTCGAGGGAGGCGCCGTGGCCGTCGGCTTCGATGGGCCATTTGCGGCCGTCGTCGTATTCGAAGGCGTGGAGGACTGTGCCGAGTGCATCGGTGAGTTTGATGTCTTCGCCATCGTTGGCGAGGGCGCCGGAGTACTCGCCAATGATGTTGAGGTTGGTGGTGTCGTAGCGGATTTCGAAGGCGAGGAGATTGTCGACGATGAGGGCGCGTTCGTTGGGCTGGAGTGTGGTGTTGGTGGGGAAGGTGAAGCTGACGCCATCGGTGAAGGCGAAGTTGTCGAGGGAGAGTGGGGTTTGGCCGGCGTTCATGACTTCGATGAATTCGAAGTCGTCGTTGTTGAGGTCGGGGTCGATGAGGAGTTCATCGGGGGTCGGCTCGGCGGGGTTATAGTTGAGTTCGGTGATGCGGAGGGGGATGGCGTTGAGGGAGAAGGTAGCTTCGTTGAGGGCGGACCATTCGCCATCGATGAGAACGCGCGAGTTTATGGTGACGTTATCTGCAAGGGTTAGAGGTATTCCGTCGAACTGAACGGCGGTGGGGCTGATTTCGCCTCCGAGAAGGCGGGGATCGGAACCATCGGTGGTGTAGTAGATTGGCGTAGGTCCACCGCCGGCCTCGAGGATGCCTCCCACCAGTTCGGGGAGGATGAGCAAGTCGGAACTGGAGGCATCGGTGTTGATGCCGTGAATAGCCAGAACGTTCTCGCCGTCGTTGAGCAGGTGTTTGAACTGAGTGATGTTGAATTCTTCGAAGTCCGCGCCCGCTTCATGGGATCCTGCGGCGGCCGATCCGGGGGTGGGGTTGGTGACGTTGGATGACTGGGCTACCTGCGTGCCGTTGAGGTATGCGACGAACCCGTCATCGTATTTCATGCGGAGGGTTAGTTTGTCGAAGTCTGAACCGTCGTGGTTGAATGTTTGCCGGAGGAATACAGAGTTTCCGACGCCAAACAAGTCCGTGCCGACATCGGTGTTAATCAGATTCTGATAGCCGGAAGTGTTTTCGTAGCCTACACCTGTTCCGGTTTGGCCGTCTGTCCAGGTGGAGGGATCGGCATCGGGGTCGAATGTGGTGGTGGTCCAGTCCGTGCCAAGGGTGTTGTCGTCGGGCAGGTGAACTCGGACGTGTGCGCCTTCGGCGATAAGGGTGGAGTTTATGAAAGATTGACTTTGGGGCGCTATCAGGTTCAGGAGATCGCCCGGGTTGAATGTTCCACCGTGCTGAGGCTGATCGTTGATAAGGAACGAGGGTGCTGTGACGTCGGGATATAGCCCCTGTGCGCGGAACTGTTCGAATACGATTTGGGATCGCTGGGGGAACCAGTTGGCGAGCAGGCTGTCGCGTAATGCCTGGAACTGGTTGTGTGAGGTGTATTGGATGCCGCGGACATCGCCCCAACGGGCGGCCTCGGCGATGAGGGCCTCTTCGATTTCGCCGGTGAGTTCCATCCAGCGTGCGGCGGGGATGTTGTTTTGTGGATTATTGGGATCCCATTGCGGGCTATCGGGGTTAACGTAAAGGACGCCGCCGTTGAAGAAGGCTCTGTGGAGGTGATCGGCGAAGAGGACTCGATACTCGGCATTCTGGCGCATGGCGTGGTGGAATTTGGTGGGCGAGTCGTTGTCGCGTGAATGTGGAGTTGTGCGATTGACTGTGACGCCGGGCTTCATGCCGTGCTCATTATCCCAGTCGAAAAAACGGAAGCCGTCATCGGGGTCAGTTCGATCGATGGCGATGTAGTTATTTCCGGGCCAGTCGAAGGCGGCGGCGTACATGTTGTGGATGACGTAGTCAATGAGGTTGCCGGCGTCGACCAGGGTTTGGAATGCGGGGTTGGGCGTTCCATCGGGGTTGTTGCCGAGGATGCGTTGATATTCGGCGTCGCCGCTCAGGTCACGGTATCCGACGGAGAAATTGTTGGGATCATTTTGGATAAGTGAGAGAAGGGCGTTGTATGCCTGGCCGTTTCCGTCGATGACTTCTTCGTGGTTTTTGAGTACATCGTAATCGTCATCCTCCCCACCGAAGTAAGATTCGTTGAACGAGTCATCGGGGCGTTCGGTGGGGTTGTAGAGTCCCCAGTATTGGCCGTTGATGTAGAGGTGGACCCATGTGCCGTGTGGAGAGGGCTGGCCCATGGCGAGTTGGGTTTCACGGGCCCACTGATCGCGTATGAACTGGGCCTGTCGATTGCCATCGGTGTTGTAGACCCAGGCGTCCTGAGAATTGGATCGGAGGACGACGGTGTCGAATTCCGGGGCGGCATCGTCACCGAAGAGGGGGTAATTGAGTTTGCCTGGACCATATTCCTGACGGAAGACGAGGCGGAGGGAATGTTTGGGGTTGCGATTGGGATCCCGGGAAGTGAAGCCCTGCATGCGAATGCCGGCGTTGACCTGGAAGGCGCTTGTGCCATCGGGGAGGATCATCTCGACGGAGGTGGGTCGTTCCCAAGATCTGCCGCGTCCCTGTGTGTTGGCGTAGATGCCGCGCTGGCTTCCGAAGATGTCCTCAATATCCATGACAATGGACATGGTGGGAAGTGAGCGGAGGGAGTCCTTGATTACTTGGCGTGACTCATTAAGAGTGAAGTTGGCATCACCGGCGATCAGGGCGAGGTCGGTTGGGTTCTGATCCAAGCCCCAATCGGTGAACGTGCCACCCCAGGTCGCGGGGAAACCGGCGGGCGGGACGGCATCCTGATCGAGGACATCATCGAGGAACAGATAGGTTTGGGTATCGACATTGGAGGGACGATAACCCGGCAGAAAGGCGGCGGCGCGGACGGTGGTGGTATGGTCGATGTGGATGGGATTAACGTAAGTAAATCCGTTGGTGACATTTCCATCGTCATCGGCGGTGGGTTCGCTTCCGTCGAGGGTGTAGGCGATGGTGGCGTTTTCGGTGGAGGTTGTGATTACAAGATCGAAGGCGTCGGCGGAGGTGTCGAAGAGTCCCCGATCGACATTGAATTTGGTATCGCCGACGAAACCGAGGAAGCCGCCGATGTTGTCGGCGCCGGGTGTGGGGATGTCGAAGTAGAGTAGCTGGTCGTTGGAGATGGAGTCAGCGTGGAGTCGGGGGGAGAGTAGGAAGTCATCGTCATCGGGAGTGAGGTTCAGGCCGTGGATGGCAAGGATGTTTGTGCCGGGGGTGAGCAGGTTCAAGTGGGCGGAAACATCTATGGATTCGAATTGGATGGCGTCGATGTCGGGGTGTTCGACGGTAGCTACGGCGTTGAAAGTGGGTAAGGCTGGCGCGTTGCGTGAGGCAATGGGCATGCCGTTGAGATAGGCAACGAAGCCATCGTCGTATTGCATTTCCAGAGTCAGGCGGTCGAAATCGGCAGGATCGGTCACATCAAATTCGAGGCGCGTGTATACCGAGGCGTTTACCTCGTGCATGGTGGTGGCGATGTCTGTCTCTATCTGGCCACCAAACCCGCCAAGGGCGTCGGGAGAAAGGCCCGCTGCGAGATTATCGATTTGTTCCTGGGAAAGGACACCGGACCACATGGCGACATCGTCGAGAAATCCTTCGGTGAAGCGATCGAAGTGGTTGCCAATGACGAGGGGGGAATTGTTGACCCCGATGTCATAGTTTCCGCCGAAACCCGAGGATTCGAGTGCGCCATCGATGTAGACGGATATCTGATCGACATCGCCGTTGCGTGTGACGATGATATTGTGCCACTGGGAATCGGTGATGCGTGTTGAGCCAACGGGACTGACAGTCGATGCACCGTTTGAATCGCGCACGAAGAACTGGCCAGAATCATTGGGGCTGACGTTGACCATGTACCACGGATTTTCGGGTGTGGTGGAGTGATACCCTTTGGTGATGAGGCCGTTGTTGGTGGTTTCGTCGAAATCAGAAAGGGAGCGATACCAGAGGGAAATGCTAAAAGATTCATCCGGCCCGAACTCAAAATCAGAGCTGTCGGGTGTCTCGAGGTAACTGTTTAACCCATCGAGGAAAAGTGCGCCGCCGTTGACCCCTTCGTCCGGTCGAAACTCGGCGGCTCCGAACAGCGTTCCGGTGTGGTTGGATGAGGAATTATCCTGCGTGGTTGTGGCGTTGGCAGGGTCATCGAAATCAAAATGCAGCAGGAGCGTGTCGACGGCGGGGCCATCGGTGTTGACTGCGGTGTTGAAATGGTCGGAAATGATTTCGGCGGTGAGAGGATAGTCGTATACGGCGACTTCGGCGAGTTGGCCTGTGAAGTGTCGGCCGAGGTGTTGCCCCAAGACGAATGGCCTGGAGCCGCTACCGTAGTTTTCTGACGGGACACCGGAAATGGTTGCATCGAGTTGCCCGTCGACGTAGAGGCGATTCTGGCCGGCTGCACGATCGTAGACGCCTACAACGTGGTGCCATTGATCGTTGAGTACGACTGAGGATCCTTTGGCCTGGAAGTTGGCGCCTGCGGGGTTCCGGGTGAAGATTTCGGTTGTGCCATCGGTGATATCGATTCGAGTGAGATACCACGGGCGTTCCTGAACGGCATCATATCCTTTGGTCAGGATGCCGGTGCCATCGACGTTGCCGACAGCGGTCGCCTTGATCCAGAATTCGTAGCTGCCTCCGGTCGCGGATGTAAAAGCGAAATCACCGGTGTTGAGCGCTTCGATGCGTGTGAGGTTTGCGGCGGAGAATGTTGGCGCGGTGGGGCCATCCGGAAAGGGGCCGGGTGTTGTCAGATCGCCGGCGGAGAAATTGACGTAGTTGAGGTCGCGACTGAACGCAGTTTCATCTTCGGCGGCTGCGGTAGTGGCATCGCCGAGGCGCCAATAGCCGATGGGGTTGTCGTTGAGAACGGCCTGTCGATAGGCGTCTGCGATATTGCCACCCGGATTAGGAAGAGGATCGGGAGATTCATTGAGATCAAAACCAATTCCAGTAGAGCCGGCAGTCCATGCAGAATCGTCGAATGGTTCATTGGCGGGGACACCTGTCCATGTGGAACCGATCGCGGCGTCATCGAAAGCGGTGGGGACGAGGATTCGTGCGGGATGGCCGACATCAATGAGTTGGGTGGATTCGGTTGCCTGGCCTATGCCGTAGGAAATGTCTTCGACCTGGTTGGGGAAGGCCGGGTTAAATTGAGAAGCGATGGTCTGGCCATCCGGCTCCACCAGTGCTAGAAACTCGCCGTCGCCGTTCAGTCGAAAGTTGGTGTGCAGGTTGCTATCGGGATCAGGCGTGCCATCACCGGATGCGAACACAAGGAGATGATCGGCGGCGTTCAATGTCACTGCCGGAAAGGTCCATTTGGTCAGGTCATTGACATCGTCGGTTAAGTGCCATCCTTGCAAATCGAGGGCTATATCACCAGCGTTGAATATTTCTATCCAGTCGGAACTGCGATCGTAGGCATCGACCAAGGTGTCATCGTTGACCGCCATGATTTCGGCAATGATGGGTTGGGCAGTGAGGAGAAGGCGTTCTTCAAGGGATTGGAGACCGGAGAAATGACTGACGTGCCTGGTTTTGAACGGGAATCGCCTGGATTGGAACGCTGGACGCGTTTTTCGTCTGTACATGATCCATCTCATCCTGGAGCAGGGCGACATTCAAGAAAAAGAGCGGGGTCGTATCCAAGCGACCCCGCCCCGGTTGTATGCATTAGTTTAGTGCAATCTGGGTAGCGGGTCATGCATGGCGGCGGCGACACACGGTCAAACCGGCGGCGCCGATTGCGAGCAAACCGATGGTGGTCGGCTCGGGGATCACGGGCGAGGCACGTGAGATCGAAAAGGCGTTGAGGAAGACGCCGGGGTTGTTTGATCCCGCCTGTACACCTGAGATCAGAATCTCGCCGGCGGCGTTGGACATGGCCACAAAGTCAAACGAATAGACACCATTGTCGGCCGGGCTTGGCGGCACGGCGTTGCCATCGAAGATGTAATCGTCCATGACGAGATTGCCATTGGCGAACCAGTCGCTGACGCGAGGGTTTGAGCTGAGGTCATCGAATGACCAGATGGTGACCTTGTACTCGGTATTGGCATCGAGGCCTTCAATCAGCACGTCCAAGGAGTCGTTGGCGTTATCGTCCCGCATGAAGATGAAGTCCCTCAACAACTGGCCGTCGGTGAAGAACAGGCCTGCATCGACGGGCTGGTCGCGACGACGATCACCTACGCGAGAACCGGCAGAGGAACCAATGGTGACGGTGTATGGACCATAGTTGCGGGTGGTGGATGTGGTGATGTCATTGTCTTCGGCACCGCCGATGAGGAATTCGTCAAACCCGGTCTGCGTTGAACCCGGGCCGGCTGCGCCGCGATCGTTGATATCGACGGCAAGTACAGCGGGAAGGGAAGGGGCATCCAATGCAAGGCTGAAACCGTTGAGGGAAAGGTGTTGCGGGCCTGCTCCACCGAGGAAGTCGATGGATACGGGTGAGCCATCGGAGGTGAATCCGAACGTGGAGGAGGAAATCGCTGTGGGCGCGCCGCCGTTGGTGACGGGAAGGGATGTTTCGATGCTCTGCCCGGTACCATTGGCATCATTGAGATTGATGTCGATCAAACCACCGCCGAACTGTGTGGAATGATGGAAGGTGGTGATCAGGTAATCTCCGGGATTGAGGTTTTCGAGTGTCAGCGTCATCGTGCCGTCAGCGTTTCGAAGGACCATGTCAGAGAGGAGCGGGCTGTTTGCGACGAAGTCGCCGGTGACGGCGGCGTAGTCACGAAAGTGGGTAAAACCACCAATAGTGACGTCAACGGTATTTCCCGCGCCCAATGACGAAAGGAAGGTCCGGGTTCGGTCGACCGTGCCCGCGGATTCGGTCTCTTCGAATGCAGTGAAGCCGGGATGCACACCGCCCGGCCCGTTCCCCGCCCCAATGGAGTTACCGAAATCAATGTTTAGGCTGGATGGAGCGTCCGGAAGCATTCCGGTTGCGGCAACGTAGTGGTTCTGGACTTGTACGACGGACAGGGCGGAGTCGTAAACCGCCACTTCATCCAGTTGCCCATCGACACCGCGATTGAGGTGGTTTCCGATAGACAACGGCCTGGCATTCGTACCATAGTTACTCGGGGCGATATCCGAGCGACTGGATTCCTTGATGCCATCCACGTAAATGCTCAGGGAAGTTTCACTGCTGTCATATACACCTACGACGTGGTGCCACTGATTGTCATCGACTCTGCTTGTGGAGGTAACGAACCGATCATCGGGATTGCGCAGAAAGAAATCAACCGTACCGCCCTGAGCCTTGTTATATCGCGACAGATACCAGGGTTGGGCCTGAGTGGAATCATAACCTTTGGTGATGATTCCGGCATTGTCGGTGGAGGTGTTGCCTGGGGCTAATTTGATCCAATATTCGACGGAGAAACTCTGGCCCGAAGCAAAACCAAAGTCGGTGGTGTTCGGGCTGAATGCCGTGGGGTGGGTTGTAGGGCTTCCCGATGGAGCGTTGCCGCCGATCGGCGCGAACCCGAAGGCGGTATCGGCATCACCAACGATGGCGCCGGGTTGTCCAAAGTTGCCGGGGCCAAAGTTATTGAGTGTCAGGTCTCTTCCGTTGCCGGAAAGGTCGACGGCCGTTGCGCCTCCGGCTTCGCCGAATCGCCAGTAACCGATGGGGTTGTCACTCAGGACTTCAGAAACGTAATCGGCGGATGCAGAAGTTGCCCCAGTAAACAGTGCCACCACTATAACCATTAACATTGTGAAAGACTTGACCATGCTGTATCTCCCAGCAATAGAGTTCAATTTTCGCGGCAGAGGAAAATTAGAATTGACTAAGGTGTGATCATCTGCCATCCATCTCGCCCATCCCAGATATATTAAAGGAATTTGCAATTGACGTCAATGCAAATCAAGGCGAGTACGATCATCCGCGCATTGAAGGGGACATGTTACTTTTCAGAAAACAACCGCTTCTGAGGCGCCAAAATCAGGGAATTCCGGTGCGAATCCCTGATTTTCAACCAATAGTGCCATGAATTCACCTAACTTCCTCAGGCAAACGCCCATCTTGTCCATCATCAAAAAGCACAGACTGCCTCTCCAGTGCTTGGGTTTTCTGAGGCAATCCGTGACAGAACTATTGTCAGTTGGTCCCCCTTTGATACCAACGTCCTGCCGCAGACTGAACGACCAGAGAGGTGGGAAGGGTTATACATAACCCGCACGACGTCCGGCTTGCCTTTCTTCTTTTTCGTTGAATGGCATGAAAGACGATATTTGCCAAGCAACGACCGGGTGATTTAGCAAATGCTCGTTCAATGGCGTCTCGAGATTCCATATTGGGACCAGGCGAGACATGCTTCGTCATCTCGACATCTCTGACCAACCCGCCTGTAACGACGGCCAATTTCCCCTGCACCGTCATGACGCGTAAACTCCAAGACTTGGCCGTACGCGCCCCTCCAACATGCGATTCATCAATCACAACCAGCTCATTTTAAATGATTCGGACATTAGCAACACACGATCGCCCGCATCCTAACCTTATAGATACGTAACGGGTTTGAACCACCACCTTTACTCGTTAACATGCCCTCCTACATAAAATTGCTCTCTCCATCCATTTTCAGAATTCGCCCATGAATATGCTCGGCTTTGTCAGTGCAATTCTCCCGGATCAATCGCTTGAACAGGTCATTGAGATTGCGAGAGACTTGGAGTATGACTGTGTTGAGCTTATGTGTTGGCCGCACGGCAAGGCGGAGCGACGATACGCAGGCGTTACGCATATCGATGTCGATGCGCTCGCCGAAGACTCCGTCGCGCATATTCATGAGCAATTCGCCCAGGCTGATATTCAAATCAGCAGTTTGGGTTATTACCCGAATCTCCTGACTCCAAATCAGGATGATGCCCGAAGATATTTCGCCCACCTCCAATCCGTCATTCGTGCCGCTGCCCTTCTGGGTGTCGGGCAAGTCAATACGTTTGCCGGTCGCGATCCGTCCAGGTCGATTGATGCCAACTGGCCGAAGTTTCTGCAAGTCTGGCGTCCTCTTGTGGAACTGGCGGAGCAAAACGATGTCCGCATTGGCGTTGAAAATTGCCCGATGCTTTTCACCCAGGATGAATGGCCCGGCGGTACGAACCTCGCAGTCAGCCCTGCGGTCTGGCGACGCATGTTCCATGACATCCCAAGCGACCACTTCGGCCTGAATTACGATCCTTCCCATCTGGTTTGGCAGCACATGGATTACATCAGCCCATTGAGCGAATTTGCAGATCGTATCTTTCATGTTCACGCCAAGGATGTGAAGATGGATCTCGATAGCCTGAATGATGTGGGAATTCTTGCGACGCCCCTCGAGTTCCACACACCGAGGCTTCCCGGTCGTGGGCAGATCGACTGGCGAAAGTTCTTTTCTGAACTGGCTGCGATCGGCTATCACGGGCCGATTTGTGTGGAAGTTGAGGATCGTGAGTATGAAGAGACTTTCGAGACGCGAATCGACGCTCTGCGAAAGGCACGCAAATTCCTGTTGTCGTCACTCAGCGGTGACTGATACCGGTTGCAAATGCACCATGACCTACACATCGCGGGGAGCATACACTTCTCGCAACTTCAATAAGGACTATATCGATGGATTACACCTATTCTGAAATCGCCGAGATGATCGACCACTCGCTTCTAAGCCCCACATTGACTGAGTCGCAACTGGAATCCGGGTGCAAACTGGCATTGGACTATCAGGTTGCCAGCGTGTGTATCATGCCTTATGCACTCAAACGATGTTCTGAACTCGTCGCCGGTAGCAACGTCCGCGCCTCGACAACCATTGGTTTCCCACATGGCGGACACACGACCTCCACCAAAATTGCCGAAACCAGACAGGCGCTCGAAGACGGTGGCGAAGAGCTCGACATGGTCATTAACATTTCCAAAGCCCTGTCCGGCGATTGGGAATACGTCAAATCCGACATTGAAGCGGTAACGCAACTGACGCATGAAGCGGGCCAGAAGATCAAGGTCATTTTCGAGAATTGCTATCTAGAAGACAACCAGAAAATAGAACTCTGCCGAATCTGTGCAGAACTCAATGTTGACTGGGTTAAAACCTCCACCGGCTATGGAACAGGCGGCGCGACGCACGATGACCTCAAACTCATGCGAGCCCATTCACCCGCCTCGGTCCAAGTGAAGGCTGCCGGAGGCGTGCGAACATTTGAAGAACTCCTGAAAGTCCGCGACCTGGGCGTCACGCGTGTCGGCGCTTCGCGAACCGCAGATATGCTGGATACCTGCCGTGAGACCCTGGACCTTGAACCCCTGGAGCGCGTGACGAAGTGATTCGATATTCACAAAAAATCGTCCATTGCGAAACAGTCCAATCGTTTCTCGCTCATGAAGGGACGTTGTGAAAGTCAACGAAATGTCTGGCGCACATAACGAAGTAAATCGGCCATATCCGTCGGCTTTAACCCCTGCTCCAAACCTTCGGGCATCAGTGACCTGTTGAATGCCTCAAGCTTCTTTACATCGCGACGCAGAATGGTGTGACTCTTTCCCCCAATCGCCAGCAGCGTAATGCTGCTGCCTGTTTCAGATTTCAGCCTGCCGCTCAGGATGCGATTGTCTTTGGTGATAACGATATACATCAGATACCTCGGGTCGACGGTCGCGTTGGGATCAAGAATCGAAGAAAGCAACGATTCCCGGGATTTATCCGTAATGGACGCAAGCTGCGGGCCGATGTCAAACCCCTTATCCTTCAATTTGTGACAACTGATGCAAAGCCTGCTAAACAGTATCTCGCCCTTGCTGGCGTCCCCCTTGAGCTTTAGTGCGGACTGGTACTGTCGAACCACGCTGGCGCGATTTGCACTGGTCTTAACGGCCAATGCCTTTCGCCACTGTGGTGAATTCTTATGTCGAGCCAGCAAACGCTGCCGGACGGCGGCACTTAATTCCGAAACGCGGATGGTTCCCGCTTCCAACAATCGACGAATGGATTCCGCCCACGTCTTACGGCTCGCCAGGACGTTCAGAATCTGTCTGCGCAATTTCGGACTGTGCGATGCCCACCCCGCAACGAGGATTTCGGCAATCGACGTTTCTGAACGCCCCGCCAGATAGGCCACGATGGCATCCTGAAGAACAAGCGGTGACTGGGGAACTAGCAGACGTTGCATTAATTTGAAATCCGACTCACGCAGCGCATCTTCACGACCCAGCAATTGAATGGAGGCCGCGCGAATATCTTCTGCCACGGTAGGGTTTGCCGCGGCTTGGCGGGCTTTCTGGATCATTTTGGAAACGTATTGGCGTGTGGCTTCGGGAAGCGAGTTAACGGTCCATTGACGTTTCGCAAGACTATCAAGGGCGCGCGCCATGGACTCATACCCGCTCTTCTCAGAGCGATTTCTCATGGGTGAAGATACAAGTTGTACGACACGACCGACCGTTTCCTTGTCCCCCATCGCAATGGCCTGCGTAACCAATGCAAAGGCGATAGACTGATCGCCGTTACCGATGCTCTTCAGGGCATTGGCGAGAACGATCGACACGTTTTTCTGATTCAATGAACTCATCACCGCTGCGGAGATATATCGATCACCTTTCGAATTGACAAAAAGCTCCGCCAGCACAGCGCCCGATGTTTCATCCGAATATGCGCCCAGGGTCGAAGCAAGCTGCAAGCGAACTTTGGCATCGGAATCTTCAGCCAACCGGGCAAACTTTGTGGGATTGACCTTGACCTGTGACGCGATTCTCAGCGCATTGCGTCGCACGCCAGGGTGATCATCGCCGAGTGAACCTTCGAGCGTTTTAGCCGAGAGTACACCCAAACCGTGCAGCGTCCAAAGGGAGTGAAGCCTGGCCAATGGTTGTTTGCTTTTCGCCGTCAGGCGTTGAAGCGCCTTCGCCGCGGACCGGTGTTTACCTCGCACGAGTAGTCGTTGGGCCGTATCCCTCACCCAGCCATTCGGACTTTCCAGTTTTGCGACCAGGGCTTCGGCAGACAGCTTCGCAAGGGGCGTGATCGTCCGCAAGGGGCGATCAGTACGAACCACACGATAAATACGGCCCCGATCACTCCCCGACCTGAACCACGCCCGAAGCTCCTCCCTCCCGCTCTTCGGCAACCACTGCGGGTGTTCGATCACATAACGATACATATCGACGACCCAAAGCGCGCCATCCGGCCCCGTCCTCACCATCACGGGGCGACACCATCGATCTTCGCTGGCAAAGAAGTCCATCTTCTTCTCCGCCGGATCACGACGAGATGCAAAGCTGACACCTTCATCCCGAATCAGATTATGTTGCACCAGGTTATGAAACGGCTCGCAAGTAAACGCATGCTGCTCCTTTCCTCGATCAAAAAGGATCGAATCACGATAAATCATCGGCGAACACGCCGAGGTGAATCGACCGGAATGATTGAAGCTGTGAAAACGTTTCTGAGCTGTACTTGCCGGATAAACGCGTGGATTGGCAGGCGTCACGACCAGTTTCTTTGGATCGGGCGGTGCGAAGTGCGGGTTGCGCCGAATGTTCTGGTCGTCCAGAACATAATGCCATAAGGGATGGCTGTTTTGAACGCCGAACCAGTTTCCCCAATCGTTCCTGCTTCTGCCAAATTGGGACGGTCCACTCTGTGGATCAATCGCACCGGTATCCGGATGAATTCGAAAATCCCGACTGCCAATGAGATGCCTCTTTCCCGTAACCTTGGACAGAATCTGACTCCCCTTGCCGTATCCCGCGTGATGACTTCCGCTGGCACAATAGATCCAGTTGTCCAGTCCCGGACGCAAACCATTGACACGCAACTGCTGATTGCCCTGAAGGAATCCGGAGTACAGCACGCGTCGAACGTCAGCCTTTCCATCACCCGAAGTATCTTCAAGATAGACAATGTCCGGTGCCGCGGTCACCAGAACGCCGCGACCCCACGCCAACACCCCGTTGGGAAATTTCAATCCCTCCGTAAACAGTGTGGCCTGGTCATACCTGCCGTCACCATTGCTATCTTCAAGAAGTCGTATTCGACCGCCCGGCTTACCCTTCCCATCCGTGCCCGAGGGGTAATCCGCCATCTCCGCAACCCAAAGCTTGCCATCCGCACCCCAATCAATCGCAACAGGATCCTTCACCCTGGGTTCCGCGGCAATCAGCTCGACCTTAAAACCCTTCGGGACATGAATCGTCTTGAGTGCTTGCTCAGCATCCGTTGGAAGAGGCCGATTGCCTTTTTTGGACTTATCTGTTCGCGCACTTGACGATTCACCAGCGTTTACAACCGGTTTCACACCCGATGCCGTGAAGTGAGATTTCACTTCCTGATATGTCAACGCTCGATCATAAATCGCGACCTCCTCCAACGAACCCTGCAGGTTCGCAAAATTGTCATTGCGGCCCCCGATCAAGATATCCTCGCAATGGGCCGGATAGGTGATGGCCAACTCCCCTGAAATCTCAGGCTTCGGATACGCATTAAGATAAACGGTAACTTTCCTGCCCTGTCGGATAAGAACCACATGGGACCAGCTACCGGGCTTGATCGGCGTCATACCAACCATGACTTCATTACGCAGATTGCCGTTAAACACAATCAGCCGCCCCGCGCCAACATGCGTGCCTCCAATCCCAAGACTATCCCCCGGCGCTCCACGCGCTTGGTCCACCCCCCTTGAAAACACGTACGCCGTCACCGGCCGGGCATCATGAGGTAACGTATTCCGAATCCACATCTCCACGCTATACGTGTTCCCCAACTTCGGCACGCGTCCCTTGACGCGCCCTCCGGTAAAATTTGGAACGCCGCTGCCGGGTTTGTACGGCACGGCGCCTTTCTCATACATTCCCTCGTACCCCCCTACCGAACTTTTCGCGGATCGCCTCGAACCATCATCCATCCGCCAATACGCGACCGGCTTCGACTTCAATACCATCTCTGCATACTGCTTGCGTGACTTGGCATCCTTCGGTTTCGGACCAAGGACGATCACCGGTTGCGGGCGAGGCGGTGATGCAACCCCCGCAATAGAGTACAGGTTCGCCACATCTTGCCCCGTAAGTACATGGTCAAAGACAGCAACCTCATCAACCTTTCCATCGAATGTCGATGATGATCCGCCATCGCTCCCGATCAGCAAACGTTTCGATGGTTTGAGCGGTTGCACTTCGATGTCAATCTCGGGCTTAGCTGCACCGTCCAGATAGACACGTATCCGCCCGTTGTCATGAGTCATCGTCACATCATGCCAATAACCGGTCATCACGCGCGTCGTTCCAAAACAGACCTTTTTCCCTATGCGCAAAACCAGATTTCCAGCCCGATCACCCGCCGTCTTCCCCGCAATTTGCAACGTCGCCCCCCCATTTGAAAGCAGTGTCCCCGTCACACTTCGCGCCTCACTCGGCAGCGCGTTAAGAAACCACATCGAAACACTGAATCGATCCAGCGGTTGATCCAAACCCCCATCAATATGCCCACCCGCAAGATAAATAGACCGGTTCCCATACCCTGGTGATTTGAATCCCATACCCTTTGGCCCGGAAAGAAACAACGCAATGCCTCCCTTGTATTGGGCGTGGTTCTTACCGACAGCATCCTTAGCCCGGGTTGAGCGCATGTCATCAAGGCGCCAATAAGCGATTGGTTTTTTGCCGATGACCGCCTTCGAATAGGAAGGGACAGAGTCCACCAGAGGGCGTCTTTTTTTCCCGGACACCTTTTCCAACAACCCCAGCACGGTGTCGACAATCAGCGGCTCAGCCTGTTCACTTAGTCCCGCCGACCGCGCGGGCCAGGTCGTGTATCCCCCTAACCGATGCTGCTCCGGCGGAGGAATATATCCGGCGCCTCCGTTGGCCAGTTCCAGATTAATCGTCGTTGCCATCGGACTTTGCCGCTTCAGCTTCAGTCCCGTAATTCCAAAAACTTCATTCGGCATGGCGGTCAGCCCAAGATCACCAATACGAACAGCCTGTAAGACGACTTCCTCCTTCGGATTCTCATGAATCCATTGGGCATGATGAGCATAAACCTCCACACGATTTCGCGCCGGTCGTTTGCCGCGACGTTGGTTAATCGCACGCGCCCATGCCAGACGCTCGGAAGACGGTAGCCGCCGACCGATCACCACGCGCTTCTCCGCCATCCTGATCGACAAATCCGGACGATACCTGATGCCCTTCCTCGCCTTCATAATGCGATCGGCTACCCTCCTGGCATACTGCCTCCGGCTCACGTTCCGCCGCGGCTTACTGTAATCCATCCAATGCAGATCACCGCTTGTTCCCTGCGTCATCATCCCCACGAAGCCCTCCGTCGACTTACCGCTTTCCTTACCGATCCGATCCTTCAATAATCGAGCAACCTCACCAAAATAGTCAGCAGAGAAACCTCCGCCACCGAAATAGTGCATGGACAAATTGGCCATCACGCAGATCGGTCGGTCATCCTTCGCGGAGACTACGCTCATCACTGATAGCCATGGATCAACTGGCCCTGCCGGACTCGTGTAATTCGGATTTTGATACCCCGGATGCATCATCGCCCGCACGGTTCGTTTACCAAACGGGTCCAATCCCATGCGGTCACTTCGCGTTATCCACCTTCGACAATGGGTCAGATCAGACCCGTTGACAACCGACCACCCCAGCTTCGCCGGCTGAAGATTCTTGTGGGCTTTGTCGATCGCCTCAGCCACCCGACCCGGCACATACTTCACATAAGCCTCATCACGCTCGCAGCCAAGACACATCATCGCCGCCGGCGCCGAGTGCGTATGCGTCGCGCTGATCAATATACGCCTCTGCGGAATCCCCGTCTGTTTTCGGGTATGACGCTTGATCTCATCACAGAGCGTCCTGGGAAACATGCACGAATCCACAATCGCGATGGCAATGGTTTCCCGACCGTCACTCAAGACCAACGCCCGTGCATACAAGGGATCAGCGACACGATTCGTCACCCTCTGAAGGAACCCTCCGTTCTGCTTCGCCGGCAGCGTTCTTGGTGAAATATCCACCACAGCGACGCCCGCCTGTAGAGAACGGGCTTGGGTTACGTTCTGTTCGGCATGACCGCTCGAAGATAACACGGCAAGCAGAGAAATCGCATAAGACACGACTTTCTTCATATGGGTAATCCTTTAGATCACGCCGCCCAATGGTCAAACTTCGTCTGAAGATAAAGCCTACCGGCATCGTGACATGCTAAACAGTCGGTCTGTATCGGTCATGTTACCACGCTTTGGCCGTCCGGAATTTTGATATTTCCACGTCACCCAGGTCTTCGCCTCCATCTGAAACAGGTTTGGGGCCAGTAACCGATGAATCTGCATGGATTCGAACATTGTTAGATTCGCGTAAAGTGATTGAGCGATAAATCAATTTCACAAGGCAAGAAGAACAGACCAAAACAAGACCAGAAGAATTTCCCGTTGGAACAAAAATGCTTCATTCCCGAACTTCACGTCCAATCACTCAATTGCCCATTTGGAATCATCCAGAACCTTTTCCAGATCATCATGCATCATACCGACAGTGCTATCGATAACATCACTACCGCCACCGTACACGCCACCGTGCGAATGTGATTCAGCCGCGTCCATACCTTGAGGTAATGAGCCCATAATTCCAAACCCTCAGGTGAATCGCAGGATTGGGCGTCCAGACGATTGTTGAGCGGCACATTGCCCGCTGCGGTCACGCCAAACCCGCCAATCAGGTATGTGGCCGCTCCTCCCAGAGCCCATGCAAACCCATCAGGTCGTTGCGACAACGCCAGCACGCTGATCGCCAGACAACATACAGCCGTCACGATAAACGCGCCAAGGAATACAGGGTTGAGAATCGTTCGGTTAATCAATTGCATTGCGCGCATTCCTTCGCCGCCGGGCATCTGCGCAAGTGCCGCCATGACCGAGACTGAAAAGACAAAAAACAATCCGGCCATTAAGCCACAGCCGGTAATCGCGATGATAGTAAGTACGGTCATCATTAAGTCTCCTGATTCATTTGCGATGTTCGCGCAAAAGCTTTCGGCCCAATCCTAGCAGACGTATTTCTTAGGTTATACGACCATGAGAACTGAGCCAAGCAAGGGCGTTTAAACCCGGATGGGGTGCACATCTGGATATCAAGATCGACCTTTACCTCCCATGAATACACGTTTGATTAAGACACCTAGCTGAACTTGAACACTCTGCTCCTATTCTGATTTTCAACGCCGAGAAAAGACAGGTGAATGCCTTGGTCTTCCATCCGTCAACCTGGTTTCCTAGCGCCTTGCCACTGATTTCAAAGAGACGGGATGTTACGGAATCTGACCGAAAACGACAATGACGCCACAGACTTCAATGACCGGCGTTAAGCATGCCGGTAAGCGATGCAGCAAATCAGCCCCATCATAGAGCACATCGCTCACCCCGATAGCATAACCCGACAAATGCAGGTATCGCTGGAAAGGTCAAGCTAAGAAAAGCAGCGGTACAAGCCTTGGGGTAAGGCCATCCTCGGCTATGATAACGCCACCAAAAACTGGCAACGGTTAAGGACAAATGAATGCCCACGAAATGAAATGCATGGAAGTCTGGGGCGGCAACCACCACGCCGACGCGGAGGTTTCTCTGGGTGGACTTGATGCATGGGTATACAGCCAACCCTTCCAGAACGCTTCGGAAGGCGGTGACATCCATTATGTCTCAAGCTGCTCCAGCGGTCGTATCACGCGTCTCCTTCTTGCTGATGTCAGCGGCCACGGCAATGCCGTCTCAGAAAGCGCCGGCAAACTCCGGCAAATCATGCGCCGCTTCGTAAACTACATCAACCAGAAACGCTCCGTAGAGGCCATCAACAAATACTTCTCCGAATCCAACGATGACGGCCAATTCGCAACGGCTGTCGTTATCTCATTCTTCTCCCCAACGAGAAAGCTGACCGTCTCAACCGCAGGGCACCCATCACCACTCCTCTTCGTCGATCGACTAAAAAAATGGCAAATCCTCGAAATCCCCAAAACCTCCGCCAACCTCGAAAATCTTCCACTCGGCGTAATACAAGACATGCGATACGGTCAATACAAGGTAAAACTTGAAGTTGGCGACATGCTCCTCTGCTATTCCGATGCGCTCACCGAATCACGACGATACAATGGAGATTTTCTGACCGAATTCGGCCTTGTCGAATTGGCCAACAAAGTCCAATTCGATCATCCCGCGCAGTTTATCCCAAGGCTACTATCCGAAATTCAATCCGAAAACGACGAAAATCTCAGTACCGACGACGTCACCGCCATGCTGCTGCGCGCCAACGGTCGTCGTATACCATTCGTAAATACTCTCCTCGCTCCCTTCCGATTGGTACGCGGCCGGTCGTCACGTTCGTAAAGGCATCCTTCAAAACCTCCACAATCAACAGTCTCTTCAAAATCAACCTCATGTCTCAATTCCGAACAACGCTCATAAACGAAATCGACCCCATTGACGACTCTATATCACTGAGGCACAAACACCCTCGCCCCGGCATTCTCCCGTTCACAACCCCTTTCCTCGAGTATAATCATTTTCCGGACTCACCAATAAACAGGAACAATCACGCCTACTCCCACGCCAAACTCCAC
This sequence comes from Phycisphaeraceae bacterium, assembly GCA_028284925.1. Classification (GTDB taxonomy): domain Bacteria; phylum Planctomycetota; class Phycisphaerae; order Phycisphaerales; family Zrk34; genus JANQQT01. Next base: position 24,016 of record JANQQT010000078.1, on the reverse strand, counting down.
ATACCCACCTCAACAAGGTTCTCCCCATGCCCAGACTTGTCCCCCTCCTAACCCTACTCGCACTCGCCCCAACCCTCCTTCACGCCGCCCCGAAAATCGACTTCGCACGCAAAATCCTCCCTATCCTCTCCAACAAATGCTTCGTCTGCCACGGCCCCGACACTCGGAAGAAAGACCTCGTTCGACTCGACTCCTATGCCGCCGCCACCAAAGACCTTGATGGCTACAAAGCCATCGACCCGGCCAATCTCGCCGAAAGCGAACTCATCGTACGAATCCACGATAAAGAAGATCCCATGCCGCCGGAGAAGGCCGAAAAACAACTTACCGCCAAAGAACGTGCCCTCCTCACCGCATGGGTCAAACAGGGGGGCAAGTACGCCAAACACTGGGCATTCGTCCCACCCCAAAAACCCACCACGCACAAATCTATCGACGGGTTCATCCGTACTCAACTCCTCAAGAACAAAATCGACTTCGCACCCGATACAGACCGCCGAACCCTCGCCCGTCGTGTCGCCCTCGTCCTCACGGGTCTCCCTCCGGAACCCGAACAACTCAAAGTCTTCCTCGCCGACAAGTCCGCCAAAGCCTATGAAAAACTCGTCGACCAACTCCTCGCATCACCACGCTTCGGCGAACACCAGGCACGCTATTGGCTCGACGCCGTACGCTACGGTGACACCCACGGCCTGCACCTCGACAACCGACGCGGCATCTACCCCTACCGCGACTGGGTCGTCTTCGCATTCAACAACAATCTCCCCTTCGACAAATTCATCACCTGGCAACTCGCCGGCGACCTCCTCCCTAATCCCACGCTCGAACAACGCGTCGCGACCGGCTTCGTCCGCATGAATCCCACCACCGCGGAAGGCGGAGCAATCCCTGCGGAGTTCCAGGCCAAAAACAATTTCGACCGCACGGAAAATCTCGGCACGGTCCTCCTCGGCATGTCCCTCAACTGCGCCCGCTGCCACACCCACAAGTACGACCCCATCACCCAAACCGAATACTATCGACTCCTCGCTTTTTTCAACTCCACCGCCGAACACTCCATGGACGGTAACAAGTACACCTATGCCCCAGTCATCAAAGCCCCCGCCTCCCAGGCCGCCTGGATCGCATGGCAAAAACTCCAGGCCGATGAAAAATCCGGCAAGGTCGACAAAACCAAGATAGCCGCCGCAAGAAAAGAACTCGAAGCGACATACACCACAACCCTCGTCGCCAAGGAACTTAAAAAACCTCGCATCACCAAACTCCTCCAACGCGGGGAGTACAACCTCCCAACCGGAAAACCGCTCCAACCCGGTATCCTCACCGTCATGGGCGCGTTCCCCAAGAAAGCCCCACGCAATCGCCTCGGCCTAGCCCAGTGGCTCACCTCACCCAAGCACCCACTGGTCGCACGTGTTCTTGTCAACCGCATTTGGCAAAGAACCTTCGGCCATGCGCTTGTCCGCACACCCGAAGACTTCGGCCTTCAGGGACAACACCCCACACACCCCCAACTCCTCGACTTTCTGGCCGTCGACTTCCGGGAGAACGGCTGGAACCTCAAACGAATACTCAAACAAATGGTTCTCAGCCGCACGTTCCGCCAGTCCTCCGTCTGGAGAAAGGACGTCGACGACCCTCAGAATAAACTATTCGCCCGCGCCACCATCTACCGACTCGACGCAGAAGTCCTGCGCGACACCGCACTCTGGGCCAGCAACCTTCTCCGCCCCGAAATGGGCGGCGAAGGCGTCAAACCCTACCAACCCGGCGGCATGTGGCGTGCTCTCGCACACCCCGCAAGCAACACCAAAAAGTACGTCGCAGACAAGGGCGAGAAAATCTACCGCCGAAGCCTCTACGTTTACTGGAAACGCACCAGCCCGCACCCCATGATGACCCTCTTCGACGCCCCTAACCGCGAATCCAGCTGCGTCAGACGCTCGCGCTCCAACACCCCCCTCCAATCGCTCGGCCTGCTCAACGAGACCCAACGCATCGAACTTGCCCGCAAGTTTGCCGAACGACTCATCAAGTCCGCCAAATCAGATACCCAACGCCTCAACAATCTCTTCAATCTCCTCGCCTGCCGACCACCCTCCCCAATCGAAAAAGCCGCCTGTTTCAAACTTCTCAACCAGATGAAACGCCGCTTCGCCGCCTCCGAAAAAGACGCCCTCGCACTCCTCTCCGTCGGCGCCGCCCCGCGTGATCCCAAACTCAAACCCGCCACCGTCGCCGCATGGACACAACTTACAACAACCGTTCTCGCCAGCGACCTCTCCATCCTCCTCTACTAATTCAAAAACATACCAGCCACACCCCAAGGATGACCACCATGCAACACCAGGACCCACAACGCGAAAACGAACTCATGATGACCCGCCGACACCTCTTCGGCAAATCCGCACTCGGTGTCGGAACTGCAGCCATGGCCTCCATGCTCGGCCCGGATCTCCTCGCTACCCCTGCCAAAACCAAAGGCGTCCCCGGCATCCTCGGCTCAAAAACACATCACCCCGCCAAGGCAAAACGCGTCATCTACCTCTTCATGTCAGGCGGACCAAGCCACCTGGACCTCTGGGATTACAAACCCAAGCTCACCGCCCTGTACGGCAAAAACCTCCCCAAAGACGTCCGCGACGGCCAACGCATCACCGGCATGACCTCGCGACAAAAGACACTCCCCATCGCGCCCAGCAAATACAAATTCACCCTCCAGAAAAACAACGACAAAGGTGTCTGGGTCTCCGAACTCCTCCCCCACACCGCAACCGTCGCCAAGGAACTCTGCGTCGTACACACCGCCTTCACCGAAGCCATCAACCATGACCCTGCCGTCACATACATCCAGACCGGTTCACAAATCCCGGGCCGTCCCAGCCTCGGCGCATGGCTCAGCTACGGCCTCGGTCGCATGAACGAAAATCTACCCGGCTACGTCGTCATGCACGCCAAAAGCCGCCACGCCGAACAATCCCTCTTCGGTCGACTCTGGGGGACAGGCTTCATGCCCTCAGACCACCAGGGTATACTCCTCCGCTCCGAAGGCGACCCCGTCCTCTACCTCTCCAACCCCAAAGGCGTCTCCCGAAAGGATCGCCGCGCACAACTCGACACCCTCTCCGCCATCAACCGCCAACAACACAAAGCCTTCGCCGATCCCGAAATTCTCTCACGAATCAAGCAACACGAAATGGCCTACCGCATGCAGATGTCCGTCCCCGAACTTATGGACCTCTCAAAGGAAGATAAGAAGACCTTCGAACTCTATGGCGAAGAAGCCCGCAAACCCGGAACCTTCGCGGCATGCTGCCTCAACGCCCGACGCCTCGCCCAACGCGGCGTACGAAACATCCAGATCTTCCACCGCGGATGGGACGCCCATGGAAACCTCGCCGGCGAACACACCTCCCAGTGCAAGGATGTCGATCAGGGCTCCGCCGCACTCATCAAAGACCTCAAACGACACGGCATGCTTGACGACACACTCGTCGTCTGGGGCGGCGAATTTGGTAGAACCGTCTACTGCCAGGGTAGACTCCGAAAAGACAACTACGGCCGCGACCACCACCCGCGCTGTTTCACCGTCTGGATGGCCGGCGGCGGCGTCAAACCCGGAATCACCTATGGCAGAACCGACGACTACGGCTACAACATTGCCTACCCCGATGGCACACCCATGCGACCCAAACCCGACAAACACAAGTGGACCCCCGGAACCATGCACGTCCACGACCTCAATGCAACCATCCTCTACCTCCTTGGCATCGACCATAAAAAACTCACCTACCGCTACCAGGGCCGCGACTTCCGCCTCACCGACGTCCACGGCCATGTGATCAAAGATCTCATCGCGTAAAAAACCTAATCTCTCAAATCCGAACACCTATTTTTAACCTTGATATGTGTAGATCACCCACACTTCCGCTTCCGGAACCGCATGGCCCGCCGCTCCCCTCGACGACACCATGACGTCGGACCATCTTTGACACTACGTGTATCACTGTGGGAATAGAGTATTTGTCATCAGGTTGAATCACGCCGAACCAATTCATGTTCATGTGACTCGCCAAAAGAAATCCTATTTGTAGAACCAAACCAAATATTTAGGAAATGTAGATGGACACAACAATGGATTATCGGGTGTATTCACACCCCATTGCCTGGCCAGCCTATGTTTTTTCGTATTTCACATGGCAGGCATCATGATTTCATCATCGCACCCTGTATCTGTTCGATTGCCCAAAGTAAATTCCAATCGTCTTGTAGTGAAGCCATAGACCGTATATGCGCTCAGCTTAATCGAGTTAGATTGGCAATGCCTCCCGGATCAGGTCGGCGCCCACTAAAAGATCAAGCGGTGTGTCGTGAGACTCCGTGCGGGCGGAGTCAGGAATGGCTATTTGACTAAATGGCTTTCCAAAAGCTGCAAGGAGAAGATCAAGGTCGGCCTGCTCAACATCACCGGTTTGATCAAAGTCAGCCCAAATCGCGTAGGGCGGTTCCGAAGCTCCAACGATCCGGTTCATGGCCGGGAGGAAGAGGCCGAGGTCGGCGAAGTTGACGACATTGTTGTTGTCAAAATCGTATATGACGGCACGCGTCTCAATATCGGGGGTCTTGGCCTGGAAATTGGTTGGGACCGGACCAAGCGTGTTGATGGTAAAGGCGTAGGGTGGAGCATCGCGGTCGAGACCCGTATCAATGGGGCTGAAAAGCTGTTCGACGGGGTCGATGGAGTTCTGCGATGAGAAAAGGACGCGTGCGAAGAGCGCATACTCGTCGTCGCCAATGGCGGTAGCGGGATTCTCAGCGGCAATAGTCACTTCGCCACTGATTAGATCGATATTCTGTGACTGATTTGACGAAAAGGCATCAGCGAATTCGATAGCGAGCGCAGTAGATACCGTGGGGTCAAATTCAAGAAGTGCACTTCCCCCTGTAATGATGCCGGGCGTTCCGGTGAGTTGATCGGATTTGAGCCAGATTTCGACGGTATAGTCCGTGGCTTCGCGGACAAAGAAGTCATCAGGTTCTGCATCCGGACCGATGATATTGGGAAGGTCCGTCAAGGGCTGGTTGATGGAGGTCTGGATGGTCGTGGGTGCTATTCGAGGAACGAGGTACAGGTTGACCTCAGCACCGATACCCAGCCCGCCCGGTGTGCCGTCGAATTCATACGAGGCGCGCCAGTTGTCCGCATCGGAATAGTCGGCCTGGGTACCGATGATTTCCAGAGAAGCACCGTGACCGTCAGCCTCTATTGGCCACTTTCGACCGTCATCGTATTCAAAATCATGAATGATGTTGCCGAATGGATCGGTCAGGGTGACATGCTCACCTCCGTTGTCGAGTGCGCCGGAGTACTGGCCTGCGATAACAAGGCTGTTGGCATCGTACCGCACTTCGAAGGCAGCCTGGTTCTCAACGATGAGGATACGCTGATCGGGCTGGATGAGGAGGTTAGGGAAGGTGAATTGAATACCGTCCGTGAATGAGAAGTCCGCCAGGTTAAGTGGCGTGGAACCTGTGTTGAGAACCTCGACAAACTCGAAATCATCGTTGTCGAAGCTGGGATCAACGGCCAGCTCAGCAGTCGTGGGGTCGGGCGGATTGAACATCAACTCGGTGATACGCAATGATGGCTGATCGACGACAAAATTGGCCTGACTTAGAGGTGACCATTCGTTATTCAGGAAAGCACGCGAGCGGATATCGATGTTAGACATAAGCGTGATGGGCCCGGTGTAGGGGATGGCATTGGGGTCCATGGGGTCAGTGCCATCGAGCGTGTAGAAGATGGAGCCGGGCTGCGGGTTGGGGTCAATCTGACCACCGAAGAATTCGGCGAGGATAAGCATGTCGCTACTACCCGTGCTGCCGTTAAGACCGTGAATGGCGAGCATGTTCTGACCGACAAGCAGCTTGTCGATGTGTTGCGTGACATCAAAGGGCGTCAGGGCGTTGGGATTGGTTTCGCCGGCAGAGGTCGCATTGGAATTCCAGTCGATGGTGTTTTCGTCCGGTGCAGTCGCGGAAGTGATACGTTGGCCGTTCAGGTAAGCGACGAAACCGTCGTCGGCGGCAATGTTGAGGACGAGTGTTTCAAACAAATCGATGGTAGCCTGGTCGGCGATATCAAATGGCATACGGATATATACGGAGTTGTTTCCCCCCACCCCACTCATCTCGTTTCCGACGTCGATGTTGATGAAGTTTTCGTAGCCGGTTCCGTTCTCATAGCCGACGCCGTTTTCGTCGGTGATCCAGGTTTCGCCGTTAGAACCTTGTGTGTACGTTGCAAGCTGCCAGTCATCGCCGAGGTTATCGTTCTGAGGGACGTAAGCGTTTATGATGGAGTTAGTTTCGATCAAGGGCGTCTGGATAACGATGGGGGCTCCCTGTACGGAAATGGAAAGTTGGTCGCCGGGCTGGATAACACCGCCATGTTGAGGCTCATCGTTAACTTCGAAGGAAGGGGCGTTAAGTTGGGGAAGAAGGTTGGCGTCACGAAGTTGCTGGACGACGGTCTGATGGCGTGTCGGAAGCCAGTTGTTAATGATGTTGTCAAGATTCTGCCGCCAGGTATCAGGGGTATAGCCGTTGATATTCCAGCGTGCGTTCTCGGCGATGATAGAGAGTTCGATTTCCGAAGCAGTCGCTTCGAGTGAGGCCGCGGCACGTGCGGGCGTAAAGATGCCATCGTTAAAGAAGAGTTCCTGAGCTTTGTCGGCAAGGATCTGTTTGACTTCATCGTGCTGGCTGATGGTGCCCCACAGATTGCCCGGTCCACCACGATTAATGACGTTGGAAGTGGGCGATGTTCGCAGGATCATGTCGCTATCCCACGAGAAAAACTGGTAACCCGGTTCGCCTTCGCGTGCCGAAGCCGCCATCCAGTTCTGGAAATGGTTCCAGTCCCAGTCGTTGCCGTAGTAGAACTGATGGAGCATGTATTCGACGTAGTTTTCTACATCGAGGTGTTGTTTGAGTTGGTCATAGTCATTAACCGCGGCGACCATCGCATTCCATCGTGTAAGGTCACCGTCGATGGGTTGCCCTTTATTGAGGGCGTCATAGTCTTCCTTCTCGCCGCCAAAATTCTCGGCCATGAAGTCGGCGTTGGGACGCTCCATGAGATTGTGTTGCCCCCAGTATTCACCGTTGATGTAAACGTGAACGAACTGCCCGCGTGGGGCGGCATACCCGCGTTCGATTTGCCGATCAAACGCCCAGCGACCGCGAATGAATACGCCGCGCGTGCCATTTCCATGCCGATAGAAAGCGCCATCGTGCGAGCCGGACCGAAGGATGATCTGATCAAATGTGTCAACGCCACCTCCAAACAGGTCGTGGTCCAGTTTGGTCGGCCCGTATATACCCTTGAAACTGACACGCATGTTCTTCTTGGCAAAGTTGAGGCTGTGCCCACCGAAATGTTCGACACCGGCGTCCACCTGGAAGCCATCCGCGCCGTCCGGGTGAATGAGTTCGATGGAGATTCCACGTTCAACCTCGGAAATCGGACCTGTGGTCGAGATGGAAACGGTGGGTAGGGCGAGCAAAGCGTCTTCCAGTTGCGAGCCCCAAACGGCATGGTTGGTAATGGCGGATGAAAGATTGGATTGCTGGACGACATCGTCAATGAAGATATACGACTGTGTGTCGACGTTAGTGGATTGGAACCCATCTTTGAATGCGGCCGCACGGACAATGGTTGTGCCATCGATCAAGACAGGACCGGTATAGAGTATGGCGTTGGCATTTCCGGGAGAAGGTTCGGAATTGTCGATGGTGTAATAGATTTGGGCATCAAGCGTATCAGAAGTAATCTCGAGATTGAAGGGTGTATCGTAGACGCCACGGTCAACATTGAAGTTGGTGTCGGCCACAACACCAAAAAAGCCGGATTCATCGTTAGGCAGACCGGGTGTGGAAGTTTCGAAGTATCGGGGCGTTCCACCGACAAATTTAGAGGCGAGCAGTCTTGCTTCCGTAAGGAACTCCGAGCTGTCAATCTGATCATTGAACGTATGTATGGCAAGGACGTTTTGCCCTGGAGTTATGAGACCGGCGGAGGCGGTGATGTTGAGTTCAGAAAATTGGGCGGCATCGGCGCTGGGACGATCTGATGTGGCAAATTGATCATAGGATGCCACAGCCGGAGCATTGATGGAACGTGCGACCTCGGCCCCGTTCAGATAGGCGATGAACGCATCATCATGGCGAATGCGGAGAGTAAGGGAATCGGGATCAGCAAGCTGGCCCGCATCGAATTCATACCGGGTGTAAAGAGAAGTAGCGTTGTTGAAAAGTACGGATTCAACGTTGATGTCAATGAGATCGTCGAGTATGGCATTCTCTCGGGCGTTGCCGATGGTTGCCTGAATGGAATACGTCCTGGGGAAAATTTGACTCGCCGGTAGTTGGCGACCGTCGAAAAGGTTGCCCGCATGCCCACCGCCAAACCAGCGAATGGTATCAGCCGTATTGTTGTCCCAGTCGATGACGCCGGCGTTGTTGCCCGCGTTCGAGCCGTCCATGAATCCGAAAAAGTAGTTCCCGGCTGATACGTTGGCATTTCCTTGTTGCAAGTCGAACGGGTAATTCTGCTTTCCTGAACCTTCATTGACGCGTGTGGCTCCGATACCGGTAATTTGATATGTACCGCCTTCGAGTTTGATAATAAGAGGCGTAATGGCCCTGCCATTGGCAACAGGATTATTTGCAAAAAAAGACCATTCCGTAACTGTCCCCGCATCGGTGAAGGGATAGTTATCAAGAAGGAAGATGGAACCGGACGCACCGTCGATGGTAGGCCGATCTATTACCTCCGGGCCTATGGGGTCGACCTGCGTCGAACCTCCACCGTCGCGCGTGTATCCGATGCCGCCTGAGATCGGAAGTTGCGTAGTGGGAAAGGGAGCGGTGAGAAGATCATTGGTTGCATTAAGCGAGTTTGGAATGGAGACAAAGTCAGCGGCCGTGTTGGTATCCGAATCACCCGTGCGTTGGTAGGAGTTATCGGGGAGTGGGTCGATGGGGATACCCGCTGAAGTCCAATGCGAACCCAGAGTAAGGTTAGTCCCCTGGATGTTAACCTGAAGATTCTCCAGTTGCTCCCGGGTGTACCCCCATGAGACAAAGTCCTTGATGTTGTTGTCCTGATCCAGAAGCATGGCCCAACCCGAACCGTCGCCGTTCCACTCAATATCTGAGCCGAAGTAACCTTCACCGGGTTCTTCGGTCGTGACGATGATCTCGTCAGCAAGGATTTCGCCGGGCAGATCCCACAAAGTTGGATTGACGTTGTTCACGCCACCCGCAAGTTGCCCCAGCCCCGCCTGATAATGTTGCGTGATTTCAGCCGGGGTTAAAGTACGATCGTAAATGGCGACTTCGTCGATTCTACCGTTAAGAGCTTGCCCGCCGCCACCTGCACTGCGATCACCGATGAGAAGAGGTCCGTTGCTTGTGACGCCAGTGAATGAGTGTGGAACGGTTGCCGCAAGAACACCATTAACATAAAGCGAGACGATCGAATTGACGGGATCCTGCACACCCACAATGTGGTACCAGCTCTGCCCGTCAGCCGCAATAGGATCGGCGGCAATGGCATCGTGAATCAATCCCTGCGTGATGAATCGTGGGCGGCCATCAGGGTTGATACCAAGCAGATAGTCCAGTCCGGGTGTCACGGCATCGTTGCTGACATCTTTGGCAACGATCCACTGCAGCGAACCGATCGAATCAGGTTGCACCCAGGCTTCGACCGTGAGAGCACTGCCCGCCGAATCCAGCGAGGGATGATCGGGAATGGTGACAAAGCCCCCTGAAAAGTCGACAGACGTATCGACATCGCCCTCAATTGCTCCCGTAACAAGGCCGGTGGCGCTGGTTTGGGAATACACGCCATCGTTGATCCCGGTCTCATCAATGGCGCTGATACCGCCGGGTCCGCCGCCGCCTGCTTTCTGGACGGCAAACTGAACGGAGTAGTCGCGCGGAAGTGATGCAAACGATTGTGGACCCGTAACCGGGTTACCCACAACGGTATTGTGTTGCGCGCCCAGCGGGTTCGGGTCACCGTAGAAAGCCCAGGATGATGCGCCTGCCCCATAGTCAACACCACCCCTGGCTGAAACCGTGGGACTGCCGTAACGCACCCCCATATGAAATGCATTGGTCGTCCAGTCGAAGGTGTCCGATCCGGATTGGACATCGAAATCAAAAGTCTGAATACCGTTTGAAGTGACCGTGCGCGTTTGTCCGATACCGTGAACGACAAAATCTGCACCAACCTTCTCCAAAAGAACGGGAGTGATTTGTCTTCCCGCCGCGCTGCCATCGTTCAGATAAAAGGAGAATGACAGAACCTGCCCGAGTCCCCCCGCGCCGTTGTCATCAAAAGGCGTATTGTAGATAGCCGTTCCATGCCAGCCGTCGATGGCGGAGCGATCGACGAGCGCCTGGCCGTGTTCGATCGTGGCGGTGAAGGGAGTAACGTCTTCAGACAGGCGATAGTAGGAAACGAGGCCGGGATCATTGGAGACGAGTTGGTTGTAGGTTGGAGCCAAAGCAGGTTCTGCCTTGTTAACCGCAAGCTTCCAACCGGTCGTGTCGATCGTCTGACCGGCAAGATTCTGGAATTCAACAAAATCCGTGCCTTTTGAACCGACTTCCGTAATCCGAACATCCGCCGAAGGGACGGTCTCGCCGCCAGTGAATACCGAGTCATCAAAGGGAAGTGATTTCCACGCGGGATCAAGAGAGTTGTCGGTAGGAACGTGGTATTTGACCGGAGCCGGGGCGTCTACCAAATTGGATATTTCGCTCCCAAGACCATACGCAATATCAGGAAGTTGACGGGGAAACTTCGGCTCAAACTCAACCGCAATGGTTTGCCCATCAGGTTCCACAAGCGCAAGGTACTCACCATCAGCATCCAGTTTGAAGTTGGTGTGTAGCTCGGCAAGGGGATCATCTCGATTCTTGCCTGAAGCAAAAACCAGCAGGAATGCGCCGGGATCAAGTGTAATTTCCGGAAGACTCCACTTCTCCAGCTCATCCGCATCATCCGTAAGCGACCAGCCTTCAAGGTCAATGGGATTACCGGTAGGGTTATGCAACTCGATCCAGTCGGAGAAGTCACCATCGACATCAGCAAGCGTACTGTCGTTGTCGGCCATGAATTCCGTTATGATGGGATGGCTATTGAGAAGGAGGCGGGATTCCAGAGCTTCCAAAGCTAATGGGTTTGCTCCGTGTGAACTGATCTTGTCTAAGCGACGAATCCGTGGCATGAACGCAGGCCTCCTGACAGTTCGGGACGAGAATCTGGTGGATAGGTTTAGATGAGAAATGGCCGCCCGGGAACTGCAGGGCGGCCGCACGGCTCTCTCTCATTCATTCTAGCTTATCCATCGATGGGCTGGGGTAGGCTAAATTTATTTTTTCCGATTGCGTCGTGTCCCGTGTACGGCAACGCCGACCAGCAGAATCAACGCCGCAGTAGGCTCGGGAATCGGGTTGACGGGATCAACCGTAAACTGAATCGAGTAATCTCTGCCTAATGCGGCAAACGACTGTGGCCCGGAAAGGACGTTGCCAAGGACAGCATTGTGCTCCGGACCAAGCGGATTAGGGTCTCCAAAGAAAGCCCAGAAGTTGGTCGCGCTACCGCCGAACTTAACCACACCAATGTTGGAGACCGTTGGGCCGCCATATCGCATGGCCATGTGAAACGTACCCTGCGTCCAGTCGAATGTATCCGTACCTTCGACAACATCAAAATCGTTGGTCTGTACGCCCGCATCGGTAACAGTTCGTGTGGCGCCGATTCCCCGAACGACATAGTCCCCGCCGACATTCTCGACAAGAAGCGGTGTAATGAAAAGGCCGGCCCGGTCGGGAAGGTTATTAAAGAACTCAAAGGAACTGACTTTGCCAAGGATACCCGGAGTACCGTTGCTGCCGTCAGCTATGGGGGTGTTGTAGACGGCAGCGCCGTGCCACCCGTCCGGGCCCGGGCGATCAATGACATCCTGACCGTGAACGATCGTCTCCGGTGGATCAGGCGGCAAGGCCGTCACAGACCTGAGTTGGTAAGCATTGACATAGGTGTTGTTGTCATCCGTAACAACGCGGTAAGCCCCGATGGTCTGCGATACAGCATCGGCCGTGAACGTACCTGTAACAAAGCCGGGCGTGCCCGTCGTGAGCATGGGACTGTTGTTGGAATTGTCACCGGTACCATTGTCATAAAAAACCTGGCGACCCGCACAGCAACCGCGGTCGTCTGCCGCAAATATCTGAACGAGATAGTCGTCTCCGATGGTCAAACCATTGAGAGAGAATGTTGTCCCGGTCGCACCGAATGATGCGCCCGTTAGAAGCGTATTCATTTGAGGACTGAACGCATTGGTGGCATAAGCCGCACCAAATGAACTGGGAAGAGGGCTTGACCCGCCCGCAGCAAAATCGACTCCGTTAATAGATACGGCACCCGTCCCCGAGTTAACCGCAACCAGGGTCGACCCGATGTTGATGACCGATGAGTCGTCAACCACAAGGCCGGAATCCCAGTCAATAATGGCCGCGTTAACCGGAAATGCAGCCAGCAGCAGCGTTACCACGACCGTGACCATAAATAACCGCAAGGTTCGAGTGATCATCTGAATGACTCCCTGGTGAAATAAGGGTCTATGTTCGATCTATCTTTCTTTCGCGATTTACAGAAATGATCCGCGTTTGACTAATCCAATCCTAATCGATTTGAAACCTTTGTACAAGGAAATTATGGCCACATTGTCAGGAATGCAAGGGTGTGAAACCTCTTTTTTGGGTAAAAAAAGGTGATCATGTCTAAATCAGTGTCCTCTTGGGTAAAAAGGACATGCCCTTGGGCATGCATGCGTAGAGACCATCGATGCATGTACGCTGCCTACGAGCATTGCCCGTTGCAGCCAATTCCGTTCCAATGTGTCCAATGGACGTATCCGTGTGTAGATGGTTCTTTTTCGCATGTAGCCTCAGGTTCCCATTTATAATCGTCGCGCAAGCACATCTGATTTGAAAGGATGGTATGTCATGAGGCGATCCATATTGGCATTCGTCATTTTCTCTCTGGTTTTCCCTGCAGGATTTCATTCGAAAGCATGGGCAAATGGGTTCAAGGATGCGACGAACGAATTAGGGTTGAAACTGGGAGGCCGTGCCGCTTGTTGGGCGGATCTAAACAACGATGGCTGGGTGGATTTATGTGCAGGCGGAATCTGGATCAACCAGAAAGGCAAATCGTTCAAGAAGATCGGAGATATCCCGGGGGCATGTGTAGCGGCGGATTATGATAACGACGGTTGGGTGGACCTGTTTTCATGGTCGGCCTTGCGACTGTTTCGGAATCAGAAAGGAAAGGCATTCGTCGAGGTAAAATTACCAAAGCTACCGCCATGCGTGTCACGCGGAGCGTGTTGGGGCGACTTTGACGGTGATGGGTATGTAGACCTGTTCGTCGGTGGATACGAAAACTGGAGAAAGGGAATCACCTATCCATTCCTGATACTTATCAATGAGAATGGAAAGGGATTCAGGCTCGAAACGAGTATTGCACGATTTCGTGCAAGAGGTGTGACAGCGTGTGATTTCGATCAGGATGGTGACCTGGATGTGTACGTCTCCAATTATCGCTTGCAGCCCAATTTGCTCTGGGTCAATCAAGGTAAAGGTAAATTCAAGGAGCGTGCTCGTACACATGGTGTGCTGGCGACAAGCAAAGGATTTGCGGGCGGACACTCGATCGGAGCGGCATGGGGAGATTTTAATAATGATGGAGCGATGGATCTGTTTGCCGGGAATTTTGCGCATCGAGATGCACGAGGGAACCAGCCACAGTCAAGGTTCCTAATGAATTTAGGGAAGACCGGTGGTTTCAGATTTAAGGATTTAGGGACGTGTGGCATACATTATCAGGAGTCGTATGCATCGCCGACTGTGGGAGATTTTGACAATGATGGGGATGCGGATTTGTACTTTACGACCGTATATGGGACAGCGTCGTTCGGACGAAAGAATTACCCCGTTCTGTTTTCGAACGAAGGCAAATTCGTATTCAAGAATGTTGGAGAGGGATTGGGCATAGGGAAACTTGGGCCAACATACCAGGCGGCGTGGGCGGACTTTGATAATGATGGTGATTTGGACCTTGCATCGGCGGGAAGACTGTTTCGAAATGAGGTCGCAAAGGGAGGATGGATTAAATTTCAATTGTCGGGCGACGGGCAAACGGTCAACCGCTCAGCGATAGGAGCGCAGGTACGGATAACGGTGGATTCGAAACTCATGACGCGACATGTTGAAGCGGGAACCGGCCAAGGAAATCAGAATGACCTGACGTTGCATTTTGGACTGGGGAAATCAAAGGGAACAGTCCAAGCGGAAATCCTGTGGCCAAACGGAAAGCAGGAAAGGATTGACAGTGTAAAGATCAATAGCGTCTTGCGCCTGAGTTTTCGTCCGTAAAGACGTGACAGAGTAGTCGACTGCACTTGTACCCAATTCAGTACCACCGGCCATGTGAGTCTTGGGCTTTATCCAGCCAAGTTTCCCAAGGCGCTGTGGAGTCGTTCGTCATTATAGTGATCACGCCACCGCTGGATCTTCTCCCTGGCATCATCCAAACTCAAAAACCAATACTCATTCAAACACTCGGCTCGAAGGCGACCGTTGAACGCTTCAATCAGACCATGATCCGTAGGCTTTCCGCGTCTACTGAACTCCATCTTGACACCACGAAGATACGCCCATGGGTCCAATCGCTTGCTGGTAAACTCCCTTCCATTGTCAAATCGAATTTGCTTTGGAAGACCACGTCGGGTTGCCGCGCAGTCAAGAACGTCAGTGACTTCTCCGCCACCGAATCGCTGGTCGACCTCGATCGTAAGACTCTCACGTGTATAGCCATTCACTACCGTTAAGAGCCGAAGACGACGCCCATCAAACAACTCATCGGCCATGAAGTCCATGGACCAACTTTCGTTCTCTGGGTGGCCTTGGCTCGAACCGGTCGCACACAACTGCTGCGATGGCGATGCGGCTTTTGACGCTTCATACAAAGACCTTCCAGGCGATAGATCCGGTAGTTCCTCTTGCGGTTCACCCCCCAGCCCTCGCGGCGAAGCTTGATCCAGACGCGCGGATATCCCCAACTCACATCGGTTGATGCTATCTCGCGTCGACGATCAGGCGTCAGACTTTTCCCTTTAATGCATCCTGAAGCATGGACTTGTCCAGACTCAAATCTGCGACCAATTGCTTCAGCTTGCGTACCTCCGATACACCAAGGCCGGCAAACTTCTTCTTCCAGCGATAAAACGTCTGCTCCGTAATGCCAAGCTTCCGACAGACTTCCGAAACCGCCACGCCGCTATCAGCCTCACGCAACACAAAGGCAATTTGCTCGTTCGTGTACCGTGACTTCTTCATGAACTGGTCTCCAATCTGAAGACCGTATGATCGCCCAAATACTCACGTGACGCATGGACCAGAATTCGGGTCTACGCGCAACCCTGCGCGTGTGGGATCTGAAAACAGGCAAGGAAAGACAGATAATCCAAGGACATGAACACCACGTATACTTTGTGGCCTTCAATAGCGACAACCGATTTGCCATATCAGGTTCGGGTGATAACACCCTGCGCATATGGGATCTGGAAACAGGTAAATGCATCGCGTCGTTCAGGTTGGATACAATTCCGATTTGCGTTTCAACAAAAGACTCGCTTGTAGCAGTCGGTAAGTCCGACGGCCAGATTGGATACTTCGACTTGAGACTGTCGTAGGTCGAAGTTGTCCCAGAAGCGTCCACTATGTCAATCACAGTTTCGTCCGCTAATTTCCGTTTATGTCAAACGCATATCAGGCTACATAGTTTGCATATCACGTATATAGCAGCGTGAACACTGTAAACGAAATTTTCTTACATTAACTGAATCGCAAATCGATTATGGCTGATCGTTAAAGATCGTATCGTCGATGAAAAGGAACGTCCCGTCTTCAAATGTAATCCTGCCTGTCAAAGTGAACTCCGTCGTCGTGGGTATCGCGATCTGAACAATATCTCGATCCTGCGCAAAACTTTCTTTCATCAGGTATCCATAAGAGAGTTCGTCGGCGGAGTCAACGAAGGCGGAAGTGTGATTGGGATCAGATCGATCACTGGGTGTTACCAGGAAGTGAGAATCCTGTGTCGCATCGTGATCCGGATCAAGTACGTAAAGGTGATTGTACTGAGCATCGAATGTATGGACGCCCCAAACAGTATACGGGGAATTGGGCTGCTCATCGGCAAAGTCACTTGATGTATTGGTGAGTTTCAACTCGATTCCGACAACGGGGGTCAAAACGCTTGGCGGATCTGCAAATTCAAGACGAATAGTTACTACCTTGTGACCCGCTAAGGTTGAAGTAGAATCGGATTCGGTCAGTGAAATAGTGCTTCCTGTATAAGTGTCAACAACGGTATCATCGTCAATTGCGGTGTAGTTATTCTTCCAAGTGAACAAATCGGTCGAGTCCGTGTCGCCATCTTGATCATAGTTACCGTCCAGCCAACTCGTATTGGGTGAAGATGATGTATGAACCATACCGATTCGATCTGCGACAGAAACGACCCCATCCAAATTCGTGTCTCCGTACTCCGTCCCGATCAGAACTTCCACCAACTCGTCAAGGTCAGCCGATGTGACTGTTCCCGAATCGTCGAGATCCCAAACGTCATCGGTTTCCGAGTCACGAATCGCCTGACCCAACAGGTCAATATCCTGATAGTCGTAGACACCATTGAAATTCAAATCACCTAAATCCTGACCGTAATGCGTTAGAAGTTGATCGCGATCAGCTGTAGTGATTACTCCGCCCGATTGGTTGATGTCGTAATCGGAGTTACTGCCGGAAGCGGCGGCCTCCGCCAGGATATCGGTGATATCATCCCGTTTCTGTTGTGCTGTCATACCGTGACCGAGATTCAGGTCCAGTGCATCCAGATCGTCATCACTACCGCTCGGATTAGCCTCGACCGTCCCATCACCGTCGAAGTCGCCATCGACCCAGTTGCCGGATGTGCCATCGTTGGCAAGCGTCGTTGACCGATCGGCAATGTCGACTTTTCCGTCCAAGTTTGCGTCACCGAGTTTAGCGCCCAGTACAGTCTCGATCAGATACGTCACGTCAGCGAGTGCAATGATACCAGTTGAGCCATCGAAATCGAAATCAGAATCGCTCTGCCCAACCTTGGCGTAAGTCCAATCAATAAGATTCTCACCATTAGTCAGTTCATCGTGCGTACCGAGTGTGAGCAACTTGAGATCGGCATCATCCACTGTTCCGTTACCATCAAAATCACCCTGAGCCCATGTCTTGTTCGTGAGATTACGGTTGGTGGCCCAGACACCCAGGTCAGTCGCATCAACATCCCCATCAAGATCAGTATCGCCCATGTGCGAATTCAGCAGGTTGACATCAGTCAGCAATTTGGTCATATCGTCCATATTGACCACTTTGTCATCGTTGATATCGAACAGGCCACGATCACTGTTTTCATTGATGGCGTCACGGAGGAGATCCACATCGGCCACCGTCACAGATCCATTCAAATCAAAATCACCTCGTTTCGCCTGAGCATGTATATGGGTAATCAGATCGTCCAGATCAGAAGCGTCGACGTCACCATCCAGATCCAAGTCAAAAACGCCATGACTTCCGCTTTTTCGGATCTCATCTATGAGCAGGTCTACATCATGTCCGTCCACAACACCATCCAGATTGACATCTTCTCTGTCGGACGACAACTTAGTTTCCATGATGTGATTGACGTCCAGTTCGTCCAGCACATCGTCATCAACGAAGTCGAACGGAGTAATGTCCGCAGGATTAACCCGGATCGCCTCGACCAAGTCGTTCACATCAGACTCATCGACAATGCCGTCCTTTGTTAGATCTTCCGCGACAGCCTTTCGCCCCTTTAATTCGACCGCCATTACATGGTCACTGCTATCGACGGACGCCTGATGAATTTCGACCGCGATGATGTTTGTGCCGGCACTGAGAATGTCCGGTTTGAAGTAATACAGGTGTTCAACCGACTCCTCACTAGTACCAATTGTAGAAATGGCGGCAGTGTCCTTTGTGATGACTTGGTCAAGAATCATGTTTGAACGGATGATCTCGTTTCCGTTTATAAACACGCGTGCTCCGTCATCTCTTTGAATTTTTAACTCCAATTCGATGAAGTCGTCAAGATCTGATGCCGAAACGGTGAACTCTTGCCTGAAGTAAGATGTAAGTGGGTTGTCTGATTCATCGTCATCAGAGTCAATGTCGAAATATCCCGCGGCCCCACCGTTGATATCGACAGAACCGATCGTCCCGTATCCAAGCGGCGCAGTTTGGGCCGTCTTCCAATTCGTAAAGTCAAACGTATTATCGTCTTCCGTCTGCCAGGCAGTTCCCGTCAGATCGCCAAACACATCAGATGTCTCCTTGAAGAAGTAATCCCAATCCGAAGCGCGTGCTACAAGTGTCGTTTCTAATGCCTGCGACTCGATGGTACCATGCGCAATGGTAAACTCATCACGCACAGATCCATCACGGGCATCAATAAACCTGCCCGTCAATACACCACTGGTTACATCCACCTCGAGATACCCATCTTCGTCATTAACTCTTCCGTCAACGCCAACCCACCGGCTACCGGTACGAATACCCTCTCTGCTACGCCCGCCGAGACCCGAAATGATCTGTAGGAGTGTATCTCCGCTGGTGTAAATGCCATTGTCTCCATTTGTTGTATCGGTTGCACCGTTTTCGTCGATGGCATATGACCTTGAGTATGTATGCTCGTGGCCTACGATCAGAAGGTCGATTTTGTCAGCGAACCGACTGAGAAAACCTTCATCGGAAAATCCGTTCCCATTAAACGCTCCGCCGCTGTCAAGAAGTTGATGGTGCGCGTACACGACGTTCCAATGCGCGCGTGATGCATCAAGATCCGCTTCAAGCCAATCCAGCGCGGCATTCCAGTCGCCAATCGTTCCCGAAACATTGGGCGAGTCATCCGTGTCCAACGTTGCAAAGTGGACCATTCCGTAATCGTGCGAGAACGACGTGGACCCGTCCGCCTCAGCATCCCTTAACGCCGTAAGCACGGAATCAGATCCGGGGCTTTGTCCAATATCCGGAATAGGTGCAGAGAAATTCTCACGCGATGGCTTTCCATCATGGGACTCTCTCGGACCGCTGCCGGATTGGCCAAATTCGTGATTTCCCCAACCAAAGTAATCAATATGACTTGCAGTGTACTCAGATGCTGCGGGGGCATATTCCGGCGTTAGCCGATAATCCAATTCGAAGTACCATCCTTTATTATAGAAGTTATCACCCACTAGAATGCTTAACGCAATGTCGCGATCCGGCAGATCATCCGAGAAATTAATGCGGGCCGATACGTCATTAAATGCATTGGTGTTCTCGCCGGATGTATACTGGCTGGAATTGTTGAATGCAGAATCTCCATAGGCCACAAACGTAAACGGTGTGTCGTTACCCGTCGCAAGTCGCGTCTTAAAAGAGTTTTCAAATATCGGAAGATCAGAAACTGTTATCCGATATTCGTATTCAGATCCGAAATCCAGGCCGATCATTTCACCGCTCCATGTGACGCGGTCATCAACCAAGTTTGGGGCGGTAAGGTCATCACCTGTAAGCGTGATTTCATTTTTGGTTACTGTGGCATCCGACCAGGTTGTTGTTCCAACCTTTCGATACTGCAACCCGTAAGAATCCGTTGATCCGTCATCAATGGCATCAAACGCTGGAATAGACTGCCAGATCAATTCGGCCTGATCCTGGCTACCTTTGCTTACCAGTGTACCGTCAATATCGTATGTTCGGGCTATTGGAGCATTCCCTAGCTGAAGGTGAGGCAAATGATGAAACGCCAGATCGATATCACTATCGAACTCATAAAACACGGCATCAGCGGCCAGAATCCCTGAATCGCTGTCTTCGTCCGTTAAAACAACTTTAAGCGTTCCGCTCGTGATGGCTACCGGAGTTCCACTGGAATCATCGCCCTGCGAATAAGTTAGTTCGTCCCATTTGAGGAATTCAAACCACTCATCGTCTCTCAGCGTATCATTGGGAGCAAGCTTCAGGTTTGGATCATGCACCTCTATGAGTCGATTTCCGTCATAAATCTTAAAATTCCCCGCCTCGGAACGATCGGTATCGGCTGACCAGCTTGCTGCTACCCGGTAAAAACCGGGTTTCAGGCCCGTGAACGTCCACGTCGCCGTGTTATCTCCCACCCCTGTTCCAACCAAATCATACTCGTGTTGTTTGCCGCCAACTGCATCTACATCAGTTAATTCTGTCCAGGTTCCCGTAGTTGTAAAACGAGCGTCATCGTCATCCATTGTTTCCATTAACGTCATGGTGGAGTGGTTAATAACTAACTGTGGACGCTTGGTTGAATCCGTATGATTGGAACTGGCAAATGTCCAGGCATCTGTACCTGTAGGATGAATGGTCCAACCAAAGATTTCATCGCTATTCTGGCCAAGCGAGAATCTCTGGATGTCTTTGGTAACGTCAAATTCCACCCACTCTTCATCCGTCGAAGCATCAGGCAACGGCACGCCGAATATCCAGTTGACTGCATGAGGAACACTCTTAACGCCAGCGGTTGCGTCATAGTCGTCCCATTCAGCCGTATTCGCCTCCCAGTTTTCCTGCATGCGAAGCATTCGCGGCGGGTTGACGGTCGGGTCAGTGGTATAAAGGCGAAGCGTCGCCTGGGTAATCTGCGAACCGAGCGGTACCTCGGATTCCGTAGTGCCAAACAAGTCCTCAAATTTGATCAATGCTTGTGATTCGGCGGTGGCACTTTCGACGACCGTGATTTCCTCATCCGTGTCAAAGTTGGTCGTTCCCTCATCCTGCTTGACCATGGTATCGGATGTGCTCGAGTAACCATCAGTTCCTTCTTGGAATGAAATTGGCTCGGCGTCATATTCAATCAGCAGAACAGGTCGGTTTCCCTCCATGGCCGCGTCAAGACTGAAAATATCCACCCCCGATCCTCCCTTGGGGATAATGCCCCACCCCATATTGGCGCGTACTTCCTGTGACCACTCTTGCACGGTCTCTGTAACATCAATCGTATACTTGATTTCTGCAATTGAAGTTATTGACCAGTCAGTCTCACTCAATGCCAAGGTATGAGTTCCGACAACAAGGCCGTCTGTCGCGTCAAAATCGTTCCATACCGAATCCTCATCCCAGGTTATTCCATCCTTGATCGGAATCAGATCCAGGCCTGTTGTGCTGTCCTCACTAATGTCCAAAACAAGTTGAGCGGACGTGATGTTCGCTCCGCGAGGAACTGAACCCGGTACTGTTTCGTCGTCAAAAATCGAAAACCGAAGAAGTGACTCAGTAGGGTTTCCGCCGAAGCCACCATCGCTGGTGTCCGCAAATAGAAGTGGATCTTGGCCATAAGCAGTATTTGGTGTATGTTCTGCAATAAAGGTATCGAAGCCGTCTCGAATCTCTGTGCTTTCCGAAACAGCCTCCAGCGATGCGGCAAAGGCTAAAAATCCGAATTCGACGATCAATTGGGGACGCTGGGCTAGCGTCGCATAATCCTCGCTGGCAAGCTTCCATCCATCATCGCCTCCCGGCATGATTACCCATCCGTTATTGTCCAATGTATCATCCGTCCATAACTGCAATGTACGCGTGACGTCAAATTCTGCATAGTTACCACTCGTCGAAGACGTCACGATCGAATCGGCTCCGTCATCCGCGTGGACGCCAAGTTTTACTCCGTCCGTGGCATCGAAATCATTCCAATCTACCGTCGCATCATTCCACGAAGTCGTCATCCGATGAATTGAGCCCCCGTCCACGCTTGAATTCGTGGTGTAAAACCTCAAGGTCGCCGATTCTATGAATGCTCCATCGGGAATCTGACCCTCATTGCTTCCAATGATGTCGTCAAACCGAATAAGAGATTGCGCAGGTCCACCAACCCCCACCTGATCATCCACCTGAAGTTCGGTTGAGGTTGAGAAGTTGGAATTGGGGGAGTCGGACATGATCTTTGTGTCAGCCGTTCCGGTATACCCGTCAATACCTGCCTGAAACATCACCACATTAGGCAGTGAATAAGTAACCAGAAGTTCAGGCCTCCTGGATGTCGTGGCGTGATCCGAACTGGCAAACTTCCACCCATCATTACCTTCCGGAATAACGGCCCAGCCATTGTTCTCGAGAGACCCATATGACCAAGCCTGAACAGATTTCGTTACATCATAATTGCCGTATACTTCGTCGACCGTCGGGTTAGGACTCGATTCAGCAATCGACACAAAATGCTGTTCCGCAAGCATGCCGCTGCTAGTGTCAAAATCATTCCAAACCACCTGATCCGATTTCCACTCATCGACATAAAGCGCGTGAATAGATGCGCCGTCCGTACTTGGATTGGTGGTGTACAGCCTCAATTCGGCCGACTCGATAATGGCTCCGAATGGAATCTGCCCCGTGCCACTCCCGAACAGGTCGTCAAATCTAATTAGTGCCTGACCTTCACCGCCTCCCCCAATTGACTCGTCGACCTGCAACTCTGTGTCTGTATCAAAGTTAGTGGTGGGCGAGTCTGCCTTGATCACCGTATCCGACGAACTGGTGTATCCTCCCACGCCTTGCTGGAAGGAAACATCGAAAGACGAAGCTGATAGAAGTAATCTAGCCTCTAGAGTCTGAAGTAGAACCAGGTTCTCTGCTTCTATCAGAGTACGCTCATGGCGAATCCGACGAACGATATTGCGTTTCAGAGGGCGTCTGTTTCGTGGAGATAGATCTTTATTCTGATCAATTCGTATGGCGATAGTCATGGCAAGCTCCATAGGCAAGAGGAATGATGGCAATCCGATTTACGTCGAGGTGTCTCCTAAACACTTCAAACGTCCCTGGCAGAAGTTGAGAGTGAGATTTTTGAATAAAACTCGATCATTCGAAGATCCAAAGCCACTTAATGTATTTATGTTTCTTATAAAATTTGCATCAGTTGGCGAACAAGCAATATCATATTACAAGCTGTCGACACCAGCTGTGTGAAAGCCGGTGAAGGTCGCATCACAATATAAGATGGCATGATGGGTCGTTAGAAATCTCTAATGTATTACACAACTAACCATGCGACATGATATAGCTGATCGATACGGTCCGTGCACTTCCGTCGTGCAAGCGTGTCGATGGATATCAATATGAACATGTCGCAGCAGCAATCATTTGTTCATATTGGTCATTGTAAAATTGTCAAAACAATAAGGGGTTGGTCCGGCAGACTAGGAAGGATGGGAGTGGGAACACTGCAAAACAGGAACTGAGGTATCGCAATCTGTGGATAGGAATAATGGATATGCCCGTGTTCATAATTGGCACCCTTATCATTTTGGAAATCCGTGTATCACTTCAAACTTTTAATATAGTTATTCGATGTTGTCAATACGCTTATACCGATGTGGAAAAAATAATTTCAATTTGATGGTATTTCAGAGATTGGCATAGATCGCTATCAGTTTGTGCGAAATTCAATTCTACAGATTCAACAATTTCGGTCTGATCATTGGTATAAAGTAATTGAGCAAAGGCTTTTATGATTCCCGTTTCGTTCACACCACAACCACCTGAAAGCTATTCTTACACTTCTCCTTCCTGCACTTGTAGTATCAAATCCTCCCCTTGGTCTTGTAGCTGCCGACGTTCTTCGAGCCGCACTTATCACATCTTGGCTTTCGTATGATCTGAACCTCCGGTACGTCAAGTAATCTCTGTTTATACATGAGCGTCTCCTTTCATGTTGGTTGGCCTCTGCGCATAAACCCGAAATCTGATCCATGCGTGCTGTGAGTATTTGAGCGATAATCCGGTCTTCAGATTGGAGACCCTT
>JANQQT010000072.1 GCA_028284925.1 Phycisphaeraceae bacterium | reverse complement strand
GGGCATCGGTCCCAGCATCGCCATTCAGCGTCAGACTACCCAAGATCGCGTCAAGGGAGTTACTTCCGTTGCCTATGTTAAATGTGTCGTTATCGGCACTGCCGTTGACCGTTACACCAACGCCTGCACCCGTACCGGTGACATTCAATACATCGTTGCCGCCAAGACCGTTGACTGCGACTGTCTCAATCCCACTGTAGTTGATGCTAATTCCACCCAATGTCAATGCAGTGCCAGATACACCGATGGTGTCACCACCCGCTGTACCATTAAGTGTCAGCGTGTCCGACGCCACCTGGCCGCCGCCATCAATCACGACGGCTGGACCCAGCGGGCCGGTCACGGTAAACGTATCATTCCCCAACAAGCCATTGGCCTCAACGCGTTCCAGTGTTCCGTCATAGGTAATCGCAAACCCGTCATAGGTGATGGACGTGTTGGTAATGGCAAAGGTGTTGTTGGTTACGCCGGCATCTGCGTTAACAGTGACCACATCGGTCGCGTCTGCGCCTCCCACCACATTGAAACCTGTTGTGGGATCAGTAAACGTGAAAGTATCCGCTCCCGCCAGACCGTCGAGGGTCGTCGGCGAATCAATTCCGGCAATGCCCAAAGCGGGGCCGGCGATGGTAACGGTCGCACCGTTAATCAGGAATGCATCGGCCCCGGCCGTCCCGTTAATCGTAAGTGTATCGGCAACAGTCTGTGCACCGCCATCGATGTTCGTTGCCACGCCCAATGCGGGTGTAACCGTGAACGCATCATTACCACCCAAGCCGTTCACGGTGATCGTTGCTGCGATATTGGAATACCCGATCGCATTGCCGTTGACGGTAATGGTCGATCCGGTTAACGCAAAGGTGTCATCCGCGACATTGCTTCCGTTGACGATCAAAGTGGCGTTATCAGCCTGGCCGTCTAGCGTTATCGCGGCTCCGGGTCGATTAATCGTGATGCCGTCCGCACCGGCGCCGGCGTTGAAGGTCAGAGGAGTCGCAATATCGGTAATGGTGACGGTATCCGCCGCGGTACTTGCATTTGCGACGATATCTTCAATCGTGGCATAGGTAACCTGCATGGCACCGGTGCGGTCAATGGTTGTCCCGGTGATCGCATAGGTGCTTGCATTGGCATCACCCTGATCGTTGATGTTCAGCGTATCACCGGTTGCCGTATTGGCGCCTCCACTCACACTTACCGTACCCAGAATACCATCGAGCGAATTGCCGGCGGATCCAATGTTGATCGCGTCGTCGCCGGCATCGCCGTTCACAGTCAAGGGCGCTGTCGCCAGCACGCTTTGAATATTGAAGACATCATCGTTGTCCCCACCATTGACAACGACTTGCTCGACGCTCGTACCCACGTTGTTGTAATCAATGGTCAACCCACCACCGCGATTTACCGTGTCATTGGTAATCGTTATGGTGTCGGCGCCTGATGTGCCGTTAACATCCAGGCGGTCGTTGCCTGCACCGCCATCCAGAGTAATGGCTACGCCCACGGTAAACCCGCTGTTCACGTTTAGCCGATCCACATCGGCCTGACCGTTGACCGTGATGCTCGCGGCGAAGTTGGCATCGATGGAATCAAAATCAATCGTGTCCGATCCGTCACCGGCATTGATAGTCAGGCTTGTCGCCGGCCTGAAGAAATCCACCAGCTCGGAATTATCACTGGAAATTCGTGAAATATTGTTTGTGCCGCCCACATCCGCCAAGACGATCGCATTCCCGGCATTCCCGAATGTGAAAACGCGATTGGTAGGACTCAGATTATCCACGATGGGTTCGAGACCTGAATAATCCACACGGGCGGCGTCGATCAAAACCTGCCCGCTTGAACTGTTGGTAAAGTTGTGGGTAACGGTCGTCGGCGATCCATTCTGCAATGTCAGTGTATCGCTTGTGGTCTGGCCTTGACCGTCATACACGATGCCCGGCAACGATGTTGGAATGGGACTACCACCCGTGAAATCCAGAATTAACGTATCGTCACCGTCTCCGCCATTGATGTTGATCACACCGTTTCCGGGAGCGCCGCTACCGTTCAGCGTAAACGTATCATTCCGCGTGCCGCCCGTAATGGTTACCGTTGAGCCGCCCATCTGACTATCCACAGTTATGGTTATGTCGTTATCATCGGAGCGAATAGCATAGGTGGTAGGAACAGCGCCACCGTCAAATCGTCCGGTGTCCGGCAATGTCGCATCGGATATCGCCGCATCCTGTCGCAACGAGAACGCCGTCGGTCCCGCACCACCGGCTGAATTACGCAGTGTCGCGTTCGCCCCAATTGATATGGTCGCTGTCGTCGCCGCGCCTGCCAATCCATCCCCCGCACGCAGACGCAGATCATTTGAACGAATCGTGGTCGCTGCGGCATCACCGATGGTCAGGTTGCCGGTACCGTCCGACCCGGATGTGATATCCACCAACGTGTCACCGGTGAGGTTGGCGTTGATGGATACGTCGCCCGTATGGTTGAGCGTTGCGCTCGCCGCCCCCGCACTGATTGTTCCGGTACCTGAACTGGTGAAGTTGCCACCCGTGCTATTGAAATTTCCACCACCGAGGGCGATTGCGCCGGTGATGGTTACTGCTGTGCTTCCGTGAACGGTAAGCGCATTTACATCGTATTTGCCTGCAGTAGAAAGAGTTACGCTTCCCTCATCCGACTGAATTTGGTAGGCGCCGCTGGGTATGCCGTTCGTGAATCGTGCGACGGCTGGAAGATCTGCATCCGCTATGGTGGCGTCCTGGCGAATTGTCATGTCAGTGGGCGGATTGCCGGATGTATCCGGACCTTCCAGGGCGAGCGTGGCCGTATTCGCCACGACGACGGCCGCCGCCCCACCTCCGCCGGTTCCGTCACCCGCTCGCAAGATGATTCGTGCGGATTGCAGCGTAGCGGACGCTCCACCCGCATCCAGATCCAGATCGCCTGTTCCGTCTGTCCCGGCGTGCAGGTTGATCTCCGTCGGCGCATCAAAGACGGGATTGTTCAGCGTGATCGCCCCGGACGCGGAGGAAGATAGCGTCCCCGTAATGTCGATCGCGCCACCAAGAACAACATCCGCCCCGTTGACGGTAAGGTTGACAAGCTCGGTCCCCCCCGTAGCGGGGCCAAGCGTTACCACACCCGTTGGACTGGACAAGGTCAGACTCGCCCCGCCTACACTTGCCTGAACGCCACCGGACAAGGTAATACGGTCATTCGCCTGCCCGCCGACCACCGTAAACGTCGTCAGGCCTACTTTGCTGACCACAAAACCGAGGTCGGCAAAGATGGACGGATTAGCTCCGCTTGTACTGCCTTCCACCGTGACATCCCCTCCGAAAGTAAGCGTGCCGTCTCCGGTCGCCCCGTCGACAAGAATGGACAAACGATCAAGGAAATCACCCGATCCGCTGTTGTCACTAACCACCGGCAGGTCAACGTTCCCACCATTTGCGTCGGTCGAATCCGTATTGATGGCTAGAGGATGACTCCCGCCGGAGGAGTTCACTTCGCTTGCCGTGCTGAAATCCACTGCGCCGGAATCGCCAGCGCCATCCTGATTGGTGTCAATCGTGGTCGTTCCCGCAATCTCAATTCTTCCTGCCCCAGTGAATGTCAGGTCTGCCGTCGCGCCGCCGTCCAGCGTAATATTCCCGTTCAGAATCAGGTTGTTTCCGCCGCCGTTGATCGTCAATTGGCGAATGTAGTTGCCGCCAGCATTGTCAACCGTACCCAGGGAGATATTTCCGGTTCCGGCAGAGGTCAGTACGACATCGACGTTTGCAGCGCCTGCAGAAACGTTGTCGTTGAAAATGATGCCACCGGTTCCGTTGTCCGTTAACGTCACGGACGAATTGAATACGACCGGACCCTCAAACGTCATGGTGGTTCCGCTACTGGTGATTGCGGCACCGATGATAATATCCCCAGCGCCCGGACCGACGTCCAGCGTCACTGGTCCCGCGGTGGAAATGGGCGCACTGACATTAAGATTACCCGTGCCCGGTGCCGGCCCCTGTGGGTCACGCGAGGTAATACTCAATGTCCCGGTTCCCAAAGTGATGCCTGCATTGATAAAGACATCATCGCTGGCTTGTATGGTCAATGAACCTGTGCCGGCAGTCGTGATGGCAGAAGAAATCGTAATATCGCGTGTTGCCTGGAGCGTTACGTTCGTACCCACATCCAAGAGGTTTGTAATCAGGTCGGCCCCGACTGTTTCGTCAGCACCCGCAGATTCCGCGAACTCAACGATATTGCCGTCAATGAGAGGTGCAGATTCCGCACCGCCCGCAACGATTTCAAGATCGCGAGGATCGAGAAGTAATGAACCGCTTATCCCCGATGCCGCCGTAACGTCCACGCCACCACGGAATATCAAGTGCTCTTTACCAGACACCTCGACAAAGCCGCCATCGCCGCCATTTTCCCCGCCGCGTGCATTAATCTTGCCTGCAAATCCTGTGACGCCATCGGACCATACCACGACATTTCCGCCATCCCCCTCTGTCAACGCGTCTGCCGTAATTGTCGTCCCACTTGTAATCAATGTATTCGATGAATTCGTCAGCGGCCCTTTCCCCTGGAAACTTCCGCCGACGTTTACAGTTCCGCCGCCTGCTCCGCCGGATGCATCGACTTGTGCATCACGCAGCGTCACTAAATCACCTGTGACATTCACCGATCCTCCGGTCCCTCGAGCTGACGGATCGGAAACATCGATCTTCCCTGATACATCAACTCGACCGCCCTTGCCTCCCGCAACCTCAACCTCTCGGGCGCGCACGTCGGATTCCATATTCAGGGCCAGCGCATAAACATCGCCTGATGCAAAGGTGACCTTGCCCTTACCGGCGTCAACCTTACCGGCGTTAACCGTGCCTGTCGGCTGTGCGGCCTTGGCTTCGCCTTTCATCTTCACGAGCACATGTCCATGACGCGGGATCAGATAAACCTCATCTCCGCTCGCCATGGCGAGGAAACCATCTCGAAGATTAATCTGTCCGTGATTCTCCACTCGTTGTCCGATTAATGCGGCATTCTCCGCAGAGATAATTCCTTCATTGATCACCGCACCCCGTAATCCCTGAAAGATATCCTGATGATTCAGGAAGTTCTGATCAGAAATGTGCCCTGCCGCCGCGAATAACCCGCCGACATCCACGACTGCCCCATTCATGATTCTAATCCCCGCCGGATTGGTGATGTAAACCTGCCCGTTGGCGGTCAACTGGCCTGCAATGGATGTGATGTCACCACCCACTACGCGGTTCAACACGCGTGCATCGCGCCCGGGTTGAACAAAATGCACTTTCTCATGGGCGGCAATGTTGAATTGCTGAAAGTTGATAATGGCATTGCGGGAGGCTCGAATCCGAGTCACATTTCCTTTTGTGGAGATGTGCACTTTCCCGGCTCGCACACTCGCCCCTCTGGGCGCGCCTAACAGTTTGGCGCCGGGAAAACTCAACGTCGCCGCAAGTACGGCCAAAAATATTCGACGTCGTCGAGCTTTCGTTTTTCCTCTTCCGCCGCGTCCCTTTCCATCGAGAATTCTCGCCATGACTAATCCCTTATTTTTATCACCCGGTACTCAATTGTTTTTGGACTATTTCCACGAAGATCACACGACCTGTCGGTAACCGCGAATCGCGTTGGACAGGCTCAAAAGAAGAATGTGGCCAGTATGTGAAATTGTTGACTTCCTGCGCTTACTGTTTGCGTACCGTCCGTCACCGTCTTCAATGCAACACCCCAATCCAGACGAAGGCTAAAGTTCTGCTTATACAAGAATTCAATGCCAAGACCGGTCCCGACCATGCCCTGACGCAGATCGGTCGGTACGACGTTACCATCGTCCACGGCATAGGCGGCATCGATGAATGCACGCAGGATCAAATCCCAGTCCGTCGGGCCGTAAACCTGTTGTGGGCGCCATCGAAACGGACCGCCGAACATGCCGGGCGTCTTGGAAGGGTCAGGCTCGATACCGAGCGCCTTAGGCAAGTGATATCGATACTCAAGTGTTCCGATTACCACGGTATCGCCCGCAACAACCGACTCCGGGTAACCTCGCACGGTTAGAAAGCCGCCGGAAATCTCCTGGAATCGCGGAATCATTCGATTCCCAAAACCAAATTGCCCACGGATGCTCAAAAAGATTTCATGGGCCAGCGTGGAGGTATCCGGGGTGGACACGTCGGCCCATCCTTTGGGATCCAGCAACGGCTCGAGATAGAACGAATGGGTGAGTTGGTACTTCAGGACCACAAATCGCGTGTCCGGCTCAATACGCTGCAAAAGCGTCAAATCATCCTTATTCGTGCCGGCAATACCGGCAGCGTTATATTCGAGTAAGACCAAGCCACGCGTTGACGATTGATCCGTGTCACTTATCAGTTGAATCCCCGTGCGCAGAATGAAAAAGTCGTCTTCACCCTCAGTTTGCAGACCGCCTGTCTCATTGGCAATAGTGATATTCTGATAGTAAAAACCCGCAATGAAATCGATAAACGACTCCTGATCCTGATAGAAATTCAGGATTACTTCGGCACCCAATGACCAGTCATCCCCTGTAAACGATTCGTCTGCGGCACCCAATTCGGAGGCGTCAAACTCACTCCACGAGCCAAACACGCGCCATCTCATCCTTCCATCTGATGAAAGCGGTGCTTCATAACTTCCCACGATGGCATGGACGGAATCAAATCCACCCGTTGTGTATTCCAGCGTCAGGATATCATCATTATTCGTTAGTTGATTATGAACGATTCCGAATCGTTGACGCCACTCCTCCGTCGACTTCGTTCCGGTATTGGCGACCTGAAAATAAGCCAGCCACGGTTTATTCTCCGTCACCAAATAGTCTACGGCTACACCGCCGATCTCCTGTCCCCTGGACAACGCCACGTCCACGCGACGTCCCGGATGGCGATTCAGGAAAAACAGATACTCATCCAACTCACCCTTGCGAATCAGATTGGAACGCCCCGGGCCCTCATCCGGATGAATTGGCGCGTTATCGATAATTCGTTTGTGATAGGGGTGATTCTTGCGTTCGGATGGCTTTACCCGATCACCCTGCCCCAGCGTACGTACCTCCGTTACCGTCCCCACGTGAATGACGACTCGCATCGCCGTCCTGTTTCCTCGAAGGTCCCGCCCTTCGTCCAGGAAATCCACATCTTCACTATCCACAACCACAATGACGGCAAAGATGCCCAATTTCTGGTTGAAATGCAATCGAATGGATTTTAACACAGAGCGAAGCGCACTTGGATAAAACATCTGTTGGCCAAGACCCGATGTGTCGCTCAATTTGAATTTGACCGTGTCAACACCCGGCTGGGCCTGAACCCACCCCTTGCCTGTCTTGCCCAAAGATACCTCCAATCCCCCCAATTCCCCCGGCTTGGGCAATTCCTTGTGTGCACGCCGATACCGAATGGTCCAAGATGTGATTTTGTACGGCTTGGCATCACCGACAATCTCTATAGGCTCCGAAGCCTTTTTTTCGGCACCTCCCTTCTTCTCAGGCCCCTTGTTGGACGTCTGATTGCCAACGCCTTCCTTTTTGGTCGCGTCACCCTTCGGCTTCAGCTTTGTTCCATCATCGGCATCCTGCGCATTGATTTCGCCACCGAATACCAGAAAGGAAATGGAAAAAGCCAGAATCACTCGCCAGAAGGCGCAATTATCTTGATCCGACACTTGATCGTGGGCCTGTCGCCTACCCGCAATATACATAAATCTGCACTCCCGTGCGGAACAACAATACCCAAGGGTCGCTACATCCGGCGGAGTAACGGAAACAGAAATCCGCACGTTTCGATTCTCATAAATACCTTATTTATAATGACTTGTCAACCTTGTCCCACTAGTCGACCTTCCCAACAAACGTCGTCCGTCATCAAAAAATCTCTCAAATCTCCCGCCGGAAATTCTGATCCGTCATATCCATGGGGTTGAGTTACACCAATCGCTCAATTACCTAAAAACCCCTCATTCACGTGCTTTCGAGCCGTCACCAGCGGTTACATAGGGTACGCGGCGAAAATACTGAATCAATTTGTCCAATGGAGAAATATAGGGTTCTGAAAACACCAAACGAAACCCGACATCACTATACCCCTTGAAATAGCCAAGTTCCTTCGCCGGAACCCGATATCCCTTCTTCACGTCGATTTCCGAAGGTGATAATGCCGATCCGCCGATCACGTACAATCCTTGTACGGCCTCTGCTTTCTTAAGAAAACGAACAGTCTCATCGGGTTTCTGAGGCCTTGAGCGTTCCATGAATTGCGGCGAATCAAACGCAAATTCGCTGACATTTCCCACCAAATGCTTGATTTTACCCTTTCCGCTACCTTCAGACACCTCGGAAAACCACAGAATTCCATCATCGGTCGAGACGGCGGGTCTGGCGTTTGCGCCCCGCCGCAGTGATCCTAATTCATCGGTCCAAAAGATATCAGAATCCGGCCGTTCCAAATCCGCAAGACTGACGGAAGCACTTTGTCTAGCAAGGTCAAGCAGGAATTGGTTTTCCTGATCCCATCGCCTGTCTCTCAGATTTGCTGAAGAAATATCACCCCCCAGACTAGATCGGGCAGCCGCCCATTCGCTTCTGGTCGGCAGACGACAGTCGAGCAATCTGCAGAAATATAGGGCTGCCGCGGCTGAAACATACTGCATGGGATGGTTTGCGCTTGGTTTCTTAACTTTCCATGAAGAAGGATACAATTTTTTCCCTTTCCCTGTGGCCGCAAACCAATGACGTGATTTCAACATTCTCCTGGCGGATCGACGCCATTCCCATACTTTAGGGCCCATTCGCAAATGGCTGCGATCAACACCCAGAAGCTTTGCCACAATCTCCCAATCCCCCTTGGCAGCCACCATATCTCCAAAAAGCCCCACACTTACTTCCACATCGCATATGTAATACGGTCCACCACCCGACGCATCACCCTCGACGCGGTGAAAAACGAGCGTCTGTGTTCGTCCACGCCCATCCCACCGATACACGATCCGATCTTGTTCACGTGTAGCCTTGAATCGAATGGCTTCATCCACGCGATTGCTCGCTGGACCTATCATCGTCTCTATGGCTTCCGTAACGAATGATTGGGAATCACCCTTGATCGCTCCAGTCCATAAGAACTTCAACCGCACCATCTCCTTATTTCTCCCGACATTCCCGCCCAATTTAAGAAGAGATTCAAATTGGCTTTCAAGTTGAACAATCCCAGCCTTCCTCGCCGTCTCATCCTTTGCCTTCCGCACTCGAACCAAAGATTTCCTAAACTGGTGCAATCTTGCATTAAATTCCGTTTGCTTTCCCAATTCGCTCAATTGAATGTTCAGCTCACCCATCATGGAAATCATCCGCCCCACCCCCTCCGCATCTCCAGCGCCGGCACTCAATGAAATCGCATTTTCAAACCGGATCAGTTTGCCTCGCTCCAGCTCAGCCAGAAGCGTCTTTCGGCGTTCGGCGTTGTCAACCTCCTGCCGCACGACTTTCTCAATGCCGACGCGAATGTCGTTCTCCTTTTCAAATTGGCCCAATCCTCTTGGCCAAATGCTCGTTAACTCACCCAATTGCCGCCACGCCCCGAGTCGCATCGCAAGATCACCCTTCTGCCCCGCCGATGTCAATTCGGAAACATCGCTTAACTTTGGGAGACTTTTGAGATTTTCAAGCCTTTTCATCAGCGGGTCAACCGAGGCGGCAATTTCCTTATCCTCCAACGCCGCCGTACCTTTCCATTCGTCGATCAATTCTATGATCGCATGGTTATTCGCGCCGCCGGCCTTTTCACTAACCCCATACCCTTCGTCCAGAAGTGCGACCACACGATCCAAGTCGCCGATCAACTTCCTCATACGATCGGTCGCGCGTTTGACTTCAACAACCGCATCTGCCCGATTCTGCTCACGCTTTTCTTTAGATATGCCATCTAGCTTCAGCAAAGAAGATGACTTCAAGTATCGCCTGAGGACATTCTCGCGCTTACGGGTAATCCACCCATCAGCCGCCTGGACTAACGCACGATTCCTGGATGCTAATTCCTTGGACCCGAATGCCTGATCCAGCTCAACAGCCAACAAACTCAACCTTTCCATCCGATCTTTCAATTCTCCAAAATTCTCAACGGACTTGGCAAGGTCGATCTTTGATGCTTCGGCAAGAACCTTATCCCGCTCTACACCAATCGCGGCTTTCAATACCGCAGACCCAATTCCCGAAAAGCGTTCGGCCTTGAGTTCCGCCCGCCACGTCTTTGGATCCCCCGTAAACCGAAGCACTGTGCGATCTGATCGTCCCCGCAGCTCTGTCATCTTGCTTAATAACACTTGTGACCGTGAGCGCACCTGATCCACGTTCTTTTTGACCACCGCTGTTCCGAACAACCGCTGCAGATCCAACTCCAATGCCTTTCGTTCGGTTACGAATTGGTTGAATGCATCATCAGCACCCTTCACCTTCGTTTTTTTTAATGCTTGGTGCCTTTTCGCAATCTCTGCCAAATTCTTTCTCCAATCCGCCCCTCCAAACACCTTGGTGCGCGGATCGTCGACCTCAGGGATCGGCATACATGCGAGGCCGTCACGCATGCGTCGAAAGATCATCTCGCGGGTAATACTCTCTCCCGTCTCAATCGGCTCCAAAAGTTCATGTGCAACTTTGGGCCAATCTCGCTTCACAAAAGCAGCTAACCGTTCATGCTCTGAGAGGAACCCTTTTAATCTACGCGCAATGACGCGTAAAGAATCAACTTCGGTAGTCCCTCTCTCGAATGTCTTTAAGATTGAATCCCGGAAATCCGAAAAACGCCCCAAAACTACGTCTCTTGTTCCGGAAATCGATGTCGCCTGATCCTCAATTTGCTTCAAAAGTAAGGCCACCGCACTAACCTCCCGCCTCGTATCCCAAATCTCTTCCACCAATTCCACCGGGTTAACCCCACCGGAAAAATCCAATGACTTTATCGTGTTCTTTGTTCGCCTGGAAGCCGCCTTCCACCCGTACGCTTCAAACTGATCGGGAATGCCCTCATATTCTTTTCCAGACAGGTATCTAATCATCCCCTGCTTGATGGCTTGCATTCGTTCCCGGGCCGCGCGAATCTCTTTGTCCTTTTTAGGCGGAGGCCGGCGTTTGAGGCGATGCAATGCAACATCATCCTTGCCAGTGACCAGACTGTAAGGATTGACCAAGACACCGCCTTTCCCATCTATTGCCGACAGGATTGGTTTCAAATTCTTATCCGACTCAAACATACGGCGTCGCTTGGCTCTTGTTTCTTTCTCTTCCGGTGTCTCATCCGCGTCTCCTCCTTTCAAACTCACCTCCATAGGGCCGTACCATGACGCATATCCTTCACACAGTGCCGCCCATTGATCCGCTGTCGTTACATCCGTTAAGTCCGGCTTTGGAGCAACGCGTTTACCTGAGGGAGCTGGGTTCTCGGGCTCTTCCTTGCCACCAATCGCCACAATTAGCACTACTACAAGTCCAAGCAACAAGACAAGACCAATAATCACCATCAACATCACTGGGCTCTTCGACGGGTTGCCGACATTGCCTCCGGTCTCTGCAGATCCAGTGGACGATCGAAAATCGACCTCGACTGCCTCCTTGACCGATCCCGTGGCGTCGCTGGATTCTCCGCGACGACTCGCCCGCAGCATGCCGTCTACCGTTTCCACAAACGATGTATCAATTGAATAAGGAATATCCGTCGACAAAGGCATCGCATCAGGCGATGCCTGAAGGCAATAGAGTTCACCTACCGTTGGCTCACCCACCACAACATCTACCCAATCCTGTGACATCGGCAGGATCACCAATACCTCAGCATCCAACGCCAACGGCTTGGCCATAAAACACAGCCAGTCATCTATCGCCTCTACAACACCCGTACTGCACCGGGGATACCGGAAATGCCGAGCCGACAGACTCATTGCCCCGGATGAGTTGACGTCAAATCCTTCTCGATAAGGACCAAGCTCCCGATCCAGTTGGTATAGAATACGAATCAGCCCCTGACGGTCCTGCGAAAAAACTTCCCCTTCCGAAATTTCCCACAATCTGTTTTCTTTTACGCCCACCGCCAGATTCACATGGGCTGCCCCCTCAAGAGCGTCTCTCAACTTCCGCCTTGCAGAGGTCACACAATCAACCACCTCTCCGGATTGTTCGGTCGACACGCACTCTTCCTCCAATTGCTCAAGCGTGCCATACACGTGCCTCTTCACCCAGTCCCATCCCACCCCAATACACTCCGTACATAGTATCATCGGATACTTGGACCGTCCTTTCCCATCCCGACTCGACCAGAGACGCCCGGCATAGATGACATCTCCTCGACGCCATGCAAATACGTGCCGGTAACCCGGCACTCTTTGCTCCTGAGGCATTTGCTCCCATTTGCCTCCGTCAATATTTCCAGCGATTGCCTGATACAAGACCCGTTTCGCCGCAATCAAACCCTCCGTCTCCACACCAATATCATCAATATGGTCATTCCAACCAGGATGTTTGCCGAAAGCCGCCAGATTTACCTCAGGGGCTGAACTGATCTTGTCCCCCTTTCGACCTGTAAACTTACCTACCGCCAATGGGCAACGACTCCTTCGTTCACATCAACAATCGCACGTTCATCCGAATAACCAACTCTCAGGGCTTCGGCCAACTTTCCTTCGTCGACCACTCCTTCAACTCCGGCAGCGAATGATTGAACTTCAACTGCATCCAGTAATAACGATTCGTTTTCTGCTGATTCACCGTCATCGGGACCGTCAACAACACCTGAAACGTCTTGCCATCCGCGGAACGCATGGTGTAGTAATCATGCAAAAGACTCATGACGCTCCAGTCGCTCTTCACAACAACTTCCGACTCTTTCTTACCGTTTGTGGCCACAAACTCAATGTTGACTCCGCCATCCTTGGGAATTTCCATCTTCAGTTTGCGAGCGTTCTTGTCGTAAAGTCCACGTGCAGCACCGGCAACACCACTCCCAATCTTTGTAAACTTGAACGAATCGGCGATTCGGTCGGCTCGCCCCAGTTGACTAAGAGCATCCGGCTTCTCGGGCACTTTTACTCCCGCCTCATCCTCATTCAGGAACTCTATCGTACATGTCAAGGGGTTCTTCGGGTCGGAAAACACATTGACAATGGGACGAATGCGATTCATAAACGCCTGATTGCCCGCACTGTCGCTTCGCGCTTTTTTCAATGTCTCATTGAATTGCGGATAACGCGTCCCAAGATCCCCCCCCTCACCTATCGTGGTCTCAGGCGTAGACACAATATCCTTTCGGATTGCTGAGGGGACCTGCCTAACCAATTCCACCGCCTTCTCCATCGAAACATCCGCCTCGGCCTTGCCTTTGGCTGCCAGTAAGGGCGCCCCCTTCTCTACGTAAAGCGGAAACCTGCGATAGTCTTTAACCAGCAGATTAATATTCTTCTGCGCCGTCTGCCCGGCCGTTCGGGCCAACACATCCACAATCTGCAACGTCAGGGAATTCCAAAACTCCACACCTTCAACACCTCCATCCTCCGATTCGTAGTATGAATCCAGAAACTTACTACGAACCTGTGATG
Source organism: Phycisphaeraceae bacterium (assembly GCA_028284925.1). Classification (GTDB taxonomy): domain Bacteria; phylum Planctomycetota; class Phycisphaerae; order Phycisphaerales; family Zrk34; genus JANQQT01. Next base: position 16,102 of record JANQQT010000072.1, on the reverse strand, counting down.
ACTTCAATCCAGAAAGCTTTTGCCAGGCAAGATGAGGAACACGGCCCAAATCACGCCAGGCATCGTGGGCTTCTCCGCAATCATCGCGGAACGCCTTAGAATTGCACTCCTCCCACTGGCGCTTAACGCGGTTCACGGCTTTCATCCACGTCGCCGCATCCTTTGGCCGCCAAGATGCGGGCAATTCACCCAGCGCATCACTCGCCTGCTTTAAGACTTTCGCGATCTCTTCAAACTTCCTGCGTAGCCGAAGTCCATCCACTGCATCATAGCACTTCTCCCAATCTGTAAATCGATCGGCTTGCGTCTTGCCCGGAACAGTTCGCGACCAATACGCCATGTACAGTTTCACATACCCATCCACCGCCCTTGCCTTCAGCGTTGCCTTCGCGGAAATCTCTCCTCGATCCAATACCCTAGCCGGCCCCTCCGATCCGGATACATTTCTGACAGCGTCAAACAACTCCAAGTAGGTTTTTGTTGCGCCCGGATGATATTTAGTATCGTAGACACCATCCTCCTTAAAGCCTGTCGTCATCCCAATAGCGCGAGCTTCGAGCGGCTTTAAGGCATCCTGTCCATCCACCAATGCACCGATACGAGCCGCCACCATCGTTCCATTATCGCTATCCTGGATCTGATTCAGAACCGCGTCTGCAACCGCCTTGCGAATACTTCGACCGGCGGTTTGCGTCATACCTTCACAGACCTTGACCACATTTTCGAACAACGTCGACTTTTCTGTAATCTTCGCCAACGTCCCACTGACATCCGTATCTACCTTCTTCAGCAACGCGCCAAGTCTGAATACCGATGCATCCTTTTCCAATTTTGCCTGAACCAGTTGATCCACGGATTCATACAGCGTAAATCGAGCGTCAAAGTCCCGCTCATTCATGCGCAACTTGAGATAAGCTCCCTTTGCACTACGAAAAACCTTAAAGATGTTGGCCAACGTACTCTTGCGTTTCGCCAGACTACCATCCCGCCGCTCTGTCAAGACCGTTCGAATATCCGATACAAAAGAGGCCTCTTCAGATTCAACACCCTGCAAATCCGTTGCCTCAATTAGAGAATCGAACGCACTCTCAGGTCCATCAAGCGCAATGTCCTCAGCGGCTGCGATCATGTCGTCAATGCTAATCGACGCAACATCCGTTCCCGAAGCCTTCGCCAACTCATTCCATGCCGTCTTGAGTTGATCGCGTGCTGATTTCAACGCCACCATCTCCTGCGTCCACTTCGTCTTTAGCGGCATATACCCCACCGTCGTGACCGGCCACTTATCATCCTGGATATACGGCTCCGCAACAGACTGGAGCTTCTTCTCCGCATCCGCAAAAGCCGACAACGCCAATTCGACCGCCTTAAGACGAGCCTCCACACGTCCACTCACCGAATCTGGAGAAACGACGCTTGTGATGAACTTCTGTACGGCCCCACGAATTGCCGGCTGTGATCGGTCTTCCGTACCCATACCCAAAGATACAGGTGGCCATGCCTGACCACCCCCATCCCGATACGTCCATTCCAAGGTGGCCTGCAGTTTTTCCGTGTATTCCTTAACCAGACGCGCCCTGTCCTCCTTGGGTTTAGGTATCAGATAATTCACGAACGCCGATAGATCCATCAGCAGCGTATTAGAATCCGGAAGAGGCCTTCCCGCGGCATGAGCTTCAAGCAGGATTAACTGACGCAACACATCCGTCGCCCGTTCATTCCATTGCGACGTACTGACATTCTTCAACGTCTTTCGGTAAAGAACCGTACCGACGACGTTTCGAACCACCGATGCCTCAAATACCGCCGCATGCGCCTTACGCCGCTCCGCTGCCAGCAAATTGCTTGACCACGCTACCGGCTGGAAAATCAACGGCACGTCCATCTGTTCTTCGGCCTTCTCCCGCGTTGCCTCATGCACCCCTATGACACTGATTTCTTTCGCGTCGCTCTTCGCTTCGGGGAACCCACGACTGTCCGTACTTGTCTCAAATGTGTATGCTCCGCCCTTACCCAGGCTTATGATATTGAGCTGCTCAGCACCACCGTCACTCTCCATCTGGTCCCTGACATCCGCCCAGAAATCAAACTGATCCCCAATACTATCTTTAATAGTTGCGGCTCCAAACCAACTGATCCCAATGAGCAATAACAACCCCACAATAAGCGATCCAAAAATTAATCCTTTTCGACGGCGCAGCAATCCCGCCGTGTTCGTCGCCCGTGTTACAAGTCCCTTTTCCTTGAAGATCTTGTTCATGAACAAATCCCGGAGGAAATAAGCCCGATCCCGCTCCCACGCCTGACCTTCCGGCAATTGATCGACGCTGATCCCCAACGCACCAGCCAAATCCTCATCCAGCGCTGCACCTTCCCGCATTGAACTGGTAAAATAGATTCCTCTCAGGAAGAGCGGTTTGTTCGACCACTCGCCCGCCACGAAAATCATGCGCAGGTATTGACGTAAGCGCGGGGCGATACGCGTAATCGCATCCGGAAAATCATACAGCGCATCCACCTGATCAATCCGAGGCTGATTTGGATTCTCGGTATGCACCGGGTCCAGCAACAGCGTCAACCGCCGACGCTTCAGCGTTGCGCTTACGTCTTTTAGATGCTGGTCGACCAGGTCCGGCTCAAACGGATCATCCAAATCTGCGGGATTCGACCAACCCATAATCTGGTGCTGCAACTGCGGATCATTAAGCTCATCGAAAAATTCGCGAAATCCGTTAATCAGATCACACTTGGTGATTTTCACAAACACGGGGAACCGTACGCCAAGTTCGCGTTGAATTTGATCAAACTGTGCTGCGATCTTCCCCGCCTTGTGTTCAATCTGGTCTGCCGTATCCTTGATCAGGCTATCAGCGGGAATAACCAGCAGCAGACCATTGATCGGACAGTTCGGTCGATTCTGCCGCAGCATCCTCAAAAACTGCGGCCACTCGTTACTCTCCCCCGCCCCATCTTCACCAAACACCATTCGACCTGCCGTATCCAGCACAACCGCGTGATTCGTAAACCACCAGTGCATGTTGATCGTACCACCCGTCCCCTGCAAGGGATCCTGCAAACCAGGCGGGAAACCAACATTACAATGACGAATCGCTTCCGTCTTTCCACTGCCAATCTCACCGATCAGCAGATACCACGGTAAGGAATAGATGTTCTTACCCGCCGTGCGAAACTTTGCGATGCCGTCCTCAAATGTCTTTCGAAGATCATCAAGACGGGCGCGCTGAACCGCTTCCGATACGTGGCCAGGCGTCGTTGCCGCATTCTGTCCCAGACTCTGCTCAAACGGCTTGGCCTTGCGTTTGGATCGCCACTTCAAAAACCACACCCATGCCCCAACCAGCACGGCAACCAGAATCGTGCCGATCAGGATGATCCACCAGGCACCGGGAAATATCATCATCAAGCCGCCGATGATACTTCCGCCGCCTAACACCATTGCGCCCACACGCACCGGCGTCGGCATCCCTGAAAACAAAGAGGAAATCATGTTATTTCCTTCGAAAAGATGTTCATTCGATTAACCTTGGCCTGTTATGGTGTTCAACGCTTCCTTTAGTGAAGTCTGCGAGGAATAGTACAAATAGATGTTTGCGATAACCAGAACGAGTACCAGCCCCGCTACCGCAATACCCACTCCGGCAAGACTTGCGCCCGGCGGCTGGATCAAATCCGATTGATTCACATTTTCATATGCACTTGGGCAAATTTTCGATGATGGATCCGAATCCATATATTGACCGATTCGACTCGAAACCTCCAGCATCTTCTTACGCAATGCTTCAGGATTATCCTTATACCATCCTGTAAAACCCAATCCCATTGCGGAGTAATAAATCGTCAATCGCTCCGCCGCGCCAGGCCGATTGTCCGACAGCTCTTCATCGAGCATATCGAAAAATTTATCGTCCCCCGCCAATTCGTTATGTTCTGCTGCCATTAACTCCCAACTCATGGCAAATGGTAACTCACTTTCCTTAATCATGAAATCCACGAAAAACACCAGCGGCAAGAATGTCTTTTCGAATTGCTCGCTCAGACCTGGCGTCTCGTTTGCCTTCGTCCGCATGTCATTGAGCATCATGCGAATTTCCCCGCGTGTCCTTTCATGGTCCACCGTCAAACCCTTGCGCGCCGAACGATTCAATCGACACACATAGGCAAACAACGGCTCGGTCAATTCCTGCAACGTCATACCTTACTCCTCACCCCCAGGCGCCGTCATAAACAACGTCAACTTAAAGTCACTTCGATCCTGCCCGGGCCAGCGAACCGCAATGCGTTTCTCGGTTTCAATCAACGACCACATCCGTGCACTGTCCGCTCGATTCAATCGAAAATAATGCAACCCAACCTCCGAAGGCAACTCCGTTGGCGGATGGCGTTCCTCCTCCAGACGAATACCCCACACACGCTGCGTCGCCTTGCTCTCAGCCATAAACTTGAACTTATCAATATCCACCACAAGGTTCGCAAGCTCACGCGGGTCAATCTTGGTTCGAATACCCAGGAAATACTCGTTCGCCGATTGAATATGCTGGTCCTCCAGCGTCGCGAGATGCATCTCCTCACCCGCCTCGAAATCAATCTTCATGAATGACGCGGCCACCGAACCACGCAGTAACGCCCGAATCTTATCCGACAAGACATCGAAACTTACACGCGGATTGTCATGGTCGTATGCCGGCGCCTCAAATGGGTCGCGGTCCGGATGCAGCGCTGCCAACTCACCCAACAACTCGCGCAACATCAGATAAACCGAGAACGGACTCGTCCCCGGCGCTCGCACCAGATGTGGCAACGTTCCTGAAAACCGGTTCAGCGTTCGTAATCGCCAGACCTGCTCATACTGAACGCCCCGCAATGTCGACAAACTAAATCCGCCCCCTCGCGTCAATTGCACGACCAACTCGCTCCGACTTGCTTCCACCTGGTTCGCCAGATCACGGACCAATTCCCGCAGAAACGGCGATCCGCTTAATACCATGCACGGTGCCACGTATGCCGGATCCTGACGCGGCAAACCCACATCCTCGCCCGTCGCATGCGCAATGCGCATCAACGGCAGCAGTTCCATATCCGTCTGATCTTCATGTGCCAACAGCAGTCGCGCATTCACCCGTCTCACCTGGACCGGCTGACCATTCTCACCCGTATTCTCATCCGGCCGGTCAATCTCCGACACCTTCCACATGCGCTTGATTCGCCAATCCGCATCGCGATCCTGAGCAAGCGTATTGGCTCGCGCCCCCTGCCATAGCGGCACGCCCAGATAAACCATAAACGGCTGAGTACTCGACTCGAAGGTCGTCTTGATATCCAGCGAGGGAAGATCGGTATTTTCCGGTACACGAACCTCCAGTCCACTCGGCATCACCACATGCAGCCGATCAAACTTAACCAGCATGTTCTCCAACCCGTCCGCCGAAACCTTGGATTCGATCAATCCGTACGGATATGGCCAGTTCAACCGCCGCTCGCCATTTAGGCGCTCGGACAACTGCAACTGCATCGTCTGCAAATGATGCGGCTGAAGGAACAAACCCTCATGCCAATGTACCGGTTCATATATCGTCATCGCATACTACCTGACCGCTGATTTATCAGCGTTTCAATCCCTTCATCAGCGATTCAGCAAATTGGCTGATCGCCTTACGAATATCCGCTTCGATCGTTGATTCGTCCATCGCCGCCGCAAGTTCTTTGTATTTCCGCCAATACCGCGCTTCCTTTGCCGTGAGAAACGAACCCCCCTCCATGTCCACCAGGCCCTTGATCACTGTTGGGTCAAATTGCTGAGCAAACCGTGCGCTAAATTGATGCCCCACCTGCCCTATCGCAGTAATCAGTCCTGCGATCAACTGACGCAATTTCTCAAGTGCATCATTTACCGCACCGCGTGCAGTATCCTCGTTCCCACCCACGAATTCACTCATCAATACCTGCATCGTCTGTTGTCGGCGAATCTCGCTTTGGGGTGACAGCGTCTTCCAAGTCCGCCAAACCAATTGATCCAGGCTATTGATGAAATCCGCCAGCATCGCAGTTTGGTCCAATACGCGAGACGGGTCAATTCCAAGGGATGGCTTTAGCGACAAACTCTGCCTCAATCGTCCCTCTGCCTCCTCCCCCCAATCCATCCGCCCGACCTCAGTCAGCCCTGCCTCCGACAATCTTTTGATAATCGCCTCCCGTTGCAACTGGGACAAACTACCTGCGATCTCAACCAGACGCGTCACCAGGAACCCGGGATCCTGCAACTCCATCTCGTCGGTACTCGATTGCGTCACCGAAGTTTCCGCACGGGCCGTCGCGCTCACCTGACTGTCCCAGGTCGGGAACATATCCGCCAACTCATTCAAAAACTGCTCCCGCTCGTGCGGAACCAGCGAACTCATTGACCGCTCGACGGTCTCCGCCATATACGCCCGACGCTCATCTGCGCTTTGGTCCGCAAAATCCGCCTGAATAAGCCGAAGACGATTCGCCGTCGCCGCCGCCATCTGAGAAATACTCTTTTCAGTCTCTGACATTTGAAACTACCAAATACGTACGCATCACGTCAATTCCATGCCGGCCTAAAACGGAGCCGTACCTACCGCGCCGCTTCCCCGAACTTCCCGCATCTTACGACAATCATCCCGCCCCCACAAGCCGCGTCGACCTCTCTCCAATATTCTTTTCATTTCAGATAATTTTGCTCCGCCAGAACCACCATTATCCTGTCTTTCATATTCAGCGATCCACCCGTAAAAGCCAGTCGAAATCCCACATCACTATTGCCCAATGGAGCCAGCACCGAATTGGTCGGATAAACCTGATCCACCTTCAACGCCGGCGGCGACAAAGCCGACCCTCCAATCACACCCAGATTTCTTGTATTGGCGGGCACTCGAAAAAAAGCATCCATATTTGTTGGCGTTACTTTCGCGCCTTCCTTGAACTCTGTTTCAAATTTCTTAGGATTGTTATAGACATACTCACTCACATTCCCTACGAGGTGATATATCTGCGTACCGCTACTATTGGCGGGCCCATTCGCAATACCGTCGAACCATAACACTCCATCATCCTTAACGTTCCCATCGACCTGTGCTGCCGCCCCCTGCGCCGTGGCAAATAAGCTCTGCGGCAAAAAGATATCTGCATCCGGATACTCCACCGGATTCAACGCATTTGCCGGATTCTTCGTCTTACAATGCGCCAACTGCTTTCCAAACGTGGGATCCCGCAAATTAGGCGTCCCCAATCCACCCGCCTTTACCATTGCCGCATATGCCGCTTTCCACTCATCCCCCGTGGGCAGCCGACAACCCAACTGTCGCGAAAAATACATCGCCGCTTCCGCGGAGATGTAATTAATGGGCGTTGCTTTCCCCGCCTTCACATGTTTCGGATCAAATACAAGGTCATTGGGGTTATTAAAATTAGAATGTTTCCTCAGCCAACTTGGTGTCTTCTGCATCCCGTCCCGTTGGCTACTCCACGTCCATGCTCGAGGCCCTTTCCGCGGATCGGCAGATCTTGTATCAAATGACGTCATCAATGCATATACTTCCTTATTTGCGCCACGGCGCCGATATCTACCCGCTACGTCTTTCCGACCCCGATATACCTCCCACTGTTTCGCCACCTCCACCACATCACGAAAGAACGCCTCACCCACTTCGGTGGAACAAATGTAAAACGGTCGCCCCGTCGAAGGCTTAACCCGGACAAAACGCAACTTATAGGTCGCCCCACGCAACACAGTCTCGTAGTCCACATATGCTCCGCTCGGCCCGCTCTTCTTCACCCTCCATGTAATCCCATTGATCAAACCTAAAGCCGGTCCCGATTTATTCGGATCAATCTGATTCTCATCCTTATTGACCGTTGCCGCCGTTTCCAATTGCCCTAACAGCCCCTTTATCACCGCATCCGTCTTCACTCCGTCGTCGCTCAACCCCTCCACCAATCCCTTCAGCTTCGCCACATGTCTCTGCAAAGTCGCCTCATCCACCTTACCTTCATCGCTTGGCTTCACACCCGCCACATCCTTACTCAGCGCTAACAACCCGAGGTTAACCCGGTTCTTCTCACTTAGCTTGGCATCCACCACCCCATAACTCTTACGATCACCCAAAAGCTTGGCAAGCTCCGACTTATCCTTCACACCCGCAAAACAAACCTCCCAACGACGATGCGCCTCCGCCGCCATTTCGTCCGTCAAAACCTTCGCTCGCGTCTTTTTATCTCCCAACGCCGCCACGAATGTTTCCATCCGCTTCCGCAATCGCCCATCAGCATTCAACTCCGCAACGCTGGCCGGCCACAACGAACTCAATTTACCCAACCTCACGTATGCCGAACGCCGACGCGCTACCCCATCCGTCCCGGCGGCCAAAACCAACTGCTGTAGCTTTGCGCGATCGTTCTCTCCTTCTACCGTCCTCAATTCACCCACTCGATCCACCACCGGCTTGATCAGCCCCTGGACATGGCTACTTCCATACAACCCACTTGAAGTCCACTGTGCCGCGATACCCCCAACACTTCGACCTCCCGCTGCCGCATTCGACTCACTCAACAGATACCCACCGTCCAACATTCCCGCAACCATACTAAAATCACCCAGCATTTGGCCCAATTCCTTCCTGGACGCTTCATACTGCTCAACCGTTCCCTTCCACAATGAAGCCCAATCGCTCTCAGGTTTCTCCAATTGCGTCTCAACACTTAATCCATCCAGAAACGTCTTAATACGCTCCTCACGAATCGCCGTCGCAACCGCCTGCTCTTTAGATGTCCACGCCCGTCCGCCCGGCCCCGTTCCGGTCAGCCCTTTTCCAAACGCCAAATCCACACCCTGCAGCATCTTTCGCAGTGCTCTTACCTTCCTCCGTAGTGGAATAAACTTCTCAACCTTGGCATCCTCCAACTCCTGTACGGTATGCTGACTTAAAAGGCCATCCCGTGTGCGCACCCAGGCCGCGTTTACCGCAACCGTCCCCCCCACCACCGTCTGTTCCTTGCGAACATCCGCCACCCATTCCGTTGGCTTCGCCTGCTCTTCCTGCAACTGCGCTGTAAAGGCCGAAAACTCCCGATAAAGCGTCTCATAGTCGGCCCCCACCATCTCATGAGATCGTTCAATCACCGGTCTCTTGCCCATCACATCCATCTGCCCCTTAAAAACCTTCAGTTTCGCTTCAAATGCGGCCAGTTTTGCCGCCTCCAGTTTCTCCTCTCGAAGCTTCACCATCAAATCGACCGCCTGCTTATGTCGACCTTCCACATTCTTGCGATTCAGATTAACGCTAGCGCTGTCCACCTTCACACACTGGGCGGCCTCCGCCACGCGAGACGTAAAATCATCCGCTTTGACATCCGCGACCATCCCCGAAGGTGGATTCACAAACTTATTCGCCGGCGCCGCCATCTCGCTCGACACTACATTCCCCCACTTCTCTTTCAAAAACTTCGCCCATTCCTCCGTCAGCGTTCTGAACTTCTTTTGCTCATCATCAATTACACGCAACACACGTTGAGCTGTCGCAATATCAAATTCCCGTTCACCCTCCATCGCAGGATCCAAGAGACTCGATTGGCGAAACATGCCAAATTGCACAAACACGGGATCCTTTGTCTCCAGAAATCGTTTCTGGCGATTATCCAGAAAATCCACGTTGTTCATCACATCATTGACCTGAGTGTGAATCCTGATCCCCGCTGCAAGATTCTGCATCAGATTCACCGCCTGGCCTTCTGACTCAAAATTCTTGATTCGCCCGACAAGCTGCCCCAGCATATGGCCCAGATTATCCCACCCCCTCTGCATTACGAACACCTTGCTTGCATTTTCCAGATCCCCCACCACATCCCACTCCCCTTTCAATTGATCGCGAATCCCTTTAACGATCTCCCAGGCTTGCACCACTTTCTCAAAATGATCTTCCTCCAACTCGTGCCGAATCAATGCCCGAAAGTTTGCGGCCGGCTTCCCGATTATCTCGCGCGGATCAACCCGCAAGTTCTGTTTCCTTAGCGCCTCCAGCGGGCCAATGATATTGTCACGGAAATGCGCATTGCGCATCACCCGCGCTCGTGCCTCCTTGACCACATCATCCACCTCCTTACCAAACAACTGTGCCTCCAATGCCCCAAACCACGCGTCGTCACCGTATATCGCCTTCACCAATTGGTCCCAACTCTTCTTGGCTACGTCAGGCGATATCTTCGGTGGTGGAGGCGGCGGTGGAGGCGGAGGAGGCCCGCCAAACAGAAAAAATGCCGTAACCCCCGCTGCAATAAGCAACCCCGCGGCCCCGACCCATGGCCCCTTGCTTCTCTGAACCGATTTCAAATCCTTCAGCCGTCCAGGTAACTCGTCAAGACTCAAACGTCCAGATCCCCCTCGTCCCGCCTGCAATAACTCATTCGTCAGCAATACCCAGCCTTCGCCAAACTTACCCAATCGATCCCACGCCTCTCCCATCTGGGCCTGCCCGGTAGACGAAATACTCTGATGCAGGACCAACTGATAAATCAACCCGCCCAACGTTCGCAAATCCACCGCCTCTGAATCTTCATCCAGGTCCGCTGTTGGAGCCGGATCGGACATCACCACCTTTCTCCGATGCACGCTCCCTGTTCCTCCCAATAGAATATTCCCTAAGTCCTTCAGATTGCCGTGCGCCCGCCCTGCCGTCTCCTTCAAATCAACCAGCCCCTGAACGATTGAATACACCACGTGATACAGCGCAGCCGCATCAAGTCTCACCTTTCCCCGAACCATTTTCGAAATCGAGTTCTCAAAAAACTCCGTTACGTAATACCCATTGTCATTGGTACAGCTCGCATCAAGCACAGGCGCCCAATACTTACTCCCTGCCGCCGCTACGCGTTGCTGAACGTCCACGCGGTCCATGAATGCCCGCACATTCGAAGACATCGTCTCCGAATCCAACGCAAGCGACTCAGAATGACACACCTTCACCGTGAACTTCGCCCCACCTTTCCCGCCACTTTTCCGCGCACCATACACCACTCCCAGACCAACTCGGGCAATCTCGCCCGTCGTCTCATAGTCACCAAAATTTGCCATCAAGCCTGGCCCATAAGGTTTACCAATTCAAAGTCACGCAACCGCAACCCACGCGTCGCAACCGCAAGCCTCGACTCGCCCCGAATCCGAATCCACACACCCCTTCATCAAGTTATTTCTCAACCGGCTTCTCTTTGGTCTCTACAGTAATTCGATCCTTATGAAGTCGAACAACGATCTTGTCACCTTCCCACCGACATTGATTCAGCGGAAACTGAACTGACTTCGCTACACCGCCTGATCCTGACAAGTACATCAAGACAACTAGATGTTTAGAACCCCGCTTTAGCAAAGGAGCCCATACCTTATCCCCCATCTTGAATGTTGATGAGTCCCCCGCCGACCCGACCTCCCACGCGAAATCCTTGTGATCGGCTTGCTTATTCTTTCGCGATTCCGGTTTGAAAAACTCTCGAATTCGAGCCTCATTCCACTTCTCATCAAACTCGTTCAACCCCGTCATCGACACATCAATTCGTCGCTCGACCTTTCCACTGCCATCCTTCAGCGTCTGCCCAACCTGCACTTCCACATTGAAACTTCGACTTTTCGGAGAACAACCACATCCTCCTGCAAACAACACTCCCCATCCAAGCAACACCGCGACGCTCATACGACCAATTTGATTAAACATGTCAGCTCCTTATCTATTTAATCACCCCGTATTACCCGATAATCTGATCGAAAACCAAAACCTCTACAATCCATCCCCCCTTCTCCATACTTTACAACACCTCTGTCATAAATCCACGAACCACCGAATGCACTTCGCGATTAAATCGCCAGTCTATGACGATCAAGCTACGCGTCCGGATGAGCAGTCGCTCCAGATCACGCAAAGTACGATCAAAAACCAGATGTATCCCGCCCGGCGGCGCATCCCCGAAATCCTGGCAAATACTGTCAGGTCCAATCCCCGGAACCATCCTCACAAGCATCGCCAGTGTGGAAAACCACACCTCTCGAGGCGCCAGATCGAATCCCTCCTCGACACTCATCGCGTCTCGCATCAATCTCTGCGGTCCCAGCGACTCCACCCAGCGCACATCCCCCTCAAAGATCCCTTCCACCCGTGATTCAACATCACCCTCACCATCATTAAAATGTGCCACCTCCCGCGCCAGACTCATCACTTCATCCAGTGCCACCGCCAGCGTCGTGTCATCATCTACCAGCAGCAACCGTACGGCCAGCACCAGCAACGCATACATATCGCAAGGTGTTGACATCAACGGAATCAACTCGAATGCCGTATCGCTCAACGGTACACCTTCCGCCTCACGAATATTCCCCAACGTACCTTCTTCAAATCGCTGTCCCACACTCCGAAACCGCCACTCGCCCGCCGCCAATGCGGAATCCTCCTCAAGCCTCACGTAGACGTCCACGCGCTCGCTCCCAACATTCAGTCGCATCCACACAATGTCATATCTTGCAGGACTGATTCTCTCCTGCGTGGTAAAGGTCCCTTCCAGAATCGAAGTGCCCCCTGAGTCATCCAGTACCTGGCGAATCCGAATATTCGCAGCTCCCTCAACCGGCTCGCCGACATTCACTGGCCGATAAATGGACTGCTTGGACGTATGGCCAGGCAAGTAAAACTGTGCATCACTCGTCTTGATCGGCAACGTCACAGCATCACCGGGATGATTCAACACCGTCCTCGCCGACCACAAAAACGGCAAACCACAACCCGACCGACCAAGATGAACACAAAAACTCCGTTCGTCCAAATTCAACAACGGACGCCCAATCCCCTTCACCATGTCCCTGACGCTATCAACCGCATCCGCCAATGCCTTCAATTTCAGATGAAAACTCTCGATCATCCGCCCCCACTTGCCGTGTCGCCCCATAAACAGCCGCCCCTTATGCAGCGACCCATCTTCGTGTTCCTCACTCAACTCCTCCGCCAGCAATCCCACATCCACAACCGTCTTCCCATGATCCACACCCCCAAAACCTGCACCACCTAGATAATCACCCAAGTCAACAATCCCAAGCGGACTATAGGGTCGCACCAGCAACAATCCGCCTCCCTTGTTAAACCCAATCAGATTCCCATGATCCTCTATAACCTCTCCCGGGGACCACACCCGATCCCCACTCGGCGCCCCATCCGTCACGGGCAAAAAGCTTACCTGACCTTCATCTCCACTCACGTGCAGATACCGATGCAGCGTGCTTGAGTATTTCGCCAGACCATTCGACTCCAATAGACCATCATCTTCACACAAGGACCAACGCTTTCCCGTCTCATCGTCCTTCGGATTCACGACCTCCACCCCGTCGCTCAAAACCTTAAAATACGTCGGTAACGGATGAACTTTCTCATACCCGGTCGAGATCACTCCACCTTCATCCGCCTCACCATAAGCCTCATACATACCCGCCCAGCGTTCATCCAGAACACGATTCGACAACGCCTCCCGACATGCCGGAATCGTCCCATCCAGATTCTCCAAATCCTGCACCCAAACCTCCAACCACTGGTGCACACGCCCACCCGCATCCACCACGCATCCCAGATACACGCGACCGTCAATCGTGTCGCGCAACACAACCAACCTACCGCCCACATCATCCGGCTCCTTCCTCAGCAACACGCAAACGCTCATTACTCCCTTTTCCTGATCTCCTGTGATCCCCGCCGTCCAATACCCTTCCGGTAAGGAACTGGGGGTCAGAGGCACTACCGTATGAACAGTCGTCGACATAAATCTAACTCGTCAAATTGAAACAAAACTCCGTACGAGTTTCGACCCGTACCTCAATCCTCGCCCGCTGCGACCAGTCTACACGCTGCCTTTCGTATATGTCAAAGTCGCGTAACCCCACACGACCACATAATTTAGGCACAATATTTGTTTTCTACGATTCTCCACACCAATTTCCTGTTATCACAATACGTTTCATTTTCCTTCCGGTTTCACCTAAAATGAACGCCAATCCGTTAAATCTACAATCTTGGATCGTCATCTGACATGACCACTGCCATGACCGACCAATCGGCCCCTCCCACTCACTCCGTATCACCCGATCCTCAGGTGGTCGTCAAACTCGAGGACGTACGTAAAACCTATCAAATGGGCGAAAATCATGTCCATGCCCTTGCAGGCGTCTCACTCGAAATCAACCGTGGGAGCTTCTGGGCAATCATGGGACCATCCGGCTCTGGCAAATCCACCATGCTCAATCTTCTCGGTTGCCTCGACCGCCCATCTTCCGGCCGCTGCCTTATCGAAGACAACGACCTTGCCGTCCTCTCCGATGACGAATTATCCAACCTCCGACTCCGCCGCCTCGGCTTTATCTTTCAGTCGTTCAACCTCATCCAGCAACTTACCCTCCAGGAAAACATCGAACTCCCGCTTTTTTACATGGGGATGGACGCACGCGAATCTGCCGCACGCGCCGCGGAACTCGCAGACTTGGTAGGCCTTGGCGATCGACTGCAGCACCGCCCCTCCGAACTTTCCGGGGGCCAGCAACAACGCGTCGCCATCGCTCGTGCCCTAGCCAACGATCCTGCCATCCTACTCGCCGATGAACCTACAGGTAACCTCGATTCCTCCACCGGTGATCAGATCATGGACCTCCTCACCAATCTCCATAACCAGGGCAGAACCATCATCATGGTCACCCACGAACCCGAAGTCGCCGCTTTCGCATCTCATCAACTCCACATGCGTGATGGCAAAGTAGACCGCATCGAATCCTGAGCTTCGATCCGTAACTTCACCAAATTCAATTCGATACCCCCCCCATATCCGATCCATCACTCGTGTCTCAGCGCGCGAATCAATTTCCCCCTCACCGCCCCGACAGTCGCGCCTACCGTCCAAAACAGCCCGCTTACCAAAATTCCCACCAGCAACCACCCGATCGTACCCACCGGCACGCCCTTTCCTCCACCATTCAAAACTGGCCCCACCGCCAACACTGCAGCCACCACACCGCACCCCATACCCAACAACAACAGCAAGACATGCTCTCCCAATATCAACCGCCTCAGCCTCCCCTTCGTATACCCCAACGACCGCATTAACGCCAACTCACCCCGCCTCTCCAGCACATTCCTCAACACCACCAACCCTAATCCCACACATCCCAACACCAACCCCAATCCTCCCAATACCCCAAAGATCGTCATGTACGTCGCCTCGACCGCTCCAAACATCGCCAGCCGCTTCGTCGTCCCCGTCAAATCAATTCCAAAATCCCTCGGCAAGTCACTCTCTTCCAATAACACCTTCTTCACAGCTGCCGCCCGATCCGCCCCACTACCCACATCAATCAAAAACGCGCGATACCCACTAATGGATGGAAACCGCTCCAACATATTCTTCTCACTCATCACCACAAACCCCTGCAACACACTGCTGTCCAGCGTCCCCACCACCACCAACCGAAACTCCTCACCCCGCTCATCCACATAGTCAATATAATCCCCAATACCTACCTTCAAGACCCACATCGCCACCGCATCATCAATCACCACCGGCACATCCCCCTTCTTCGTCTCCTCATCCAATGCCGCCCAACCCCTATCCTTCTCCTTCTCCCGCTTAAATGTAAAAGCCCCACGCTTTGCAAACACCTCCGACTTCACCCCAAGCAACGGCGGTGCCTGCGGCTTATTCAAATTCAAACAACTCGCCTCATCCCCTCCACGCATACGCATCTGCACAAACTCCACTTCACTCAAATCCGCATCCGCCAACCCATACTTATCCCGCAAATCAAAATCATCATCATTCAAATCATGCACCACAGGCAACACCGTCGTTCCAAAAAAAGCATATCCCCCCGTCCCCGATTCCACCTTCTCCGCTCCCTCCCCCGGATCATGCCGAAACGCATTGATCGCCACAATCAAAAACACACCACACGCCAACATACTTACCGTCGCAAGCGATCGACCTCTCCGCCTCGTCGCATTGCGCCACGCTAACCCCGCTCCACTCATCGCCTCGCCGCTACCACCTAACCCTTTCA
>JANQQT010000031.1 GCA_028284925.1 Phycisphaeraceae bacterium | reverse complement strand
CCGCGGCGCGCCCCAAGCGAGGGCGCTTGGGGTTAATAAGGGGAGCTGTGCGCGTTTGGCGGGTGGAACTGGAAGGTGGGGGGGATGGGAGTTATTTTGTTGTGGTATGAGGGCTGGCGGGTGGCTGTGGAGGGGGAAAGGGGGTATATTGGGATTCGGTATTGGGATATGACCTGTAGTATTGAATTAGAGGAATTGAATCGATGGCGAAGAAGTCGAAGACGTGCAATATTGGGATGGTGGGGACGAAGTTTATGGGGCGGGCGCATGCGAATGCTTGGATGAAGGTTGGTAAGTTTTTTGATCTGGCGTCGAATCCGGTGATGCATACGGTTTGTGGACGTGATCCTGTGGGTACACCCGCGTTTGCGGATCAATGGGGTTGGGCGAATTCTTCGACGAACTGGAAGGAGATGGTGAAGGATGATGAGATTGATCTGGTAGATATTTGTACGCCGAACAACATGCATGAGCCGATTGCGACGGCGGCGTTGGAGAATGGTAAGCATGTGGCTTGTGAGAAGCCGATTGCGGCGACGCTGGATGTGGCGCGTCGGATGCGTGATGCGGCGCGTAAGGCGAAGAAGAAGGGTGTGAAGACGTTTGTGTGGTTCAGTTATCGCGGGTGTCCCGCGCTGGCGCTTGCGCGGCAGTTTGTGCAGCAGGGGAAGATTGGTAAGGTTTACCATGTGCGGGCGAATTATCTGCAGGGGTGGGCGGGGCCTGATACGCCCCTGGTTTGGCGGTTTGACCGGAAGGTTGCGGGGAGTGGGGCGCACGGTGATCTGGGGGCACACATTATTGATGCGGCGCGGTTTATTACGGGTGAGGAGTTGACGGAGGTGTGCGGGGCGATTGAGCATACGTTTATCAAGGAGCGTGTGGTGCCGGAGGCGGATTCGGGGAATATCAAGGGGGGCAAGGTCGGGAAGGGTAAGAAGAAGATGGGTAAGGTGACGGTGGATGATGCGATGATGTTTTTAGGGCGTATGAGTGGCGGTGGGATTGCGAGTTTTGAGGCGACGCGGTTTGCGATTGGGAACCAGAATGCGAACCGGATTGAGATTAACGGTGAGAAGGGATCGGTGCGTTGGGACTTTGAGGATGCGAACCTGTTGTGGTATTACAACGCGGCGGATGATGCGCAACGTGGTGGCTGGCAGCGGATCATGGCGACGGATGCGGGGGCGCATCCGTTTGCGCATGCGTGGTGGCCTGATGCTCATATTCTGGGTTATGAGCATGGGTTTATTAACTGTGCATCGAGTATGTTGACGGATGTTGGGGGTAAGAAGGTGGAAGTTCCGGTACCGGATTTTGAAGATGCGTATCAGACGCAGCGTGTGCTGGAGGCTGCGGTGATCAGCGCTCGAGAGAAGAGTTGGGTGAAGATGAGTCAGGTGAAGTAGAGTGTTTTGTGTATCTTCGAGGCGTGACGAAGTAAAAAGTAGATAGAAACAGGTTCATCGGTCGATACGAGATGATGATGAGCAAAATTACACGCAGAGATTTAATGGTTACCGGACTCAGCAGCGCTGCATTGATTGCAGGCTGCGAGGGGGGAGCGCGTAGTGGTATCCTGCCGCGACCGATTTGGGATCCGGTGGCGGATGGCCAGGTTGGCAAGCGGCAACCGACTGTGGTGAAGCCTCCGGTTGTGACACGGACGGGTTCAGGTGCGCCGGGTGATCCGATACCGAGGTCGGTCTGGACGCGTTCGCGGTTGGGTTCGAATATCAATCGGATGAATGGTGTGAATCGGATTACGATTCATCATGAAGGGATGAAGACGGCGGTGTTGTTTTCTGATTATGAAAGAACGAAGCAGCGTATGGAGTTGATTCGAAGCAGCCATACGAAGCATCGGAGGTGGGCGGATATCGGATACCATTTTGTGGTTGACCGGGCGGGTCGTGTTTGGGAGGGTCGACCGATTCGGTATCAGGGCGCGCATGTGCGGGATAATAATGAACACAATGTGGGTTTGATGCTGTTGGGGAATTTTAATCTGCAGAGGCCTACGGATGCCCAGCTGGAATCGATGGGCGCCATGGTGAGGTATTTGCGGGCGACGTATCGTGTTTCGTTGAGGCGGGTGTATACGCATAAGGAGATTCGTCCGACGTCTTGTCCGGGTCGGTATTTGCAGGCGAAAGTGGGTTCGATGCGTTCAAACGGCGTATTCTCGTAGTGAAACGGGTTGTTGATGTGAGAATGGGGTTAGAAACGGGGTGATGTGGAAAAGTGGCGATGGAATTTGGTGAAAAAAGGGTGGCGAGGGGCGGGTAAATTGATTAAAATCATTGGTGTAGTGTTGGGTAGGAATCGGGCTGTGAGCCTGATAGGATGCTCAGATCGCAGGAGAATGTCTTCCAAGCAGAAAATGTTCTCCCCCTAACTTTGTCTTTCTCCTCCTCCGCCCCGTTGTTGCCTCGCGCAGCAGCGGGGTTTGTTTTTGTGAGGAGTGGGTTAGGACCATTGGTGCGGGGGGAGTTGTGCGGCGAGGTCGTCCATGGATTGTTGGAGCCGGTTCATGAAGGATTGCTTTTGACCCGTCCAATGATGGGGTGTGCCGATGAAGACATCACAGAAGAAGGGGACGAGGATGGCTTCGTTGCGTGGGAGCGCTTTGCCGAGGCCGTGCATGAAGACGGGAACGATTGGGACATTGGGTTTTCGTTTGGCGATGTGTGCGACGCCGTTGTGCATGGGAGAGGGTTTTTCGGGTTCGCCTCGTGTGCCTTCGGGGAAGATGAGGATGATCTGGTTTTGGTCGAGGGCATCGGTGATTGGTTTGAGGTGGTCGGTGTGTTTTGATTTGACCTTGCGGTCGATGGGAAGGATGCCGATGATTTTCGAGGCGAACCACGCGATAAATTTGTTTTTGAGGAAGGTGTCGGCGGCGGCGACGGGTCGGACGTGGTGGAGTCTTTTCATGCCGAAGAGTGTGATGAGTACGAGGGCGTCGAGGTGACTGTTATGGTTGGCGATGATGACGGCCGGGCCTTTTTTGGGGAGGTTGTGTCGGTGTCGGACGTTGAGGCCGAGGATGATGAGGGTGAGTGGTCGGACGATGATGAGGAAGAAGATGTAGCGTAGAACGTTGTTCATGGTTTGGGTGGGTGAGGGTTAGTCGTTGTTGTTGAGGTGGCGTGT
>JANQQT010000026.1 GCA_028284925.1 Phycisphaeraceae bacterium | reverse complement strand
TCGTCGATTGGTTTAAATGCAAATGTGCTTGTGTTGAATCGCCTGTACATGGCAATTCGGGTGACGAGCGCGCGGCGGGCGTTTGGGTTATTGTGTCGTGATATGGCGGAGGTGATCAATGTTGAGAATGGTAAGTTTCTGAGTTATGACTTCGAATCATGGACGGAGTTGTCGGAATACCAAGATCTGTTTGAAGAGAATTATGACTGGGTGAAGACGGTTCGGATGCAATTGGCTGTGCCGAAGATTATTCGGTTGTATGGTTATGACCGGATTCCGCGTCAGACGGTGAAGTTGAATCGTCGGAACATTTATGCGCGGGACAAGAATCTGTGTCAGTATTGTGGTAATAAGTTCCCGACGAATGAGTTGACGTTGGATCATGTGGTGCCGCGTCGATTGGGCGGGCAGAATACGTGGACGAACCTGGTATGTTGCTGTGTGGGTTGCAACGGCAAGAAGGGTGGGCAGACGCCTCAGCAGGCGCATATGAAGTTGATTACGAAGCCGGTGCGGCCCAAGAGGAACCCGGTGATTTCAACACGGCTGGAATTGGATAAATACGCTTGTTGGCAGTCATTTCTCGACAATGCATATTGGTCGGTTGAGTTGAAATGATGGGTAAGTGAGTTTGGATTGATGAAAGGCGACGCGTGAGCGTCGTCTTTTTTATTGGGAGGGGAAGAAGGCGGTGTCTTCCTCCGAGAAGCAGCAGATGGTTACGGATTGGATGCAAGTGGTCCGGGCAAGGTGGCCTTGGATGACGGTCATGGAAATTTGGGCGGCGAGTTCTTTGGGGAATCGGTAGACGCCGGTGGAAATGAGTGGGAAGGCGATGGATTGGATCTGGTTTTGTTCCGCGAGGGCGAGTGAGTTCTGGTAGCAGTCGGCGAGGAGTTTCGGTTCGCTGTTATTTCCGCCGGACCAGACGGGTCCGACGGTGTGGATGATCCAGTCAGCGTTGAGGTTGAATCCACGGGTGATACGTGCCTGGCCTGTGGGACAACGGACGTTCGGCTGAACCTGTTCGAGGTTTCGGCACGCTTTGAGGAGTTCGGGGCCGGCGGCGCGGTGGATGGCGCCATCGACGCCTCCACCGCCGAGGAGCCTTTCGTTGGCCGCGTTGACGATTGCGTTGACGTGGAGTTGGGTGATGTCTGCAACCTGAATTTGGATTTGGGGAGGCATGTGCGCGGTTCGAGGGGTGGGTTGGGAATGGGGAGTCAGGATATGGATTGTGTTGGGGTGTCGTTGTTTTGGATGTTTACTTCCGGATTGGCGTTTTCCTGGGGTTCGATCGGCTGTTTTCGTGTCGGGTCTTTCGCGAGTGGGGGTGAGGGAGGTTTAAGGGTGGAGTCTTCTTGGGATTGTAGTTCGCGAATGTCTTCTTCGAGTTGGGCATCTTCTTCGATGGACTCGCCTTTTTTACGTCGTTCGATGCGACGGGTGTAGCGTTTAAGGAATTCATCATTGGGCCAGTCGAAGTTTTCGGGCCTGGTGGGATCGAGGTCACGGTCATCGTGATCAGGTTCCATGGCATCGGGATCCTGCCACTCGTTTTCGGGGCGGAGCTGGACGTGGATGTCGGATGTGACCTGGGGTTGTGTGGCTTTGACTTTGCGTTGTCGGAGGAGTTCGAGCATGGCGAGGAACAGGCCGAGCATTTCACCGCGTGTGTTTCGGCCGACGAACATATTCTGAAGCGTCATGGCTCCATCGCGTTGAAGACGATCGACGATGTCGGCGGCGTGGAGCTCGATGGGGGTGTCATCGACGATGACTTCATGGGCGGACCTGGAGTCGCCGACCTGTTCCATGAGCGTGGAGAAGGCTTCCAGCAGATCCCAGACGGAGACATCTTCCATGTCGATGTCGGGGGTTTGGTCGGCGGGCTTTTCGTCTTTGATTTTCGCGGGGAATCGGGGGAATCGGGAAGCGAATTGGGCGCGTCTTTCATCGAGTTCGGTGGCGGCGTCCTTGAAGCGTTTGTAGGCGAGAAGTTGTTGTACGAGTTCGAAGCGGGGGTCGGAAGGGTCGTCACCTGGGGCAATATCCTCGAGATTCTGGCCTTCCTCGATGGGGAGCATCATGATGCTCTTGATTTCCATGAGCGTGGCGGCCATGACGAGGAACTCACCGGCAATATTGATATCGAGCGATTTGAGCTGATGAACGTATTGGATGTACTGCTCGGTGATGTGTCCTATGGGGATATCGTGGATGTCGATCTCATCGCGTTTGATGAGGTACATAAGAAGGTCGAGCGGGCCGTGAAAGACATCGAGTTCTACGCGGTAATCCTGCATGCTGTGGAGATTCCTGTGGTTTCGTCGTTCTCTATTGTATTGGGTTTGCGCAGCCTATGATAATGGCAGATGTCAGGAACGGAAATATCGCGAGTAGAAAATGTGAGTGAATCGCAGGCATTGGCGGGTCGGGTATTACGTGCTGAGGCGGATGCGGTGTTGAATGTGCTTAAGCAACTTGACGGACGTTTTGACCTGGCGGTGGAGTTGATTGGCGCGTGTTCGGGAACGGTGATTGTGTGTGGGATGGGTAAGAGTGGGGTCATTGCGCAAAAGATCAGTGCGACGCTGGCTTCAACGGGGACGCCGAGTCACTATTTGCATCCGACCGAAGCGATGCATGGGGATTTGGGGCGGATACGCGGAGGTGATGTGCTTGTGTTCTTATCGTATTCGGGTACGACCGAGGATGTGCTGGCTATGGCGGCACTGGTGCGGCAGGATGGGGTGAAGAGTATCGGAGTTACATCGGTGGCAGAATCTCATTTGGGGCGATTGGTGGATGTATGTCTGCCGATTGGAGATGTGGAGGAGGCCTGTCCGCACAATCTGGCACCAACAGCTTCAACAACAGCGATGTTGGCGCTGGGGGATGCGTTGGCATTGTGTGTGAGTCAGCATCGGGAGTTTAGTGCGGAGGACTTTCATCGGCGGCATCCGGGTGGGACGCTTGGGCGCAAGATGTTACCTGTGATGGATATTTTGCGATTCAGAGTGGGTGAGAATCTTCCATTGATACGAGATACGGTGAATGTTCGCCAAATGCTTGAAGAGGCGGCAGAGTATCCGCGTCGGGCGGGGGCTGTGTTGTTAGTCGACGAGTCGGGGCGATTGACGGGGATATTCACGGATGCAGATTTGCGGCGTCATGTGGTGGCGACGGGTGATGGTGGGCTTGAGACGTTGGTTGCTGATTTGATGACGAAATCACCCAAGGCGTTGGATGATGAAGCGTTGGTGCGTGATGCGGTACAGCTTGTGCGCGAGATGCGTTTGGATGAGATACCTGTGGTGGATGGAGCGGGCAAGCCGGTGGGCTTGATCGACGTACAGGATTTGATTTCCCTCAAGGTTATCCATGAGTAGGTACTTTCCTGAAAATTGATTATGGCGAGCTATTGCTGAGTATGGCTGTAAACGATATTAAGCTTTTGTTGGTGGACGTTGACGGAGTGATGACGGATGGTTCCATTATTATTGATTCATCGGGGAATGAGCAAAAGCGGTTTTTTGTGCGGGACGGGTCGGGGATTGTGGCGTGGCAGCGGTGTGGGTTGATGATGGGTATTTTGACGGGGCGACCGAGTCGATGTACGACGCACCGTGCGCTTGAGTTGGGAATCAAATTGGTGGAGCAGGGCAGCGCGATGGCGAAGGTGGCGGGGTATGAAAATTTGTGTAAAGAGGCGGGTGTGACGGATGACCAGGTGGCGTATGTCGGGGATGATTTGGCGGATCTGCCGGTGATGGCGCGTGTGGCGTATCCGGTCGCGGTGGCGGATGCTGCGGAAGAAGTGCGGGAGTTGGCGAAATATACGACGGCGGCGCGGGGCGGCAGGGGGGCTGTGCGAGAGGTGATCGAGCATTTATTAAAAGCGATGAATCGCTGGGATGAGGTTCTCGAGGCGTACGGCATGTAGGGTGGGTTTTTGAAGCGGAGGCTTGCGCGTGTTTAATCAACAGACGATCAGGATGATATGGGTATTGGTAGCCAGCGCGGGCGGGATGGTTGCGATCATGTCGTTTTCCGAGGCGACGGTGGAAAAAGAGGCGATCGGACAGTCTGAGATTAAGCAGTTGCTGGATCAGGACGAAATGCCGCCCCTTCCGTCTTCGTTTCGTGCTGCCAAGGGATTTTCGCCGGATGCGATTGGGAATACGGGTAAACTGAACATTGATATTGTGGATAAGAAGTCAGGGCGGTTGTCTCGTCGGTTTAGTTATGACCGGATGACGCCACGGGACGCATGGGTGTTTGATGTGGTCCGGCCTGAGGCGTGGTTGTATGTTTCTGATTCGCGTGTGATTCATCTGGTGGGTGATAAGGGGCAGTTTTATGCGCCGGGTAATCAACCGCAGGAGGGGACGTTTCGCAAGAATCTGGTGATTACGATTTATCAGAAGTCGAAGACGCGTGTGAAGCCTCTGGATCTTGGTAAGGATTCCATGGATCGGGCAATCAAGATTAAATTGTTTGAGTGTAAGTTCAATACAGTGACCGGGCGTGTGCAATCCAAGGATGACGTGGAAGTGATGACACCTGCGACGAAGCAGGCTCATTTCAAGGGTAGAGGATTGGATCTTGTTTATGATGAAGCAAATCGGCGAATTAAGTATTTGGAGATTGCGCATGGTAAGTCGCTTCGGTATCATCGACTGAAGCAGCCTAAAGTCAAAAAGGACCCCAAGGTTCCACCGAAACCGCAGCCGAGAAAGAAGCCTACAACGCCTGAGAAGAAATCGGATGAGCCGTTTTACCAATTGACGTTTGATCGAAACGTTGTGGCGAGAAACAAGGGTAGGTTGATTAAGGCTGATCGATTGCTGGCCTACTTCACTTTGGATCGTGAGTCTACGGAGAGGCAATTGAATGTTTCGGCGCCGGTGTTTTCGCCGATGGCATTGTCACCATCGGGCCGATTGTCGTGGTATTCGGTGGAGCATATGGCGGGCTTGGTTCGGATGATGGCGAGTGAGGTTGGTGGGAGCGTTCCGAATCCTCTCGATGTGAAGGCGAAGGTCGATCCGGATGCGATGCCCCATCGTGAGAATGATGTAGTCTTGACGTGGACGGGAAAGATGACGATGATTCCGGTTGAGACACCGCCGCAGGAATTGGCGGGACCGAAGGATATGTATGTGCGATTTGAGGGGCGACCGGTTAGGGTGGAGGGAGACAAGGGCGAGCGTCTTGAATGCCACATGCTGGAGTATCTTGATTCTCAGCGACGTATCCTTGCGAATGGTTCGGCACTTTATCCGATGGTGATTACGTCACCACAACTTGGGAAGCTGACGGCGGATCGATTTGCACTATGGCTGGACGATGTTAATGGGAATCGTGGCAGGCTGATTGGGGCCGGGGTGATTGCGGCTCCGAAAGCACAGGCGGGGGCTAAGAAGACTAAGCGGGATTCTTCATTACCCGAAGGCTTTCGGGTTGAGTGGAATGATCGTGTGGATCTTGTGTTTGTGAAGCGGGAGAAGGACTACGAAGCCAACGCGAATGAAGCGAAGGTCGACGAGGGCGAAAATCCGCATGATGATCTCAAGTCAGCTTCGTTCGTCGGTAAGGTTGAGGTTTTTGATCGCGATTTTCATATGAAAGCGGATCGGCTGACAACGCACTTTACGGATCAGACGATAGCAGGCAAAGAGAGGGGGCGTGGTCTTAAGGCTATCGATGCGGAAGGGGCGGTACATGCGACGTTTAATCAAGGTTATCTTGAAGCCAATAAGTTGCATATTACGACGAAACCTAATGAAAATGGGAAACTGGTTCCCGCGATGTTGACGGCCCATGGTCGCGTGAAGGTCGTGGATCCAAAGCAACACTTGGAGGCGGGGCATCTTGAGGCGACGTTCGCGGAGAAGCCGAAGGATTCTAAAGATAAGAAAGATAGTAAGGAGAAGCGACCTGAGTCGCTTGGCGGTACGAATCTGACGGTGGATGTCCATCAGATCACGGCGTTTGATCAGGTGGTCCTAAAGTTGCGTAATGGGACGGTCGTTCTTGGCGACAAGCTGGAAGCGGATTCAGTGAAGGGTGAGGCGACGGTTGTTGGGGCGCCAGTACGGATTCAGACATCGCAGAATAAGAAGGTTGGGAAGGCGGAGTCGGAGCTTCGAACACTTGAAGTGGATATTACGAGGAATGGTAAGCACGTGTTGGCGAAGCATCCGGGTGAGTATGTGTTTACCGAGCCGGATGATCCGGGAACGGGTGAGAATGAGGCTCGTCGTGTTAAGGTGGTATGGAAGAAGAGGATGGTTTTTGATGATCTGGCGCGAACGATTGACTTTTTCGGAAAAGTGCAGATGGAGGCGGAGGATGTGGCAAGGACGCCGACGGATCCGATTGAATCTAATACATTGAGTGCCGATCGCGTGACATTGTTTTTGAGGTCGAAGGAGGTCATGAAGGCGGCGACATCTTCTGGTGGGGCGTTGACCAAGGGGAAAGCGAAGGAGAAGAAGGGTTTTGATGCAGCATTTGGTCAGCAATCGCTTCGCAGGATGGTAGCGGTCGGAAATGTTCGGTTGCAGGCGAATAAGTATAAGGATAAGGGCAAGAAATTCGCATTGACGCGTTTCATGATATTGGGGCCAAAGCTGGATTTTGTTGATCTTCAAAAGGTGGCGACGGTAACGGGGGCGGGCAAGATGTTGATTGAGGATTATCGACCCAAGCCCAAGCCGGACAAGAAGGGCGATGGCAAAGGGAAGAAGGATTCTACGGTGGCTAAGGCGATTCCGATGTCAGGGCGTGGTGCGACGTTGTTTACGTGGACGGAGAAGATGGTGATGGAGGGCGAAGTGCCAGCGGACGGTCCAAATCGGCCGGAGCGTTCGCGTCTGCGTATGGAGGGGAAAGTTCAGATGACGCATGAACCGCTGGGTACCAAGGATGTATTGGAATTGAAGACGGATGCACTGTTGTGTGAGATGAATCGCAAGAAGAATTTGAAATCGTTAGGGATGACGAAGGTTGACAATATGGATATCAACTTTCTGGATGCGACGGGTGGTGTGTTTTTGAGGGACAACAAGAAACGCGCGATTACGTGTGATCAGTTGTTATACAATGGTTTGCGTCGTGAGGCGTTGCTTTTGGCGCCGAAGGAAAGGTGGGTAGAGGTGATTCGTTTTGATAATCCCAAGCCTTTGAGGGCCAAGACGATATTGTGGGATTTGAATACGGATACGTTGGACATCAGAGATGCGGGGCGTTGACCGGAATTGGTGGATTGAAGGTGGTTGTGGGGAGTGCCGATGGATAGGGGGAGGTTGGAGGGGAAATGTGATGTAAATTCATTCTGCAACTGCGCACACGTGCAGTATTTAGATTGGTGTATGACGATGAAGGTAACATTGATGTTGGTGGTATTGATTTTCGGCGCATTCGCGGCGGTGTTTTTTACGATGAGTGGCGGGCCTGACTCTCGCGCGATTGCCGCGGAAAAAGGGAAAGGCAAAGTTAAAAAGGCGAAGGGGAAGGCAAATCGTCTTGCGAAGGAGACTTCGCCTTATCTGTTGCAACATGCGCATAATCCTGTGGATTGGTATCCGTGGGGCAAGGAGGCGTTTGCGAAGGCGAAGAAGGAGAATAAGCCTATCTTTCTGTCCGTGGGGTATTCGACGTGTCATTGGTGTCATGTAATGGCACACGAGTCGTTTGAGGATGAGGAAGTGGCGAAGGTGCTGAATAAGCTGTACGTTTGCATCAAGGTGGATCGTGAGGAATTGCCGGACGTTGATGCGCAGTACATGCTTGCGACGCAATTGTTGACGCGGCGTGGTGGATGGCCTAACTCGGTTTGGTTAATGCCGGATGGTCGGCCGTGGTTTGCGGGGACGTATTTTCCGAAGAAGCAGTTTATTGAGGTCTTGAAGAAGCTGCATGAGATCTGGACGACACGTAAGAAGGACGTGGAGCAGAATGCAACGCAGATTACTGATGCGATCAAGCGGATTAGTACGGGGGGATTTGTGGATGACAAGCGGCCGTTATCTCCGCGGATCGTGGACGCAGCATTACGGACGTTTCGGTCGAGATTTGACAGTAAGAACGGGGGGTTTGGGGGAGCTCCGAAGTTTCCGCCACATGGTGTGTTGAAGTTGATGCTTCATCATCAGGCAAAGTCGAGTGATTTGAATCAATCGGTGGTGATTTCGCGGACGTTGGATGGGATGATGCAGGGCGGGGTTTATGATCACCTGGCGGGTGGTTTTCATCGGTACTCGACGGACGGCCGGTGGTTCCTGCCTCACTTTGAAAAGATGCTTTATGACAATGCGCAGTTGATTCGGAATTATTCCGAAGCGTATGCGTTGACGAAGCATGAGCCGTATAAACATCTGGTGGCGGAGATTTTTGCGTGGTTGAAGGCGGAGATGCTGGATAAGCAGGGCGGTTTTTATTCAGCGGTGGACGCGGATTCAGAAGGCGAGGAAGGGAAGTTTTACGTCTGGCATATTGATGAGATTGCAAAGGTGTTGGGCGAAGATGATGCGAAAGTTTTTAACGAGATATATGGGGTGGTGAAGGAGGGCAATTTTCTGGAAGAGTCGACTCGGGAGCGTGTGGGGACCAACGTGTTGTCATTATCGCAGTCTCTGGCGAAGACGGCATCGGAACGGAAGATGAAGGCAGTTGATCTGCGTAAGAAACTGATTGAGATGAGGGCGAAGTTGCTGACGGTTCGTAATAAGCGAATTCGTCCGCATCTCGATGATAAGGTCTTGACGAGTTGGAATGGCTTGATGATTGGAGCTTTGGCGCGGGCAGGTAAGGTATTTAAGGAGGAAGCCTATACGAAGGCGGCGGAGGGAGCGGCGGCGTTTGTGCTGAAGGAGTTGCGGAAGGATGGACGGCTGCATCGCACGTATCGGAAGGGAAATGCAAAGCTGCCGGGATATCTGGATGATTATGCGTATCTGAGCGAAGGGCTGTTGGATTTGTATGACACCACCGGCGATAAGCGATGGTTGAAGGAGGCCAAAGCTACGGCGGATATGATGATTAAGTTGTTCTATGACGCAAAGGGGGGCGGATTTTTCTTCACGCATGAGCGGCATGATAATTTGATTACGCGTGGTAAAGATCTTGGTGGTGGGGGCAATATTCCGAATCCGAATGGTGTTGCGGCGGGTGTGCTTGTGAGATTGGCCGTTCTGACAAAGGAGAAGTCGTACGGTGTGTTGGCGGCAAAGACTTTCGATACGTTTGCCCCCGCGATGTGGGCGCAGCCTCACGCGAATGAGTCGCTGATTCTGGCATTGGCTAAGTTTTACGAGGCGGCTGACAAGTTGCCGTCACCGCCTCGTACGGCGTTTGATCATCCTGTGGTGATGAATACGTACTTGTCACACGCTTCTGTTAAGCCCGGTCAGCCGGTATATGTGGCGGTTCAGTTTAAGATTGAGAAAGGGTGGCATATTTACGGCAACAAGCCCGGCAACAAGATTTCCGTGCCGACCTCTGTGATTTTGGAGAAGACGGATGCAGTCGAGATGGGTAAGGTGGATTATCCCAAGGCTAAGCCTTATGTGGATGCAAGTAAGAATCGGGTATTGGCGTATGAAGGTACAGTGTTCCTACTCGTGCCGGTAGTGGCGAAGAAGACTGGCGATGTCGAATTTAAGCTGAAGATCACTTCGCAGGCGTGTGATGATACCCGGTGTCTGGACGTTGTTACGAAAGTGGTGGCTTTCAAGTTCAACGTATCTAAGGATGCCAAGCCGACACTGGATCACGCGGGAATATTCAATCCGCTGGGGATCAAGTGATCTTACTCTGTAACGGGATATCAATTCGTTCAGCAGGTTTACCACCAATGATGGTCGCGGTATGCTTTGGTGAGCATGGAAAGTTACCAAGGACATTTATTGGTTGCCAAGTCGGAGCTGGTTGATCCGAATTTTTTTCATACGGTAGTCCTTTTGCTTGAACACAATGAGTCGGGCGCGATGGGGGTGGTGTTGAATCGACCGGCTGAGATTCAGATCGAGCAGGTTTGGTCTCAGATTGCCGAAGATGATTCGGCATGCGGTGTAAGTGGTCCGATTCATCAGGGTGGGCCTTGTCAGGGGCCGTTGATGGCAGTTCATACGGATGAAACGGTATCGCAAATGCAGGTGATTCCGGGTGTGTATTTCACGGCGATGTCGGAACAGATTCGTCAATTGGGGGAGCAGGACCAGCCTGCGGTGGTTTTTTTTGTGGGGTACGCCGGCTGGTCAGCGGGCCAGCTTGAATCCGAGTTGAACGAGGGGTCTTGGTATGTGACGGAAGCGAAGTATGCACATATCTTTGGGCCGAAGCAAGATTTGTGGCAGGAATTGAACACCGTTCTTGGTGGAGCGATTGTGTTTCCAGGGATGAGTTCGGTGGATGTACCGGACGATCCATCGGCAAATTAGACGTGTTTGTGGGCGGGCTATCTGGGTATTGAAATAGGATGTTTAGGCAGGGTCGGTCTCGGTAGTCGCGGCCGTCTGTTTGATTCTTATGAGTTTGCCTAATCCTCGTTTCAGATCGAATACGAGACTCAGGAGCAGGGGAACGAGGAGGAGGGTGAAAAACGTGGCAATAATGAGTCCGCCTACGACGACGCTTCCAAGCCCTCGGTAGAGTTCGCTGCCAGCGCCGGGCATGAGGACGAGGGGAAGCATACCTCCGACACTGGTCAGCATGGACATGAAGATGGGGCGGATGCGCGAGCGGACAGCTTCGGCAATGGCGCGACGGGGATCGAGGTTGGTGGTTTGCTTGCCGTCAATGTTGACGATAGCTTCGCCCCGCATGAGGTTGAGTGTTTGATGGACGATGAGGATGGCGTTATTGACGACGATTCCGATGAGGATAATGAACCCGAGCATGGTTAATACGTCGAGCTGTTGTTCGGGGTAAAAAGCGTGGACGAGGCTAAGGCCGAGAAATCCGCCGACGGTGGCTAGGGGGACGGTAAACATGATCACGAAGGGGTAGAGCCAGCTTTCGAATAGTGCTGCCATCAGGAGGAATACGACGATCAATGCGAGAAAAAGGCGACTGGAGAAGAGGCTGATATAGCTTTCACTATTCCATCCCGTCCATTCACCGAGGAGTGCATTCTTGACCTCTTTGAGTTTGGCAGCGACACCTGAGAGGTTGGTGCGAACGGACGGAGGAATAACACCTTCGGTTCGCAGGTCATCAATGTCCTTTTGAATGATCTGCATGGCTTCCTCAAGCGGTAGCGCATCACTGAGTGAGATTTCTATTACGACGGCACGCTGTTCTTCGACGCGGTTGATTTGCTGAGGGGAAGTCGATTTTCGGATGTCAGCGATGGAGTCTATGGATGTAATGCGGCCCGTTGGGGTTGCCAGCGGTGTGTGTTGGAAGTACATGGCATCGCCGCGTTCGGCGTTGAGGGCGCGAATTTTTAGATCAATGGTGTCATTGCCATCAAGGAAGTCGCCGATGATCAGGCCGTCGCCGAGAACCTGAATGGAAGTGTTGATGTCTTCCTGGGTAAGGTTGACATCAGCAGCGCGGGCGGAGATGAGTCGAGCGGTAACTTCCGGCCCCGGGAGGTCGAAATTGCTGGGATCGGTACTGGTGCGCGGGAATTCCTTGTGGCGTCGAAGTCGTTGGAGAAGTTGAACCGCCGCATCCGTGACTTCCTGGAGATTGTTGCCGATGAGTTCCAGTTCGATTCCGCTGCCGGAACCTCTGCTTCCGGTTCGGAATAACGCCATTTGACCCGCAAAACCGCGTACTGCGGGGAGACTATCCTTGGCCTGATTCATGAGCGCTTGAATGGGTTTGACATTGAGATCATCTACACTTGTACCTCCCATAAAGACACTGTCGGGTGTAACGACGAAGAAGAAGTTGTCCATGGCAACAGGATCGATCTGTTCAATCTTTCGCGTGGCGAAATTGAAGCTGTTTACCTTGGGGAGCGCATCAGCAAGCGTTTGGGCGGTTATCCATTGTTCGGAATCATTGGATTGCTCGGCTTTTCTATGTGCAGCTCCGGCTTCCCAATAAGGCCTGACGATATTCTCAACACGCTTACCAAGCTCCTCCTGTTTTTCAAGGCTGTAACCGGGAGGTGTGGCGAGTATGCCGAAGATGAGGTTTCGATTTCCGGTGGGGAGGTAGCTTGCCGGGGGAGTAAGCCATGCGCTGCCGAGTAGTGCGACGAGCGTGAGTCCAACCACTACGAGGGGGCGTACGATCCAGTTGCTCGTCATCCAATGGATAGCGTTTGCGACGTTGGCGGTAAACCTGGAGAGTAGGCGTCCGACGATGTTCTGTTTATTGGTTGACGGTTGATCCTCATCGTGGCGGCGTCGCGAGAGCAATCTTGCGGAGATCATGGGGATAACGGTGACGGAGACGATGAGGCTGATGAGAACGGAAGCGCAGACGGCCAGGGAGATGTCCCGGAAGAGCTGGCCAGCTTCTTCCTGAATGGTGAGAATGGGTATGAATACGGCGACTGTAGTAAGTGTAGAGGCGAGGACGGCGCCCCAGACTTCCTTAGCGCCTTTGTAAGCGGCTTCAAATGGGTCCGCTCCCATTTTCCGATGGCGGTCAATGTTTTCCAGAACGACGATGGCGTTATCGACGACCATTCCGACGGCGAACGCGAGGCCGGCCAGGCTGATGACGTTGATATTTCTTCCCATTACGGACATGGCAAGAAAGGTTCCGACCACGGAGATTGGAATGGCCAGAGCAATCACGAGCGTGGCGCGGAAGGACCATAGGAAGATGAGCAAGGCGGCGACAGCCAATGTGCCGCCGACGTAAAGATTGCTTTGAACCAGTTCGACCGCCTGATCAATGTAGATGGTCTGGTCGTAGACCTGTTCCAACAGGAATCCGCCATTCAGATTCATTTGTTTTGCTTTTTGGGGCAGGAGATTATTCTTGACGTGTTCGAGTCTTTTCTTCAGGCGATCCATGACCTGAATTACATTGGAGCCAATTTCTCGTTGGGCATTGATGGCCAGAACCCGTTTGCCGCGAGAGCGAACAACCCGGTCAGGTTCCTTATAGGCGAACTGGACGACGGGCGCGACATCTGAGACACGAACGATGGGTTGGCCTGGCTCATTGAGAAGTGTGTTTTGGATTTGTTCAGGGCGTTCGAATCTTCCCAGGCTGCGCAGGCGATGTTCTGTTTTGCGTTCCCGAAGGTTGCCGCCGGATGCATCATTGTTTTGTGCACGTAGTTTGGATACCAACGTGCGGTAGGTGATGCCGCGTTGAGCAAGCTTAATCGGGTCGACGAGAACCTGCATTTCTCGTTCCCACCCTCCAATGATGTTTATCTCACTGATTCCATTGACGCGTTCAAGCTCGGGTTTAATGATGTCCTGGAAGTAGTCCTGCATGGTGCGGATATCGAGATTGGGATCGGTGCAGGAGACGACGATCCATGCGATGTAGTCCCGGTCCTGGGGATTCCTTGCGCGGACGACAGGTTCGTCTACATTTTCAGGAAGCGCACGGACCTCTCGCATGCGGTTGGAGACTTCCTGCAGGGCGAAGTCCTTGCTGGTACCCTGTTCGAATTCGAGAGTGATTTCCGAGCCGCCGTCTCGGCAAGTACTTGTCATTTTGACCAAGTTGGGTATGCCCTTGAGCATTTCCTCCTGTTTCGTGACGACATCGGATTCCATTTGCTGGGGGCTTGCGCCCTCCCAGTTTGTGGATACGGAAATAACCGTGACTTCGATGCTGGGGGTGAGTTGAATAGGGATCGAATAGAGACTGATGACACCGAAGAGGATGATTAGGATGACGCCGACGGATACCGTGACGGGTTTTTGGATGGAATAGCGAATCGGATTCATGATCGCAGTACAGAATGGTCCTTGGAGCTGTGAAAGATCGTATTTCTCCGAGGACTATTCACCTTTATCTTTTTTTCTGTTGGGCGCCGGTTTATTGGGGTCATTTAGTACGATGAGCCTTTGGCCGGGAATGAGTCTTTCGTTTCCTTCGACAACAACCTGATCGCCATCGCGCAAGGGACCGCGTATCACGTATCGATCCCCATCGCCGAATCTGATAGCGACATTGACCGGTAGACCCATTCCACCTCGATTTACAAATACGATCGCTCCGTTCGGTGTCAGATTGACGGCGTCGCGTGGGACGGTAAGGGCTTGAGTCTTGTTACCGGTGGGAAGTTCAGCGGCGACACTCATGCCGGGCTTGAGTGCACTGTCGGCGTTCTTGAATTTCAGGAGAACACGGAATGTTCGCGATTGTGCGTCCCCATCTGGGACGATGCTGAAAATCTTCTCAGTTTTGGAAGTAAAAAGCGCGTCGAAGCGGACGGTGACGGATTGGCCGGGCTTTAATTTTGGAATAATTGCCTGAGGAACTTCGAGACGAACTTTGACCGTCTGGGTCATCACGATTTCCGCAACGGGATCCCCCGCATCAACCCATTGGCCGACTTCAGTATGCTTGCGGACAATGTAACCGGAGAAGGGAGCGATGACTTTCGTCTTTAGGATTTGGGTCTCAAGTCTTTTGGCGGTGATGAGCGCACGTTGATGGACGGCGGTTGCTCTTCGCTGCAGGGCTTTGAAAAAGCTCAGTCTTGCACGTGCGGCGGATTCGGCATCTACGGCGTTGTCCAGTTCATGTCGTTTGGCCACTTGGGTGGTCACGAGTTTCTCAAGGCGTTTGCGGTCACGTGCGGCGGTGGTAAGGCGGGCCTGTTGTTCCGCGACCTGTGCGGCGGCTTCGTCAGTGGCGATTTTGGCTTCGAGGACAGCCAGATCGGCGGCTTTCTTGTCCAGATCCAGAAGCGTGGAATCAACGGATGCGATCGTTGCGTCTCCTTTGACCGGTGTTCCGGGTTCCGGAGGAGCGATTTTGACGCGACCTTTTTCCTCGGCCGCAACAATCGTACGTTTTGCAGGTTCTACCTGACCGATAACAAGTCGATGTTCCTGGACAGATTTTCGAAGAACGAGTCCAACCCGTACTTTCGCGGGCGGAGGGCCGGAAGGCGCTTGCGCGTGAACGGGGAATTGAAATATGAGACCCAGCGCGAACGTGAGCAGAGGTGTCATCAATCGATGTTGTGTAGTGCGCGGCATAGAGCGAACGATAGCTTGGATACGCGGACTAATCTATCGGAAGAAGCGCGCAGTTGGATATGAATCCAAGTGGATTAGGGTGAATGTATGAGTGATTGCCTTTAATGCGGTTAGGATTTTGCGAAGTGTATTGACTGTATCGATTAGGAAAGATTGGGAAATTTATTTGCATGTTTCGTTGCGTCCGAAATGGTTATATCGTTCCTTTGATTTGAACGACATGGCACCTTGATCGGCATGAGTGAAGAGCTTGAAGCGAAGTAAAGTTTATTCACCAATGCGACGAAGACTACAGGGTAAACGTGTCGCCGACGAGTTTCAGACTCGTTGCACCAAACTCGAAACAAGCAGGGTCGGAGGATGGTTCCCCGACCGAAGAAAGAATGGTCTTTTGCAATCGGGAGATTCATCCATGCGAACAGCAACACGAAACAAGAAGGGCTTTACACTGGTTGAGATTTTGATCGTGGTCGTCATCCTAGGCATTTTGGCTGCAATTGTGATTCCGCAGTTCACCAATGCTTCGGAGAGCGCCAAGTCATCGAGTCTGTATACACAGCTTCAAACGCTGCGTAGTCAGCTTGAGCTTTATCAGGTGCAGCACAACGGCGTTTATCCGACACTGGCTCAATTGAATGCGAACAGTTCCGAATGGGGCGTCATGACCAACAAGACGACCGTCACGGGTTCGATTGACAACACCAATGGTGAGTTTGGGCCTTACCTGCAGCAGGCTCCCCAGAATCCGTTCACTCTCAGCACGATTGCTGTGGACAACTCCGGTGGTGCGGCCACAGGTACGGCGTCTGACGGTTGGCTTTACAATGAAAACAATGGCGACATCAGTGCCGTTGGGTTCAACGAAGCCACCGGCGAGTACACCGCTCCGTAAACCAACTACCGTTTGAATTCAGGATACATTGTGGGCATCCCGGTCTGGCGACCGGGATGCCTTTTTTAGTGCGGTTGGGAGTGAGTGGGCCGGATGGTAGAGAGTCCAATAATTGTGGAAGAAAACTACCGGACGTTAAATCAAGCTAAGAGTATGCGGAATTAAGCGATGAGTGCAAAAGGACGATGATAACGACAAGGAAAAGAGACACGCCTCCCGGCGACGAGGAGTTTACCATGAAGAACAATCGATATTTGAATGTAATTCTCACGATTCTGACGGTGGTTTTGACGTTGAACCTGTGGGTCTCAACGACGAGAGGACCGGTTTGGGAATCTGAGGCATATGGGCAGGGGATCCCGGATGCGGGCGCTCAGCGTAAAAAGATTGTCGATGAGTTGAAGTTACTTAATCAACGCACGCAGAAGTTGACTCAACTTCTTCAATCCGGCAAGGTACGCGTTCAGGTTAATGCGAACCAGGACAAAGATTAACCCCATCGCTGCGTAGGCAGTCGTATGTAGACAGGGGAAAAGGATGATACACCGCCAATCAGGTATGAGGCGTAGTGATGTGTCGATGTTTGCGGGTAGGTTTTCCTCGCATCGATTCGGCGCATTCACACTGGTCGAAGTTCTGGTGGTTGTTGTCATTATTGCCATCATATCCATGGTGGTGGTCCCATCGATATCAAATGCGGGTTCTCTGACGGTTCAAGCTGCATCCCGTCGTCTGATCAGTGATTTGGAATACGCCAAGAATGAGGCGATTGGTAAGTTTTCGATGCACAAGTTGATTTTCGATGTGCCGAATAACAGTTATCAATTTACGGATTCTAACGATCAGGTATTGAGCGTTCCTTGGGTCAGCGGTCCGTATGTCGTTGATTTTGATCAGGGAAAACAGTTTGAGTACGTGAAACTGCATTCTGTCGATTTTGGTGGGGATAACTGGGTGGGATTTGATGAATTAGGTGCTCCAACATCCGGTGGGACGGTCGAGTTGAGCGCCAATGATATTCGCTATCGGGTTGTGGTGGCCAGTGTTACGGGTCGTGTGTCGGTGGAGCCGGTTACGGAGGATTGAAGGAGTTGTTGACATCCTGGTTTAAAACGCGGGCACTTCCAATCGGTTTGGATTTAGGCGTATCGGCCATCCGTATGGTGCAGTTCGCGCCTTGCGATGACGGGTATCAAATCCATGCTGCGGGGCGTTATGACTTTGCTACATCATTGCCAGAGGCACCTGAAGATCGGGAAAAAATACTGATTCAGGGATGTAAGCAGTTGATGTCCGAGCGTGGGTTTAAGGGGCGGCAGGTTGTGGTGGGGCTTCCGGATGCAGCGTTACAGTTTAAGAATGTGCGTATGCCCCGAATGCCAGAAGATGAGTTGCGTCAGGCACTACACTGGGAAGCA
Source organism: Phycisphaeraceae bacterium (assembly GCA_028284925.1). Taxonomy (GTDB): domain Bacteria; phylum Planctomycetota; class Phycisphaerae; order Phycisphaerales; family Zrk34; genus JANQQT01. Next base: position 35,072 of record JANQQT010000026.1, on the reverse strand, counting down.
GTCGATCGGTTTGGGTTATCCGACGATCAACTTTCGGTTCAGCATATTACGACGGGCGAGATTCGCCAAGGGGATGAGGTTAAGAATGAAATTATCCTCATGGCGACTACGGAGCCGCAGATTCGATCCTATATGAATGTGTTGTCCGCATGTGACCTTCGACCGGAGTCGATTGAACCTGCGCCTGTCGCGCTGGCGCGTTGCTTCGGAAGAAAGTTTCGTCGCAAGGCGGATGAGAGTCAGGTCTCAGCCATTGTTGATGTCGGTAAACGTCTTTCTCGAGTGTTGATCCTGCGTGGTCGAAATATCGTGTTTTATAAGACGATTGATGTGGGTGGCGAACATCTGAGTGAAGCGGTTGCCCGCCAGCTTCATGTCTCGATTGAAGACGCCGCGAAAGTTCGCCGTCAGTACGTCGGTATGAAGGAAAGTGATACGTCCGAAGGAAGAGGGGGTGATTCCCTGTTTGGGAAGCGTTCTCGCGAAGAGATTGGTAGGTCGCTTTATGATGCCACCCGGAAGACATTGGATGGGTTAGCTAGCGAAATTGGTCTTTGTTTGCGTTATTACACGGTGACGTTTCGTGGCGCCCGGCCGAATCATATTGATATGGTTGGTATTGGGGCGTGGGATCCACAGATTGTTCATTCGATTGGAGCATCGCTGGATATCAACATTGAACTGGCAGATCCGTTAGCCGGACTCGAATTAAATGATTTGAGTATCTTTGATTCGACATCGGATGGTTTTGAGGGTTGGGCTACGGTGGTTGGACTGGCTTTGCGACCGTCAGCGAGTGAGGTTGGGAAGAGGGGCGCCGCATGAATGGCTACCTGTCTACCCATATTGAAGTCAATTTTGTTCCGAAGTGGTATGTTGAATCCCAACGTGAAAAACAACTGATTCGGCGTTTGCTGGTACTTGGTGGGTTGTTAATGGCGGGATTGATCTGGTGGGTTGTGGATACCTGGCAGACGCAGTCCGGGTTAAGTCAATATCAGAGTGGTCTGACGGAGATGCTGTCTGCGACGGAGGAGAGAATTACGGAAGTGCAGAAGTTGCGTTCTCATCGGGTGGAACTCACACGCAAATTACGTGTGCATCGTGAACTCTATCAGCCCGTGACTTTTTCACAGATTGCAGGAACTATTGCGTACCATACGCCTGAGTCGGTCAGTCTGACGACGATGGATGTCACGACGTATCGCGTTGAGGTGGCGGTGAAAGAAGAAAAGGCGAAACCTGGGACCAAGTCGCGACGACGTGGACGGTCCGGGAAGAAGCAGAATAAACAGAAGCATTACCGTTCGACGATCAAGGTCATGCTGGAGGGAATTGCGCCGAGTGATGTGGATGTTGCAAACTACATCGCTGCGTTGAGCGGTTGTCGTTTATTTCAGAAAGTCAAGATTGATTTTTCCCGCTACGGTCGATTTGAAAATCTCGAGACGCGCCGATTTCGCGTGACGATGGAGATTCCTTTGGACAAGGCGTATGTGATGCCTATGGAGGAGGTTGCCGATGCGAAGTAGACACCTTCGGTTCAAGGTGATAGGGGGAACCGTATGTTTGGTGGTGGCGTTTATCGCTGTCGGTTGGCTACCGGCGTATCAGGAAATCCTGTCATTGCGTGATCAGATATCGGAGACGAGTGAGGAATTGCTGGGTGCGGAGGGTAAGGCTCAGGATATTACCGATCTGAATAAGAGTGTTGAACAGATGCGGAATGAGTTGAATCGAAACCAGAAGACCATTCCCGTAAAAACCGAAATGGCGGAATTCATGCGGTCGATGGGGCGGCGTATTAAGGAATTGCAACTTTACGACCACACGATCAACACCAGGCCTGAGCAGCGGGAATCCAAGTACATTGTTCAACCTCTGGAGATTCAGTTTGCAGGCGATGGCTTGTCAGCGATGGAGTTCCTCAATCATGTAGAGCATCTGCCTCGCCTGGTTCAGGTGACGAGGCTTCGTCTTGAGCGAAGTGAACGTGGTGGCGCGAAAGTAACCACTCAGATTGACATGAATACTTATTTCTATGAAAACCGTCGGGGTGAGCAATGAAGGTTGACTGGAAGAAAACCATTCGTCAGTTGACGGCCGATAAGAAAAAATTCGGCATTCTAATGTGTACAACGACGGCGGGATTGTTGTTATGGGGCCGGCTGCTGTTTATGACGGACGTACCTCGAAGTGCGGTGGCGGATCCGGAGGATCAGGTCGCAGAAAAACAGAAGTCGTCCGATAAGGCCAAGTCAGATTTTTCTGAATCAAATCGTACGACCGTTGAGGTCGTTCTGGTCGATCGAGTATCTCGTGATCTGTTTCAACCACGCGTTGACTTTTTTCGCAAGATCGGCGCAGAGAAAAAAAAATACACACAGGCAAAGTCGACCAATGAACTATCCGATGAGCAGATCAAGATATTGAGACTTCGGAGTGAGCTTGCTGAACTCAAGATAGGAATCATCATCCACGGCGAAGCACCCCGAGTCATCATCAACAAGAAGATCCTCAGGATCGGACAAGAGATAAACGGCTTTAGACTCGTTGGCATCGGAAACCGGCAGGTCACCGTTGAAAAGGGCGGCATTGAGTTGCAGATAAAAATGTGACCCGATTCGTCCGGATGCAGGAAGAGAACGAAGTTTAGGCGCAAGCGCCTACGAACAGGAGAGACGCACCATGTTGACTCGGAATTCTTTTATTGTGGCTGTGGTATTGCTGTTTACCGCTGGCTGGGCTAGCGGGGAGGCCATCTCGGATGAACTTAAAGAGATTGGCGAGAAAATCAATTCGATCATCAAGCCAGCGCCTGGCAATTCGACTGGGGGTGCGAATAGGAAAGCAGACGCCAATGCCGATCATGGCAACAGCGACGCGCCAGGAGCTTCTTCAGGCTCCGGAACGACAGCGACGAATACGCCCAAGCCCAACGGAACAGCAACCAAACCTCAGGTCAAGGTTACCGGTAACCCGGGCTACAACACCGGCACGGTCACACTTAACGTGAAGAACACGGATCTTGGAGATGTGCTTCAGTTGTTGTCCATTCAGGGTAAACGGAACATTATTCCGAGTTCGAATGTTGGCGGCACAATCACGGCAAACCTTTACAACGTGACATTCAATGAAGCGTTGGAGGCGATCCTGCGTCAGGTGAATTGCAAGCATGAGACGCAAGGTAAATTCATCTATATCTACACTCAAAAGGAATGGGAAGTCCAACAGAAGGCCAATCGAAAGAAAGTCTCGAAGCTGTTTACACTTCAATACGTGACGGCTGAAGATGCGTCGAAATTCGTACAGCCAAAGATGTCCGAAGCCGGTTCGATCGTTATCACCTCACCTGTAGCCGCTGGATTCTCCGCGACGAAGGGCGATGGCGGAGCGATGTCGAATGCTCATGGTGAGCGTATGCTGGTTACGGATTATGAGGAGAAAATGGATGGCATCACCGAGATCGTCAAACAGATTGACACCAAACCTTCTCAGGTTTTGATCGAGGTCACCGCTTTGCAGGCTGATCTGACGGATGAGATGGCGTTTGGTGTTGACTGGGCCGTTCTCGCGCCAATTGGTATCGATACGCTTACTGGCGGTTCTTCCTCGGTGTTTTCCAGCCTTTTGTCCGGCAGCGTGTCGGAAATTCCTGCTGGTGGTGGTCAGACCAGTGTGGGTGGTACGGCCTCCGGTAAGAGCGGTATTAAGGTTGGTGTAGTGACGAACAACGTTTCGGCATTTATTCGAGCGTTGGACGAAGTGACGGATACAGTCGTGATGGCCAATCCCAAGATCACGACGCTCAATCGTCAGCGAGCATCCATTCTCGTTGGTGAAAAGATCGCATATCTGTCCACACAGGTCACATCGACCTCTACCACACAGACGGTTGAGTTCCTGGATACAGGTACGAAACTGGAAGTTCGTCCCTTCGTGTCGCGTGAGGGCGGGAAGTATCACGTTCGACTCGAGCTTTCTCCTTCGATCAGTTCCGCCGAGTTGCGTGACGCCGGAGGCGTGACGCTTCCCGATGAAAAGACACAGGAGTTGGTCACCAACGTCATGGTTCCGGAAGGTCAGACCATCGTTCTAGGTGGTTTGTTCAAGGAAGAGACCACGATCACGCGTAAACAGGTTCCTTGGGCCGGTGATATTCCGCTGCTTGGGAACGCGTTCAAGGGGCAGGATAACACGGTTCGTCGAAGTGAGGTTATCTTCCTGATCACGCCTCATGTGGTGAAGGATGACGCAATTATCGCTACTGGTAAGGCTACGGCTGCAGGTGCGGAGACGATCATGCTTGGCGCCCGCGAAGGTTTGTTGCCCTTTAGTCGTCTGAAGATGGCGGCAGGACACTATCGCAATGCTCTCAAAGCGGTCGATGCCAAGGATACCGCACGAGCTTTGTATGACCTGCAATGTGCATTGGCACTTCATCCTGTGATGGATGAAGCCCTTCGATTGAGAGAGCGACTTACCGGTCATCGTGTGCAAAATCCTTCCGGCAGTCTCCTGGATACGGTTATCGACCAAATGGTCCTGGAGCAAACTGGTGTTCGACGTCGTGAAATTCACCCGACTGTCCCGGACCCCGCACCGGGTGAGCCGAAACTCGGTTTGCCGAAGAAGAAGGCGTCCAGCACATCGGCAAATGCCAAAGGTGACAAGGTTTCGTCGGCGAAGACTACAGGGCAGGGATTCCACCCCTTCTTCAGGCCCATCGATACGGATGAGCCAGAAGCTCTGAAGGGTCAGACGGATCCCTTTGATTCCACCATTGATCTGAAGTCATTGTTTGAGTCGAACGGTAAGACAGCCGGTTCGGACACGAATGACAACCCGATTAAGAGTGTTAAGGACGAACCTGAGGCCGATAACTCTACGCCTCAGCCCAAGTCAACTCCGTAATGCACCGAAAATAGGATAGGAACCGAACTTTCTATTTAGGAAGACGGATGGTCCGGCTGCTGCTCATTCCCTGGAAATTCACTGGGCAATGAAGCGGCAGCCGGTCCGCCGCATGAATATGCAGGCATGTCACTCCCCACCAAGGAACGAAGCATGAAACGCACTCATCGAAATATTCTGGTTTTTGCAAGCTTGGTGCTTGCCATCACAACGATTGGATGTTCATCAGGCCAATCGACGCAAAAGGTCCACAGGGATAACGCCAAGAAACGCTGGACCACGGCACGATCCGGGTTGAGTTTCTCACTGGCACAGCAGGCCTATCAGCGCGGGCAACTTGATAAGGCTGAAGAGAAGATCAATGAAGCCATCAAGACCAGTCCCAACACCGCTGAATATCATTTGCTCGCCGCCAAGATCTACTTCTCCCGTGACAAGCTGGAACTCGCGGCGCGTACCGTTTCTCTCGCTATTTCGCTTAATGAGAAGAATGCAGCATCGCATTATCTACTCGGCGTGATAATGCAGCGATGGCAAAGATATGATGCGGCGTTAAAAGAATATGAACTTAGTTACGCGTATAAGAAAGATGAGGTTACGGGACTACTGGCCGTCGCTGAAATGTTGGTTCAACTGGATCGTCGCGACGAGGCGATTCGTCGGCTTGAGGACAAGCTTACGTACTTTCAGAACAACGCCCCGATACGGGCGTCGCTTGCCCAAATATATATGATGAAAAGGGACTACAAGCGTGCGGTGAGTCTGTATCAACAGGCTGTCTTGTTGGCTCCTGATTCTCCGGGCATCATAGAGAAGCTGGCATTTGCAGAGCATGCCGCCGGGCAACATGCCGAAGCGATTTATCACTTCAGCAAGTTATTGCAACGATATGAAAGCTACAAAAAGCGTGCCGACATTTATCATGCCCTAGGCGATAGTTTTGTAGCAACAGGCAAGCCGATGGCGGGAATGCGGGTTTATCTGGATCTTTCTGCTCAGAAGCCGGAAGACGTGAACTTGTTGATCAAGATTGCTCAGGCCGCATGGTTGGCGGGTGATGACCAGCAGGTTGCCGTCTCTGCAAAGAAGATTACCGTGCTATCACCCAGGCGATTTGAAGGCCACATGCTTTTTGCAATGCTGGATGCGAAAATTGGTCTTGTCGATCAAGCAGCGGCGAAGTTTGATCGCGCCGCGTCGCTGGCGCCGACTCGGACGCAGCCGCATGTCATGAAAGGTATGATGCTTGCCAAAGCAGGGAGGGTAAAGGAAGCCGCTGCTGCATATAACGCGGCATTGAAGATTGCTCCAGATGATAAGAGAGCCAAAGTGCTTTTAGAAAGCCTTACTGCGAGGCAGTAATCATAGGCGGAATAGAGCTTCGTGCGGTCATGGGATCCGCGAAGTGACATAGACCTTGGTGCGACGACCGGGGCCCGACGTATGTCGGTCACCCCGGTTGCCTGCATCCGGGGTGAAGGATGAATCGATGAGGAGGAGTTAAGGAAAGTGTCCTTAGGCAGATCACTCAGTTTGATCGCCACACTTCTTACGGCTGCGTTGCTGGCGGTTGCGGTCATGGTTGCGCCAAACGGTGGTTGGGCATCGATACCGGCGGGGTATTGGGTGGCGGGGACAATCATTCTGGTTGGCAGTCTTCTGGTAGGAGGATTGGTCTATCTGTTTGTACATCAAAGAGCCGATAAGGATATTGATCGATTGCGTCGATATGTAGAATCCGCCAAGGATCCGGAATTGACTGCTTCGACCTACGAGCCCAGACGTTGGAGCAGGCATTTATACGAATCATTCGTGACGTACATGAGTGATTGCAGATCGCGCATCGAACAGTTGAATGTTCGGCGTCGCGAACTGGAGATCCAGAATCGCATATGCGAAGCTGAACGAAACCACATAGAAGCCATTCTCCATTCAATCACGGATGCTGTTGTTGTAACCGATGCGTTCAATGAGTTGACGATTGCCAATGAGTCGGCGGCCAACGTGTTGCAGTTTGATGCGGAACACGTCAAACATCAGCCGATCGATCGTATTCTTTCTGACCCGACGCTGGTGAAGATGATCAAGGATACACGTGAATCCGGCTCGCCGCATAATCGGCGGCACATAGAACATCGTCTTTCAACTTCGGGTAGACCTGAAGTGTTTGATATTTCCTTGTCGTGTGTTTCCAATGATCAGCAGGAGGTCATGGGTGTAGTAACGGTCATGCGAGATGTAACACGTGAAAAGGAAATTGCTGAGATGAAGAGTGATTTCGTGTCGGGCGTGTCACATGAGTTGCGCACACCTCTTTCGTCCATCAAAGCCTATGTCGAAATGTTGGTGGATGGGGAGGTGGATGATGAGCAGACGCGATCTGAGTTTTACAATATCATCCAAAGCGAGGCCAACAGGCTATCGCGGCTGATCGACAATATTCTGAATATTAGTCGTATTGAGTCCGGCATCGTGCGTGTTCAGAGAGAGGATATCTCGCTGTCTCGTATTGTGACGGAGTTGATCGATGTGATGCGACCTCAAGCCAGGGCCAAGCAGATCGAGATTGTCGAGAAGAACAAGCCACAATACTACAGCATTTATGCTGATAAAGACATGATGTGCCAAGCGGCACTTAACTTGCTCTCCAATGCGATTAAGTATACGCCGGCCGGTGGGCGCGTCACGATTGATACCAGGGTTGATGAGCTTAAACGGACCGTGACTTTTTCGGTTAGCGATACGGGAGTAGGGATTCCGCAAGAAGCCATTCCCCATCTGTTTGACAAGTTTTATCGTGTTGCGGATCACAAGAAAATCGCCAAAGGCACAGGGCTTGGGCTGAATCTTGTCAAGCACATAGTAGAAACTGTACATGATGGAAATGTATCTGTGAAGAGTGAAGTCGGAAAGGGAAGCGTATTTGCCCTTACTCTGCCGCTATCCGAGCGCACCGCATAGGGACGCCGACTCCAGAAAGGAAAAGAAACATGACCCATAACGCCATCAAAACCATACTCGTTGTTGACGATGAGTCCCACATTCTCAATGTCGTATCCTTGAAGCTCAACAACGCGGGATACGAGGTTCATACAGCCGGAGATGGTGAGGAGGGTTATGATCTGGCTCGACAGATCAAACCGGATCTGATCATCACTGATTATCAAATGCCCTTCATGACCGGGTTGGAGATGTGCCGCAAGCTCAAAGAGCAAATCGAGACAGCCGATATCCCTGCGATCATGCTGACTGCCAGAGGTTATTCCATCAATGAAGTGGAAATGGAGTCGGCCAATATTGCGGATGTGCTTTCCAAACCCTTTAGTCCTCGTGAAATATTGACGCGGGTGGAACAGCTTATCGAGGAAACGGTGGATCAGACGCTATGAATCAATCGTTGACCAATTTCGAGTCTGTTGCATGCGACATAGATTTTATTCAGCGTTGTGCTGCATTGAATCTCTCACTCATTTCGGTGGATATGACCGGCAACATTATTGAGTCTTTGCCCCGTCGGGATGCACCTGTTGAAGAGGCTTTGTTGGCTTGGCCGACATTAACTGAACTGATTGGGCCGCATCTGGAGGATTGGTCAAACGCTGGAACGCCCAATCCAACCGAGATATTTGATGGGTGCTGGATCATCCCGATTGCTCAGACCCAACGTCGTCGGCGCGTCGGGCATCACGGTGCTGTTGTATTCACATCTGATATTGTACGTTCTGAGTACTTCCACAGACTGTGTGATTATGCTCAACTTGATTGGAAAGCCGCCTCTGACCTTGTTATTCCTACCGCAGTGACGGATCAACGAGAAATCGTTCGCACGGCGAGCATGTTGCAGTGGATGGCTGAGGATCTTAGAAGTTTGGTTAATCAGACCAACGATATCGGAAAACTATCTAATCAGCTGGGTGAGACGTATGAGGAACTGAATCTGGTCTATACGCTTTCTGCCCATATGACGGTGACGGAGGCCCCGCGTACGTTTCTCAGGGACACCTGCAACGAATTGCAGCAGGTGCTGAATGTGCCCTGGATAGCAATGTGGCTGACGGAATCGGAAGACCGTTTGTCCGACTTGAGGGGCAGTCTGTTTACAGCGGGGGATGTTGGAATTACACCCACCGAGCTGGCAACGATCGGTCAATGCTTGGTTGGGTTATGTCAGAGTGAGCACGGGCATGTCATTGATGATACGTCGTCTTTGAGTGTTCCGGGTGTTGCAGAGCTCTCGTGCCGACTGCTAGTGGCACCCATTCCCATGGACGGGAAGTCGCTTGGCGTGATTTTCTCTCCGGACAAACTGGATGGTTTGCAGTTGACCAGCGTTGACAGCAAACTGGTTTCTGCTGCTGGACAGAATTTAAGCATTTTTCTTGAAAATGCCATGCTTTACGATGATGTTCAGGAGATGTTCATGGGAACGTTGCGTGCGATGGTTTCTGCCATTGACGCTAAGGACAGTTATACGTGCGGTCACTCCGAGCGTGTGGCATGGGGGACGCGAATGCTTGCGGTCGAAGCGGGACTTGATGCCCATACGGTCGAGCGCATTTACCTGTCAGCGCTCGTTCATGACGTAGGTAAAATCGGAATCCCCGAATCCGTGCTTTGTAAGCCGGGGCGACTGACGGACGAGGAGTTCGAGATCATCAAGACCCATCCCGAGATTGGTGTCAAAATTCTTCAGGAAGTGAATCAGATGCAGGATCTGCTGCCCGGCGTTCTTCATCACCACGAGCGATTCGACGGAAAAGGATATCCTCATCGCCTTTCTGGTGAACAGATTCCCTTGTTCGGCAGGATCATCTGTCTTGCCGACAGTTTCGATGCGATGTCTTCGTATCGAACATATCGGGATGGGATGCCGTTGGAAAAGGTTCTGGCGGAGATTGAACGTTGCGCGGGGACACAGTTTGATCCTGATCTTGCCGCGATGTTTAAGAAGCTGGACTTTGGACCCTATTGCAAGATGGTAGAAGAGCATCGTCAGCGCGTTTCACCTCTCGATAATGTGTTGGGAGGTGGTGGTTGAAAATATCACATGAACAGTTTGATCAGGTTGCCATTCTGGAGTTGGTTGGAGAAATGACTGATGAAGAGCTGGAGCCGTTCAATCGTCTTGTCGCTCAATGCCAGGCGGAGTCACCCTGTGATTTTGTTCTGGATATTTCAGAATTGGAAACAATTGACTCTAAGGGCCTAGAGGCACTTTTAAAGCTTCAGGAAGATGCAGGGGAGAGTCTTCGGCAGATACGGCTTGTGGCCCCCGGAGAGAATGTGCGCACGATTCTGCATGTGACGCGGCTGGAGCACGCGTTCGAATTGCAGGACGATGTTGAAGGGGCGTTGCAAAGTTTATTATAGGACGTCGGTGCAACTGGTGGATATCGAAGAAATTGAGACCTGTGACAGGAAGGGCATGAATGAATCAGGCGACGGCGACATTTAGCCGTTCGGAAAACAGCGTTAAACCCAAACAGATTGGACAGCTTCTTCAGCAAAAGGGTATCATCAGTCAGTCTCAGATTGATCAGGCTCTGGATCATCAGAAAAGCGATACCGATCGAAAACTACTGGGCGAAGTGCTGATCGAGCTTGGCTTCGTTACCGAGGATCAGGTAGCCGAAGTTCTTGCCGAAGCTTATGGCATGCCATATGTCAAGCTGTCACCTGGGGTTACCGATCCGAGTACGGTCGAAGTCCTTCCGCGTGAGTTTATCGAGAAGCATCTCGTATTGCCCATGTTTCAAGTTAACGGCAAGTTGACGGTTGCAGTCCACGAACCGGCCAATGTGTTTTTGATCGAGGAAGTTGAACGCGTTGCCGGATGTCCGGTGCAGATTGCGGCCGCCACGCAGAAAGACATCACCCAGATGATACAGGCATTGCTGCCGAATTCATCCGTTTTCGTCATTGACGAAATTGTGGATGGTGTTGAGCCTGCCGACCTGTCCATTGTCGACAGCCACGTAACCGACCTGACAAATCTTGAGGACGCTGCGGGACAGTCGCCGGTCGTCAAGATGGTGAACTTTCTTCTATTTTCCGCGGTAAATGATAACGCTTCCGATATCCACATCGAGCCGGATGAGCACCGATTGCGTGTGAGGTATCGGCTGGATGGAAGGCTATTTGAGAAGGTGTGTCCGCCCGTACAGATGGCAGCCGCCATTGCAAGCCGCATCAAGATCATGGCTTCACTGGACATTTCCGAGCGTCGAATACCGCAGGATGGCGGTATGCACGTCATGATTGATGGTCGCCCGATTGATTTGCGTGTTTCCACGATGCCGGGCAAGTATGGCGAGAAGGTGGTCATTCGTGTTATCGATAACTCCAATGTCAATATTAATCTCGATAAGCTGGGGTTCGGACATGAAATGCTGGAACGGTTCAAGACGGCGTTGCATCAGCCTAACGGGATTATTCTCGTAACAGGACCTACCGGGTCTGGTAAATCCACGACACTTTACTCAGCCTTGTCGGAAGTCAATGACGAAGATGTTAATATCTGTACGGTTGAGGATCCCATTGAATTCAGTCTTGGCGGGGTGAATCAGTTTCAGGTCAATGAGAAAGCCGGTTTCACATTTGCGTCGGCCTTACGCTCACTGTTGCGTCAGGATCCGGATATCATCATGTTGGGTGAGATTCGGGATGTCGAAACTGCGAAGATAGCCGTGCAGGCCGCACTTACGGGTCACCAGGTGCTAACAACACTTCATACGAATGATGCGCCGTCGGCCGTGACCAGACTGACAAACGTAGGCGTCGAGAGCTTTCTTATTGCGGCATCGCTACGTGCCGTTCTTGCCCAGAGACTTGTCAGGAAAATCTGTCCTGACTGCAAGGAGATGGTTGAGCCGACCAAGGCTCAGGCGGCAGCCGTATCCGCTTCCATCGGAGAAACCATTCCGATCTATGAAGGTCGTGGATGCAAACGCTGTCGCGACACAGGTTATCGAGGACGAATCGGCATCTACGAATTATTCACGCCTTCGGAGGAGATCGTCGATCTCATTGCCAAGCACGCCACACTTGTTGAACTGAAATCGGCCGCTCGCGATGCGGGTTACCTGAGTCTTCGGAAGGATGGCATGGAAAAGGTCCGTGCAGGAATCACAACGGTGGAAGAGGTACTTCGCGCAACGGCAGGATAGTAAGAATTTCGGTGTTTCTTCAGGAGAAAGATCATGGCCCAGTTTGCATATCAGGCACGCGACCAGAAAGGTGTGATGCACTCCGGTTCCATTGTCGCGCCGTCCGTCTCAGAGGCGGGCAAGATGTTGCGGGCCGAAGGTAAGTACGTCATTAAACTCGCTGAGGCATCGGAATCGGAACTTGAATCAAAGGAGTCTTCTAACGCCCCTGTTGTTCCCGGCGGACGTAAGGTGAAGCGTGATGATGTGATTTATTTTGCCCATCAGATGGCAATCATGCTTGAAACGGGTGTCCCTATCGGAGAAGCATTGGATGCGGCATTAAATCAGGCCACCAATCCGGCATTTCATATAGTCCTGGAACAGGTGTCAGACGACGTCCAGTCGGGTGTGTCGTTTTCCGCGGCACTTGCAAAGCACCAGAAAGTATTTCCCAACCTCATGATTTCTCTACTCAGAGCCTCAGAGGCGTCCGGGACGATGGGCCAGATGCTTGATCGCGTCAGCCATTATCTTTCCAAGGAACGTGCCACGGCCAAGAAGATCCGCAGCGCTCTCATGTATCCGATGTTTATGCTCACAATGGCCTTGGGCGTCACGGCCTTCTTGCTTGTGTACGTGTTACCAAAATTTGAGGCAATCTATAGTTCCAAGGGCGAAGCACTGCCTACCCCGACACGAATTCTCCTAGCGATTTCTTCGGGTGCCACACACTATTGGTATCTGTGGGTGGGACTGATCGTAGGGACGATAAGTGTTCTTTATTACATGAGGAAAGTCCCCACGGGCAGAAGATGGATTGACCATGCGAAACTCAATATGCCGGTTGTCGGCACGATGTTCCATCAGCTCTATATCACACGTGCCATGCAGGCAATGGGCACAATGACATCGGCTGGTGTCCCGGTACTTGACATGATCACCATTACCAAGAACGTGACCAATAACGTCTATTATCAGGATCTTTGGGAAAGGGTGGATGAATGCCTTCAGCAAGGTGCCCAGCTTTCCGTACCTCTTGAGGAAAGCCCCATTATTCCAGCTTCCATTTCTCGAATGATCGCTTCGGGCGAGAAGGCCGGTCGACTTGGTAAGGTAATGGAGCGTATTGCAGAGTTTTCCGAAGCTGAGTTCGATGAATCCATCAAGCGAACCACTCAGTTTATCGAGCCGGCCATCGTTTCTTTTATGGGAATCGTGATTGGTGGCGTCGCCATCAGTTTGCTGCTGCCCGTCTTCTCCATCGGAAAAGTGATGGCGAATTGATCCGGCAGATTAAGTCGCGACTGACCTGTACCGATACATACTGCGTTGCCATGAGCGACAAACGGGGCGGAGGCGGAGGTACCCACCCCGAGGTACTGGGCGAGAAAGAATTAAGGCGGTGTGCTGAATGAGCGCACCGCCTTATCACTGCGCAGGTATAAAGGTATTGAGTCCGATAACAATGTTGAAGTGAACGTGTGTCCTCGTACGCTCAACCAGCGACGGCCTGCGGCGTCAGCCGTTGATTCAAAAACAGGCCCGTATAACTATTCTTGTTGGATGACACCATCTCGGGTGTACCTTCGGTGACGATGGTCCCGCCGCGCTCGCCGCCTTCGGGGCCAAGATCAATAATCCAGTCTGCACACTTAATGACGTCGAGATTATGTTCAATCACGATGACTGTATGGCCTCGATCCACCAGCTTATTCAGTACATTCAATAGATTATGGATATCCGCGAAGTGAAGGCCTGTGGTTGGTTCATCAAGCACATACACGGTATGCCCCATCGCGTTTTTACCCAGTTCAGTTGCCAATTTGACCCGCTGTGCTTCGCCGCCCGATAGTGTCGTGGACGCCTGTCCCAGATGTACGTAACCCAGTCCAACATCCCTGAGCGTCTGGACGAGTTGTACAATCTTCGGAAAACTGTCAAAGAACGCCAGTGCATCTTCGACGGTCATATTCAGCACATCGCTGATTGTCTTGCCTCGATATTGAATCTCCAGAGTTTGCTGGTTGTACCGTAATCCTTTGCAGACTTCACATTCAACGTACACATCGGGAAGAAAGTGCATTTCAATCTTTTTAGTTCCCTGACCCTGACATGCCTCGCAACGTCCACCCTTGACATTGAATGAAAATCGACCGGGCTGGTAGCCGCGAATCTTGGCCTCCTTGGTTTGTGCATAAAGCTGGCGAATCAGATCAAACACGCCCGTATAAGTTGCCGGATTTGAACGAGGCGTACGTCCGATCGGTGACTGGTCCACTTCGATGACACGGTCGACTTGCCCGAGACCGTTGATCCTGTCATGAAGGCCCGGGCGGTCTCTGCTCCCGTGCAGATGACGTTTGATTCCTCTTAGGAAAATCTGATTGACGAGTGTGCTCTTACCGCTGCCGCTTACTCCGGTAACACACACCAGTCCGCCCAGCGGAAACGTAACGTCAATTTCCTTGAGGTTGTTTTCCCTCGCACCTTTCACAACGATGCCGCGTTTCCTATCCAGTTCCCGTCGTTTGCCTGGAAGGGATATCTCGCGTTCACCGGTCAGGTATTTGGCCGTAACCGAGTTGCGATTTGCAATGAGTGACTTCAGGTCACCCTCTGCGATTACCTGTCCCCCGTGTCGCCCCGGACCCGGGCCAATATCCACCACCCAGTCGGCTGCTCGGATGGTGTCCTCATCGTGTTCGACCACAATGACCGTATTGCCAATTTCCGTCAGATGGCGAAGTGTGACGATAAGTCTGTCGTTGTCCCGCGAGTGTAATCCAATGGTGGGTTCATCCAGTACATAGCAACATCCCACCAGACCGCTACCAACCTGGGTTGCCAGTCGAATGCGTTGTGCCTCGCCACCCGACAGCGTACCCGTCTTGCGATTCAGGTTTAGATAATCCAGGCCCACATTTGCCATGAACCCGAGTCTCGCACGAATCTCTTTAACGATCGGTTCGGCAATGACTTCGCCTTCCTCCGATAACTCTAGTCGTTCAAAGAAACGCAATGCGTGGCCGATCGTCATACGTGTAACATCATCAATCGTGAATCGATCCGCGCCCGATCGAAGAAATACGTTCAGGGACTCTACACGCAAACGCGCACCGTCGCAGGCTTCACACGGGGCTTCGGAAAGGTATTGATGTAGACGAGATTTGACATATTCACTATCCGTGGATTCCCATCTTCGCTGCAGATTGGGGATCACACCTTCGAATTTCGCGCCATACTTGGTTTCGTCTCGTTTGGTCGTGCCGTGCATCAGTATCTTACGGATACCTTTGGGTAGGTCCTTATAAGCGGCGGAGGGGTCGACATCGAAGTCTCGGCCAAATCGACGAATTAATCGACCGTAATAAATGTTCATTCGCCTTCCGTGTTTTCGCCACGCGTCAATCGCGCCCTCATTGATGGCCGTCTCTTTCTCAGGTACGATCAATTCTTCATCAAACTCCATGATCGTCCCCAACCCGTCACATGCATCGCACGCGCCGTATGGACTATTAAAACTGAACATACGCGGCGACAATTCTTCCAGTGAACATTCCGGGTGTGTCGCGCAAGCCCATTTCTCATTGAATAAATGATCCTCCCACGCATCTTCTTCGTCTGACTTTGCGGATTTGAGTATCGCGATTACGGTCATGCCTGATGCAATCTTAAGACTCGTTTCCACGGAGTCAGCCAATCGTGAACGTACACCCTCTTTGATGACCAGTCGATCCACAACGGCTTCAATCGTATGTTTTTTAGTCTTGGCGAGTTTGGGTGTGTTGCGCAAGTCCTCAACTTTGCCGTCGATGCGTGCTCGGACAAAACCCTGACGGCTGATTCCCTCGAGAACCTCCGCATGTTCACCCTTCTTGCCCCGAACGATTGGTGCCAGTACCATTAATTTTATGCCTTCCTCCCAACCCAGAATCGTCTCCACGATTTGCGCCGCGCTGGTGTTTTCAATAGGCTTTCCGCATTTCTTCTCTTTTTCGTCGACGTGCCAGCAATGCGGTTCACCCACGCGTGCATACATCAGCCTCAGGTAGTCGTATATTTCAGTTGTTGTGGCAACCGTCGAACGCGGATTATGTGATGCAGATCGCTGTTCGATTGCGATGGTTGGCGGAAGTCCTTCAATTTCATCAAAATCCGGCTTGGCGATCTGATCCAGAAACTGGCGCGCGTACGAGCTGAGACTTTCCATGTATTTACGCTGACCTTCAGCATAAATCGTGTCAAACGCCAGCGAACTCTTGCCACTACCGCTTAACCCCGTAATCACAATCATCTTGTCCCGGGGAATGTCGATATCGACATTCTTAAGGTTGTGTTCACGTGCGCCGCGTATTTTCAAGTATTTCGTACTCATCTCAGCGGTGATGTCCATCGTGGTTTGCCGACTGCCATTGTCCTTTGCCTAATGGGTGCATTTTCTCCACCCTTCGTTCAGATACGTTGATCCTACGCCATCGAATTATGCTCGCCAAACGCAATTTCCAATTGCCCTGCTACATGGGTTTCGAGTCGGTATTAACACATTGCGGTAGCCTCTGGTACAATATGAGGATACGGTTAGTTTTTGAAGGACGGTCTACCTATGAACACCCTCTGGCGATACATCAGGCGTCTTAAGAAAAAGGTGCGCGCCCGGATGCCACAAACGCTTACTAATTCCCCTCAGTTCGAATTTCTCGAAGAGCGAACGCTGCTGACTGGTGAGATGATCCCTGTCGGTGCATATTTTACACCGCTTTCACCCGGTGCTACGTGGAGCTACACCGGTACCGAGGATGGAGAGTCGGCCACGCGAGTGGATACAGTTGGCGCAGCCACGTCACTTCACGGAAGCACAAGTTTTCCGTTGATTTCGACGTTTCCCTCGGACCCCAGTTTCCAGGATACATTTTTCTACCACCTTGATGACAGTGGACTTCATCAGCATCGCCAGGAGGAGGTTGAACCGGACGGAGCGGGATTCAGCGACATCAATCCTCCGATCAACCTGTTGCCGTCCATCGTTGAAGTTGGCCGCACTTACAACTTCAACGGGGAATTTGAAGGTGAGATTACGGCAGGTGATAGGGATGGAACGGAATTTGAAGGAGATATTTCCGGATCCTTTCAGATATTATCGCACGGCCCACTGACTGTACCTGCCGGCACATTCGAAGATGTCGTCCATATCCTTTACAACAGAACCGATGATGCTCAATTCCTCGGTGGTACAGAGGTCAGGCAGACCACCGAAGACCTTTACTACGCCAAGGATATCGGTCTGATTAAGACAGTTGAATCTTCGACATTCACAAGAACGATCTTCGGCGAGGTGACGGTTACCGACTCCAATGCGTCTTTCGAGTTGACATCGACCAGTAACCTCCCGATGCCCGTTGCCGACCAGTTCCTGCCCGGTGGGTTGAGCAATGGAATCGCGACCGATCAGAACGGTGTGGTCCATGTTGCTTATCACGATATTAATGATGGGGCGCTCAAGTATGCAACACACAACCCTGCATCCGGATGGTCTGCATCGACCATCATTGACGACCAAAGCCAAGAGGTCGGCATTTACGTTAACATGGCGCTCGACGCCAACGGATCGCCCGGCGTCGCCTACTACGATGCATTCAATGGCGACCTGAAATACGCTCACTTCAACGGAACATCATGGACGGTTGAAGCTGTGCAGACGCGTAGAACAGTTGGCCTTTACCCTTCACTTCAGTTTGATACAGCGAACCATCCCAATGTTGCTTATTACAATAAGTCCCAGGGCAATCTACTCTTTGCACAGAAACAGGGAGTGTCGTGGATCATTACGGAAGTCGAGACGCAGGATGATGTGGGTCGTTATGCCTCGCTTCAATGGAATGATATCACAGGTCGCTGGGCAGTTGCTTACGAAAACACTTCCGATGGTCGTTTTCGGTATGCCGAACAGGACGGGGCAGGCGGATGGAATATTAATACCATCGATCCCACGCTTGGCGGCGGCGGGTTTACGTCACTCGTCTTTGCCTCGGACGGTACACCTGCCGTTAGCTATTACGATGCTCATAACGCAGACCTGAAATTCGCCCGTTTTATCAACGGGAACTGGCAAACGCAGCCTGTCGCACAGAAGCGTTCGCAAGGACTGTACACCACGCTTTTCTATCAGAATAATCAGGCTAACATCCTCTTCTTTAACAAGTCAACGAATGCTCTGGTTCGCGCCTCCGGTACGGGGGCGCCAGGCGCATGGGCGTTCGACACGCTTGCGTCAGGCGGCGGTCGATGGGCACGCGGCCAAGTTATGCCTAATGGCCAACTCCTTTATTCCTGGTTCGAATCCGGCACGCAAGGTGTGAATATCCAACGTATCTGACCATCCACATTTGGACCCTATCTAAGCCATAAAAAAGCGAAGGTCGCGTGTGTTAACGCGACCTTCGCTTCATTTAAGCAATCTCACAAATCCTTCACACGCCGATCCCTTCAGCCTCGGCCAGAACATTGACACCACCGTCTCCATCGGCGGTTACAGCTTCCTCTTCATCGTCCTCGTTCAATCCGTCAGCGCCGCCTATTGTGTCCACGGGATCCAGCAACGCGGCAGCAAGCAATGCTGCGATCGAGCCACCACCGCCGTCGCCTACGCCTTCTGTCGGAGCATCATTGTCAATTACTAGTGTCGGATCAGTGATCGACTTTCCAAATGCGTTGACGATCAGGTCCTGATCATCGCCATCCACAATATTGTCACCGTTGAAGTCCGCCCAGTCACTAAACGGTGGTTGCGAACCACCCGGCGTTTCGCCCAGCGCACCGAGGAAAAACCCGAGATCAGCAAAATTGACCACATCATTGTTGTCAAAATCATAAGGAACAGCACGCACCGTCGCATCCGGCGCCGGCTTAATATCCGTGCCGCTCGGTCCATTCCCCGCAAGCATAAACGGTGAAGGCCCGGCATCTGGAACGAATCCCATCGAAAATGGCCCAAACTCACTCAACGTAGGATCAATGTCACCCTTTCCTGTAAACAGAATGGTCCCGAGCTTAACAAATTCCGTTGCTCCAAGACCAGCCTGACTTACGTCACCGCCCAGTTCCACGAAGCTTGATCCCAAATCAATTGTTTCAACAGGATTGGCTCCATCGAATACGCCGCCATGATCCACACTTACCGGCTGAACGACAGAAGAATCATATGTCACACGAACCGAACCGCCGGTAAACGTATCAAACGCCTGATCCACTTTGACCCATATTTCGAGGTTAAACATTCGGCCTTCACGTACCCAGAAATCGGGACCAGGGCTATCCTCAAACGGCAACACGCCTGACGTGTCCCCATTCGTCGGTACAAGTCGCGGCACAAGATGCACGTCCACCTCTGGCGTCCCGCCTCCGCCAAACGTTGCAGTGCCCGGAGTCGGCACTTCACCATCCCAGCTCGAACCGAAACTGCCGAATGAATTCGATGCCACACGACTAATCGAATCGCCTGTGCCATCTGCACTCTCCGGCCACGGCGAAACGTCATCGTAAATCACACGATCCTCAATCAAACGAGGAATGAAATCAGGTTCATCAAGCGGCGGAGCATCCGGGCGTTGCAACGTAACACGCTCACCTCCATTATCCAGTTGCCCGCTATACCCGCCCAGCAATGGAGTTGCTGCGTCAATCCCGTATCGCGTCCTGAAGGCCGTCAATCGATTCGTATTTTCAGGATTGGTCGGGTTGAACTTGATGATCGTCAACGCCTGACCTGCCTGAATCATTTGGCCGTCATCAAAATCATAATCCACACCGCCGCGAATGCGCCAATCCGTTAAGTCAACCGCGACCCCTAGAGGATTGTAAATCTCCACAAACTCAAAATCCGACGTCTCCAGACTTGGATCAATTGCCAGTTCCTGTGCCGTCGGTGCCTGAGGATGGTAATGAATTTCACTGATAATCAGCGGGCCGATTCGTGGACCGGTGTTGGCGGAACCAAGACTTGTTGAAGCTTGAGGATACAGAATACCGGTAGCGTTCGGCCACCTTCCAATCGACTCACCGTTAGCCGCCGCGTCAAATTCAATGTGATCAACAAAGCTCAGCAGATTCCCACTCCCATCTGCTTCCAAGAGCCACACATCATCCCCATGCGCACCGTTGAGGGCGAAATCCTTTGGATCCACACCGCCCGAGCTATTGAAGTCACTTTCGTCAAACAAGATGTATCCACCGGCAGGAACGATCGTCCCGCTCGGAATCTCGAATTTTCGATAGTCATTTTTCGAGTCACTAAGGAACCAACCGCTAATGTCAATGGGCGCACCGGTTGTATTGTGCAACTCAATCGTATCCAAAGACGGGAGATCCGTATGGGGCAGCACTTCGTTGACGACAACATCTCTACGGGCGCCAATCCCAAGTGAACCGGGAGTCCCTCCATATTCGCTGCTTGACCTCCAGTTACCACTGGTCTCCAGATGGTCTGTTCTGGCAATCCCTGCTGCCGGAATACCATTCACATCGACCAATTCGAGCGTCGACCCGCTACCATCCGACCGGCCCGGCCAACTGCCGTCATCGTCATACTCGAAATCAATCAAAGGGGTGTTAGCACCGAACGATAACACGATCTGTTCGCCGCCGTTATCCAGCGAGCCCTCGAACTCACCCAGAATAGCCGCTGTCCCCAGTCCGTATCGCGCCCCGAACGCCGAGGCGTTTGCGACAACCACAGCACTCTCGCCCGGCTGCAGCCTCGGGCTATTAGGCAAGGTTTGTAGAGAAAGATTATCGATGAACGCTTGTACCGATTCGTCCGGTGAATCCGCCTGATTGTTGAAAATACCAATGGTCAGCGTGTGCGTGCCGGCGCTCAATGCAGTAGAGAACTGGGCACTAAGCCAACCGGTATCATCCGCACCACCACCATCCCCATTGCCCGAGACCTGAAGCACTGAACCATCGACATCGCCACCAAGTCGCACGCCGTCAATCTCAACAATGAACTGTGCAAACTCATTCGCCTCAAACCCTTCTCCCAAAACCATGCGGTAGTCGAATTCCAATTCCACGGTCTCGTTATTCAATAGATCGAACGTCTGGCTCCAGCCGCCGCTCGTCGGGCCTCCAGTATCACCCGGGCCAAGATCAATCGTCAACGCCCCATCCGAAACCACACCTGGCTGACCAAATGCGCTGCCCGCAAAGTTTTCATAAGTGCCATCATGATTGCCTGTCTCGTCCGCAGCAGTTGTTGCACCGGGATTTTCGCTTAGTTTCCAATACGCGATCGGATCCAGTCCCAATATTCGGGTTGTATAGTTATCACCCGAAGTGATGTCGGTGAATAGTCTGGATGCTTCCTGAGAACTGACGATTCCATTCAATACCGCCAATTCGTCAATCACTCCGTCAAAGTGTCGTGTTGTTCCATACGCACCGATGAGTACAGGTTCGCTTGACGTTGGATCCTGACCTGTGATGCTGATATTCCCTGTGGGTATGATGAAATTGCCGATCGCAACGCCATCGACAAAGAACCCTACGCTGGCACTATTCCCCGCCCCCGAATAGGTCATGACCACGTGGTGAAATTGTCCGTCAGCCAATGATGTGGTGTCTGCCGCGACATGGATAACGCGAGGGAAAAGCAACCCCGCAACTGGCTCAAAGTCGGCATCCGAAATAAACCTGAACTCCACCTGACCATCGGCATTCAGTCCCAGTCGCCAACCCTTCAGGTCATCCGTACCCAACTCCATCTTCGAAATAATGTCCCGATTCGGCGTGTCCGTCTTAATCCATGCCGAGATGGAAAATGCATCCGAATCATCGAAGTTCAACTCGGCCTTATTCCCGACCAGAATACGATCGTCCGTTCCGTCAAACAGTACAGCCGGGTCACCACCATTCCCTGCATTTGCGTCCAGTACGCCGTCCGCAAATCCCGGATTATTCGTTCCGGTGAATGGATCATCGCTATAAACAAATCCGCCTGCATTGGTGCCGAAGTTCGTTCCCAACAACGTCTCAGCCTGGACGCCCTTCAATTCAAAACGGATACCGTTCGTAAATTGCAATCCTGAAAGTTCGATCACTTCATCTGTGGGGTTGTGCAATTCAACAAACTCAAAATCCCCATCCTCGAATGTCGCATCAATAAGCAGTTCATCTGCCGTCGGATCCTGTGGATGGTAGTTGATCTCACTGATTACAACATTCTCCAGATTGTCCTCATAGAAATCTGCTCGAATAGGAGGCGACCAGTTCAATCCATCAAAGGCGCGCGCCACGAGGTTGACATTCTGGTTGATCGTTAACGTCCCTGTATACTCAATCGCATCAGGGCTTAGGCCTTCGTCTCCGATTTCAAGAATCTCAGCGATTTCGAGTTCCGCATTGCTTAGAAAATCCGAGCTGCCAAGGCCGTCATTTAACCCATGTATGGCAAGGATATTGTTTCCTTCCTGAAGCTCGGATATGAATGAGGTAACGTTGTGGGTTACGAACGAGACCGCTGTTCCGTCCGGGTTATTTCCGTTGGCCGCGGCGTTAAATGCAGGGGGTGAATTGACGCTGCCCGGAGCATTTAGTCGAGCGATTTCGACACCGTTGAGATACGCGACGAACCCGTCATCCGCCTGCATCTTGAGTGTCATCTGATTGATTCCGTTAAGACTGCCTGCTGAGACCGTAAACGGAATACGCATGTACGCCGATGTACTCACGCCATCCATCGCTGCTGTCACGTCAAGGCCTGTACCAATAAACGTGTCGTATGTAGGGTTGTCATCATAACCAATTCCGCCTTCGTCACCTGAGTTCCAGCTGCCGTCGTTGAAACCGACCAGAGTCCAGTTGGTTCCGTCATTTCCATTCGACGGTACAATCCAGGTTTTGGCGTCATCTCGGTCAACCAATTCTGTCGTGGATATCACTTCTTGGCCGCCGATTTGTCCACGTGGATCAGTTCCGTTAGTCGTATAGTAAATAGTCCCGGCAGGGGCCGTCAGATTAACCGGCGTAGGACCGCTGATCGCGCCGCCGGCATTGTCGATCGAAGGCGCATCCAGAATCTGATCGTCAATCCAGTCAGCCCGATCAGTGAGCCAGTTTTTCATAATGTTCAGTTCGTTTTCCCAGCCGCCTCGCGGGTTGAGATTGGACCAACGCATGTAATTGCGTACCTGCGCTTCACGAATCTCTGCGGCTTGCGAATCAACAATCGCCTCAAGGTTTTCGTTTGACAGCACGCCTTCTCTCAATTCTCCCCATCGATCCGCCCATAGCTGACCAAACTCCGTTGCCGAGAAATTCGGTCCACCCCCTGTCGGTGCATCAAACAACTGATTCCACCATGGATAATTGAAAAAGTCCGTCGCGTCGCCCGTACCTCGCCACGACCGTGGGTTGTTATCACGACCGTCAGTAGATTCCATTGACCGATCAAAATCCCAAATTGGGCCAAACTCCAACTTGCCGCCGCGATCCTTGTAGAAGTACGTACTCAATCGCAACGCGTCGACGTTCATGGTAATTACGTTCAAAATGTGGTGATCCACCCATGACATCTCATCTATGAATTGCGGATAACCCGTTGCGGGACTCGGATCGTTCAACGATGCCGCCATGTCATTGATGAAGCCCGAAATATAGGAACGCTGTTGGGGCGTCACTTCCTCTTCTTTCGGATCGACAAATCGAATTGTCTGACCGCCTGCCCCGAATCCTGCATCGCCCGGATCTGCCCGGTCAATCTTCAGGGCGTATCCCCCGTTTACATCCGGCTCGGCGTTGTCCTGAGGTTCGAGCTTCGTAATATCAACCCGATCGTCACCTACCTTGATTTTCTCCATCAGGACGTAGACACCCATGTAATCGTTGTCGTGAAGTTGAGCCCCGTTGTCCGAACGGTTGACGTACAACTCTACGAATCTTGTACGAACCGCATAACGTCCTACCTGATTGGATAATTCATAAGCAAAGGTATTCCGCAACATCGCCAGATCAAAGTTGTACGCCGCGTACAAAATCCAATCTGACTCTTCCGGCATACCCAGAGGCATGATGTCTTTATCGTCATTCACCTGATCCCATGCCTCAATCGTAAAGCTCGGCTTTGGTCGTCCTGCCGAACTCGACCCTCGAATCTTAAAGCCGGCACGTGTCGATAATGTCGGTTCCGAATTAAGAGTGGTTCGTCCCGTCACCTCATCCGGCTCGAACATCATCCATTGCGCAAACATCTGGCCGTTCTGAGGGACGGCCTGAATGTTGTTAGTCACCTGGCCAAATGTCTCCAACACGATCACCGGCAGATCACTCGAGAAATCGTTCACATTCGTATTGCGCTGGATGTAAACTTCGCTCACCGCTTCACTGAGACTGAATCCCGGTTCAATCGCCCGCGCCCGCAGTTGCGTCGTACTCGTAATGGTGATCGGCCCCGCATACAACGTCGAATTCAATGTTGGCAAAGATCCGTTTGTTGTGTAGTAAACCTCGGCATCATTGCTTGGACCGTCAATTTCAACCTGAAAACTTCCCTCGAATGTTTGACTACCGATCGATATTGTTGGCGCAAGCGAAGGCGCTGGCTCGCCGGAGTCGTTCACTGCTCCGGGTGTCGGCGTCGTGAAGAAGCGTTCCTTGTCCACCTGAACCAATTCGCCGCCACCTGCTCGCAAGGAGGCATCGATCACAAAATCACTGTCCGTATCCGAGACGTTCAGCCCATGGATCGCAAGAACGTTCGACCCCGTCTGCAATAAGCCAAGGTCACCGGTTAAGTCAATGGTATCGGTGGGGACCGCGGCCGCCGATGCCTGGTATGCAACATTGATGTTGTCCAGATCAACCGTCATGTTCAATCCGCCCGTTCGTCCGCCGAATTCCACACGCGACTCATAGGGTGTGAAACCGGGGACAAATCGACTATCCATATCAGGCACTACAAACGGCGTTCCCGGAGCCCCATGCACATTGGGCACGATAGTCACTGTGACGTTAGCGCCTCCGTCGACAGCCTCGACGTCAATGTTGACGTGGTGCCATTGGCCGTCGTCAATGTCGAATGTTCCTGTTGAGATGAGAGAACTTTGGATGATCGAACCGTTCCAGGTGAGATTAACGGTATTGGTTCCGGGAGCAGGGTGAACATCGAAACCGACGGTTAATGCCCCGGCAAGTCCTTGTTGTTCTACCTGAATTGCGCCTGTCGTGCCGGGTCCACCCACACCGAATTGTCCCTGAGTAGGAAGCAGAATGAAGGCAAACCCGTCAGCGGGAGCTCCATTATTGGAAAAGGCGCGATAGTCAAAGTCCGCCGTAATCCGTTGTGCTGCCCCCTCAAACACACGATCAAACGCGATGCCGTTTTGGCTATTGTTAGCTCCATCATGGACCAGGCGCAGATAATCACCCGTTGGACCATTCTCAAGCGTGGTTGCTGCAACGCCCGCAACGTGCTGTGTGATGGTCGATAACGTGTCAGGTGAATCAAAGTCCGCCTCTGTGATTGTTACGGGAACTTCGATTGACTGCGTTGCGGCCGAATCAAAGGCAAGTGTTCCCGGCACGTTCTTGCTGGCGACAAGCGTCCCATTCAGATAGGCGGCATAACCGTCATCGTAGGTCAGATCCAACTCTAATGAATTGAACGCCGCGGGGTTGGATACGTTGAAAGGAAGTCGCATGTATGCGGAGCTGTTCACCCCGTCCATATCACTGCTGATATCTGTGGAGATATGAGTACTTGCCGCGCCCTGTAGGCCAAATCCGATACCCATTGCGCCAGACTTCCATTCAGGTCCGGGAGTAAACCCGGGCTGTGTCCAATTGGTCCTGAGAGAATTGTCGGTGGGCACTAGGTATTGAGTCGTTGCCTCCGGATCGATCAGGGATTCACCCTCAAAACTCAAGCCGTAGGAGACATCCTCAGGCTGATTGGGGAAATTGGGTGAATATTCATGTGCAATCGTGGATCCGTCCCCCTCTACAAGGGCTAGATACTCGCCGTCGCCGTCGAGTTTGAAATTCGTATGCAGCTCACTCGCCGGATTGGTGCGATTCTTGTTTGAAGCAAACACGACCAAAAACTCACCCGGATCTAGCGAAACAGCCGGAAATGTCCATTTATCGAGGGAATCGGCATTATCGGTGAGGGACCAGCCGTCCAGATTGACGGTGGACAGGCCGGGGTTGTAGATTTCGATATAGTCGGAGAATTGACCGTCCTCATCGGCGATGATGGAATCATTTCGGGCCAGCATTTCAGTGATGAGAAGAGTATGTGTGCCGGAGAGGAGGACGCGCGGTTCGAGAAGTTCGGCTTGTTGGGGACCGACGATCCGGGCCAGCCGATCCTCAACTTTGTCAGAAATGCCTGATACTGGGCTGTGAGTGGTGTTTTCTGAACGGACGTTGATGTGCCGGCTGAGTATGGCGAGGCGTTGACGTAGTTCATGCCCGATCATGCTGCGACGATGACGCATTTCATTCCTCCTGCCTCCATCGAGAGGTCTTTAGGAAGTTTATAACCGATTGTTTTTACGACTGTTGCGCGAATGCGATTAAGCCGACTCATCCCCGTGTTTGATGTACCATCCGCGCTAAGACGTCCAGCACTACTTTAGTAGTGTACTGGAATCGTGAATTTTTTGAAACGTTTAATTCTTGAATAGGCCGGGGTTTTGTCGCGGATCGGGCGAATAGGTGAATTTTAATATTAGTCAATATTGCCGTTTATGGTTCAGAAATGAGGATTTAGGGAGGGTGATGGGGCAAATGCACATGAGGATGAGCGGAAGCCCGGTAGGTAACAACACCTATGAGGTGACGGAAGACGACTGGATAAATGATGTGGGGTGGTGGTGTAACCTGTGGCGGGGGATGCAACAACTGTTATACGAGGCGGGAGGGGGGTTAGGAAGCGGCTGGGAAATAAGAACTGGCGTAAAATTATCGCCGATGATAAGATACGCATTGTGGCAAAACAGGGAAAAAACGGGGGTTCGAAACCGATTGAAGTGCGTTTTTTGGGGTCGGTTTTGGCGCGAAAGAGTGCGAAACGGTCTTTTTTGTCACGAAAAATCCAGATGGAGCGAACGAATGGTGCGCACAGCGATGATTAGCCGGTACATGATCTGTTCCATTGCGGTCCTCCTCCTGGCGATGAGCCTTCCGGTTGGCGCGGTGACTCAACTGGACAAGGTTCTTGCGGGTGAAAACTCAAAATCCAAATTGAAGCTTGTGAAGACCGGGCGGATTGATGACCTGGCATTTCTTCGACGGTTGACCGTGGATCTGATCGGTCGCATTCCATCGCAGGCGGAGATCAAGGCGTATCAAGCGTGGTCGCCGAAGGAACGCCGCCAAAAACTTGTTGACAAGCTTTTGCAGCATCCTCGTTTTGCGGATCGATGGACGGTGTTTTTCGCGGACATGCTTCGTATCCGCACGAATACCTCGGGCGGGTCGCAATGGCTTGCATATGTGAATCGGTCAATACGGAATGGTGTGCCTTATGATGTGATGGCGCGTGAGATGATTTCGGCGAACGGCAAGGCGAACCAATCTCCTGCGGTGGGGTTTATCCTCGGTGATGATGCGGATGCGATGGCGTTGGCCGGCGCGACGGCGCAGGTGTTCATGGGTATTCGCATTTCGTGCGCGCAGTGTCATGATCATCCGTTTGATGACTGGAAGCAGCGCGAGTTTTATAACTTTGCGGCCTATTTCGGGAAGACGACGCGTGTGCAGAGTCGGTTTACGAATTCGGTATACACGACGGAGTCGAACAAGATGTCTGTTTTGTGGCCTCCGGAGCGTAAGAAGCCGAAGACACGAACGCCTGTGATGCCGAAGTTTCCGTTTGCGATTGACAAGCCGATGGTAACTCCGCCGCATGTGGCGCGATTGCGGGCGTTGCGAGAGGCGCAGGCACGAGCCAAAGCAAGTGTTGCCGATAGCGGCGATTCGATCGACAGTTTGCTGGATTCGGCTGACACATCCATCGGCAAGAAGAAAAAGGGGCCGGGCGGGATTGATATTGAAGGTGATGCGATTGCTCAGCGTAAGAAGTTGAACGTCACGAGCGATCTGTATCGTCCGAGCGAGTTGCGTGAGCAGTTGTCGAAGATGATTACCGATCCGTATAACCGCTATTTTTCACAGTCGTTTGTGAATCGGGTCTGGGCACAGTTGCTTGGTCGCGGGATCGTGATTCCGCTGGATGATTTTTCAGAATACAACACGCCTTCGCACCCCAAGACGCTTTCGTATCTGGCGAATGAGTTTGTGGCGACGGGTTATGACCTTCGGGCTTTGATCAAGATGATTGTGACGTCTGAGTCGTATCAACGGAGTCATCTGCCGGTATCGGCAGATAAGAAGGTCGCGAAAGCCTCGCGCGAGGCGTTTACCGCGGCGAATGAGCGTCGGATGATCAGTGAAGTGCTGTACGATTCGATCGTGACGGCGGGACATTTGTCCAGGAAGAAATGGCCTGCCGGGGCGAATGTGAAGACGTATAAGGAGCGCATTCGCATTCCAGTTGGCCGGGAGACTCCCGCCAAGGGATCGACTCCGGCGACATCGACCAATTTGGGTGGTAACGGGGACGCTGCGATGGCGGCGATGAAGAAGGGGAGTGGGGCAGCGCCATCGGGTTATGACCTTGAGAAGACCATTGAGATTGATTTTGACAAGCAGTTGAATCAGAAGGATACGGAAGCCGAGCTTCGGATGTTGAAGCAGAAGACGGATGAGCAATTGCAAGCCGAGCGTATGGCTGCGATGGCGGCTCGAAATCGCCAGGATCGGATGAAGTACATTTACAAAACGGTTGAGCGAACTTTTGATGACAATCCGAGCTATTCCTCATCGATGCGTATGGCGACGCCGGCCAATCCGGCGCACTTCCTGCGTGTGTTTGGTCAGCCGGCCCGGGCGAGGCTTGGTGACTTCCGTGAGGATACACCTTCGATGCGTCAGCAATTGATGATATTGAACGGCAAGTTGACGCATGAGGCATCGCGCGTCGGCCCGCTGGAGCCGGTGCATCGGTTGATTTCGGGCAAGGGCGCAAGTGTGGATCGTGCGATTGAGTTTGTTTATCTGGAGATTCTAACGCGGAAGCCGAGTGCGGTGGAACTGGCGGAGGGTCGTGAGATCGTTTCGGGAGACAGTAAGCCCAAGGAAGGGTTGGCGGATTTACGATGGGCGTTGTTGAACAGTCACGAATTTCGGTTTTTGCCGTAAGAGAACATTTACGGTTAAGGATTGGACGAAATTGCTTGCGGAATTGAGCGAGCGTGAAACCTTGGAGTAGGCATTATGTCGAACGCATGTCAGGATTACCGTTTAACGCGTCGTAACTTGTTGGCTGCATCGGGCGCGAGCCTGCTGGGGATGCATGTGAACCAGCTTATTTCACTGGCGGGTACGGCGGGTAAACAGAAGGCTGATCAGGTCATCCTGTTCTGGTGCGGTGGTGGGATGAGTCACCTCGACACGTGGGATCCGAAACCGGGACGTCCTACGCAGGGTGAATTCAATCCGATCAAGACGTCAGCGAAGGGTGTGGAGATCAGCGAGATCTTTCCCCGATTGGCGAAACAGATGCATCATGCGTCGCTGATTCGTTCGATTGCGGGGACGAACGGCGATCACGGTCGGGCGTCTTATCAGTTGCAGACCTCGTATAACGCATCGCCCAACCTGATCCATCCGGGTATCGGTTCGGTTGTGGTGCATGAGAAGAATCGCATGGGTGATCTGCCTGCCTTCATTTCGATCAATGGTCAGGCGCGTCGAGCGGGTTATCTGGGTCAGGCGTGTGAAGCGTATTATGTGGCGCGGCCGGGTTTCCGCGATCCGTACCTTGCGTTCCCGGAAGGGATTCACAAGACGCGTGGGAACAAGCGACTGGAGATTCTTGCGAAGATGAATGCCCGGACGCGTGCGGCGCGCGGAAGCGCCAAGATGAAATCAACGGAGACGGCGACGAAGGAAGCTGTCGCCCTGATGCAATCACCCGCTTTGAAGGCGTTTGATTTTGACCAGATCAGTGGGGAAGAGTTGACGCGGTATGGGGACAACCCGTTTGGTCGCGGCGCCTTGCTGGCCAAGCGACTCGTGGAAACCGGTGTACGTTTTGTGCAGGTGAATCGGGGCGGATTCGATACCCACTCGAATAACTTCCCGGCGATGCAGGCTCACGGGGACATTATGGATCCGGCGTTGGCATCGTTGATCGAGGATCTGAACAAGACCGGACGTCTGAAGCGGACGCTGGTGATTGTGTTGAGTGAATTCGGTCGTACGCCTCGTGTGAATAATAACGCGGGTCGTGACCATCATGCCCGATGTTTCTCGTGCTTTATGGCGGGTGGTGGAGTTAAAGGGGGGACGGTTGTAGGTTCGAGTGATATTGATGGTGTGTTGCCGAAGGATCGTCCGGTGAAGGTTCCGGACTTACACGCTTCGGTGTGTTATGCATTGGGTATTGATCCGAACAAGGAAGTGAACACGCCGCTGGAGCGCCCGATGCGACTTGTGGATAAGGGCAAGGCGATTAAGGAATTGTTTGTCTAGACCTATTGCCGGAGCGTGGGACGGTTTGATGGCAGAACGCTCCATTCCTGACAGAGTGGGTAGCCTGCGTGGTTTGATGGGCGCGGGCGTGCTGGGGGTTGTCGTTTATACAGCGGCAGGGGATTGGTGTGCGCGCGGGGTTGTTGGTAGGGGGACAGGGATTGATAAGTTTGACGTGCAAATAGGAAAAATGCGATGAAGCGAATGCATCGAGTGTTGATGGTTGCCCTAGTCCTGATGGTGTTTGGGATTCTTGGGATTTATGAAGTGTTGGGGCAGGCGAGTAAGCCCAAGGCTGCGGTTCGTGGTTCGATCATTGAGGATCGGGCGGCGAAGAAGTTAATTGAGGCGGGTGATCTGCGATATGCGGCGAATGAGATCAAAAAAGCGGTTGAGATCTATCAATCGGTGATTGAGCGGTATCCGAAGTCGAAACATCGGTTTTTGGCTCATATGAAGTTGGGCGAGCACCTGATGAAGAAAGAGCGTGCGTTTGATCGTGCGCGTGCGCAGTTTGCCGTGGTGTCCGAGGAGACGAATCGGGATGAGAAGCAGCGGGCGGAGGCGTTGTTGAAGATCGGGGTGTGTTTTTATGAGGGGCGGAATTACGGGAAGTGTTTCAAGGCGATGCGGGCGGTGATAGAAAAGTTTCCGGTTTCACAGCATGTGAACGAGGCGTATTACTACATCGGTTTGGGGCATTTTCAGCTGGGGCATTATTCAAGGGCGATTGCTGCGCTGGAGAAGGTTGGGACGGCGTTGAGTGAGAAGGATCGTGCGACGCAGAAATCGGAGGCGGGTAAGCGGCTGTTTATCAAGATCGAAGATGCGGATTTGGCCGTATTGGAAAAAGGGGAGACGGTGCAGGTGGAGGTGAAGGCCACATCGGGGGATAGGGAATTGGTGAAGTGTATTCCGGTTGGGAAAAACGTGCGATTGGTGTTGGGATCGATTGCGACGAAGTTGGGAAGGCCACGGCCTGAGAACGGGCAATTGGAGTTGAAGGGGGATGACAAGATTACGGTGACGTATACGGATGCGCATACGGCGGATCGGAAGTTCAACGAAAAACGTACGCAGACGATTCTTGTGGTAGGGAACGGGAAGGTTTCGATCATGGACGGGGCATTTTCGGATGATCTTCAGGGCGTTGTGTTGGGCAAGGAGAGCAATGTGCAGGTTATTGATGCGGATCGGGATGTGACGGATGAGGCGGATGTGTTGAAGGCGCGTGCGGAGGTTTATCGTGAGAAGACGCCAGAGGAGCTAGAGAATGAGATGGCGGATTTGATTGCGAAGGCGGCGGGGAAGCGTGCTGAGAAGATTGACATTAATAAGATTCCGGAGGATCAGCGTCCGAAGGTCGATCCGTTGAAGTTGATTGATTCGATGGAGATTGTGTTGAAGGAGGTTCGGCTGGAGGAGAAGGGTGTGGGTGGCGCTTCGAAGTCAGTGGAGACGTCGGGGGGAACGGATGGAAAGGGGGTGCCGACGTTGCCGGATGGTGATCAAGGGAATGGGAAGAGTGCGGGGAGTGATCTGTTGAAGGATATCAAGGCGGATGCGAAGGATGATTCGATTCATTCGGGGGTGTTTCGCACAACCATTGCGGTCGTTAAGGTGGATGTGGATGCGAAGGTGAATCGAGGCGATCAGGCATTGAGTGCGGCGCCGGGTGATCTGTTACGTGTGACTTATGCGGACAAGTTGAATTCGACATCGAAGGCAAAGGATTTGAAGGCGACGGCTCGTTGTGTGGAGGGTAATCTGGGTGGTGTGCGTGTGACGCGGGCGCAGATCTCCGATGAGGAGTTAAGGCTGAAGACGAAGTTAAAGACGGCGACCGCGTTGACGCATATTGGGACGCATTACAAGGAGTTCGGACTGGCGGCGAATGCCAAGGCGAAGTATGGAGAGGCGTTGGAGACATGTGAAGAGATTGTGGATGATGCGAGAAAGCTGGGCGGGCGGATTCTGGAAGAGACGTATGTGCAATTGTGGCAGATTTATTTTCAGATGGACAAGCTGGAACTTGCGGCGGCGATGGCACAGCGGTTGCAGCGGGAGTTTCCGAATTCGGGGTTTGTGGATGACGCGATGCTGCAGTTGGCGGGCGTGGCGCGGAAGCAGGGGAACCTGAATCGGGCGATCAGTCTGTATTCGCGACTGGTGAATCTGAAGGCGTCTGATTTGCGGGGTGAGGCACAGTTTGGGATTGCACAGTGTTATGACGACATGGCGGCGAAGGCGAAGGAGCAGCAGGCGGAGCAGTTGAAGGAAAAGGCGTTTCAGGAATACAAGAAGGTGTTCGAGAAGTTCCCGGAATCGGGGAGGGTGGGTGAAGCGGTGGCCAAGATGGCGAATTACTACTATGAGAAGAAGGATTACAGTCGGGCGGTGGAGACGTTTGAATCGGTCATGTCGGATCATCCGGATGCGAAATTTCTGGATGTGATTTTGTTTAATTACGGACGGTGTCTGTATCGGTTGAATCGACGGAAGGATGCGAAGCGTCGATTTGACCAGGTAGTGGGTGATTTCCCGGAATCGAAACTGGCGGCGGAATCGAAGCGGATTTCGGATGCGCTGGCGAAGGCTGGTTTTTGAGCTGGATTGGTGTAGGGTGTAGATGGATGTTAACGGATGTACATGATGACGAAGAAGACGAGCACCTGTGAGGTGATTGATATGAGTAATCGAATGAAGCGGTTGGTTGGGATTTTGGTTGTGTTGGTTTTGGTGTTAGGGGGAGGAGGGGTGTTGAATGGGCAGGAGAAGGGTCTGGACGAGGTGAGTAAGAAAGCATCGGGGTTGGAGGCGGGATTGAGTAAGACGATTGATCGATCGCCGGAGGCGGGGCGGATCATGGTGGAGCTGGTGAATTTGTATCATGAGCATGGGCGGGTATTTGGGTTGATTCGGACGGGGGAGCGTTTTGTTACGGCGCAGCCACGGCATCGGGAGCATCGGGCGGTGATGCTGAAGTATCTGGATGGTTTGGTGGCGGCTTCGCGTACGGAGCAGATTGTTGCGACGGCTCGTCAGTTTTTGTCGAGGTATGGCAAGGATGGTGCGGCAGTGCGTGTGGGGCGTGTTTTGGCGCGAACGTTGGAGCGTGCGGGGAAGGTGCGTGAGGCGGCGGCGGCGTACGAAGGGGTTTGGAAGTTGGGCGGCGCGGCGGCGCGTGAGGATGGGGTGAAGGCTATTCGGTTGCTGAATCGGATGAATAACGGGAAGAGTTATCTGGCGGCGGCAAAGTTGGCGGAGGAGATGGTGGATCGGTTGAAGAAGGGGAGGTTTGCGGCGGAGGTGGCTGTACATGGTTTTGGGGATGCGCGTCGGGCGTCGGCGTGGTCGGTGGCCAATGTTTTGGCGCGGAAGGTGTTTGCGAAGGGATTGCCATTGTCGGATGAGCAGAAGCGGTACCTGCATTTGTATGTAGCGGAGAATTATGCGGCGTTGGGGCAGTATACGAATGCGGTGGCGGCGATGGGTAAGGCTCGGGGGATACGGAGTACGGCGGCGATGCATAAGCGGCATGTGGAGATGTTGAGTGCGGCGAAGGGGAAGGCTGGGGAGATTGAGAGGGTGGCGAGAGCGTATGCGAAGGCGTATCCGAAGCGGCGTGATCGGTTTGGCGTGTTGTCGTATGTGTCGTATGCGTATCAGCGGGAGGGGCGGACGGGGGAGGCGTTGAGGTTGTTGGCGGAGATCTTGGGTGAGGAGGCGGTGGTGAATGATATTGCGAGGCGATATGTGGAGTGGACGCCTAAGGAGAAGTATGGGGAGGCGGAGAAAGTGTTGTTGGGCGCGTTGGGGAAGAATAAGCGGAACGAGCATCGGATTGCTTATGCGCTGGCGTTTGATTTGTATCGGGATCGGATGAAGGACAGCGGGAAGGCAAAGGCGATGGCGGAGCAGATGGTGATGAATCATCCATCGAATGATTATTATGTGGGGTCGGCGATATCGTATTTGTTGTATGTGTCGAAGACGGAGGATGCGGCGCGTGCGATGGCGGGTCGGATATTGAAGGCGGCGCGGGGGCATGAGTATCTGGCGGATTATGTGGGATGGGTATCGAACTGGACGCGTGATGCGAATCGGCGAAAGGAGTATCGGGCGGCGGGTAAGACTGTGCGTGGATTGGTTTCGAAGTTCAGGGAGGATCAGTTTGTGAAGAATTGGGTGGCGGCGATGTCGCGTTCGTCGCGTGCGAATTCGCCGCGGGCATGGTTGTTGACGCAGAAGTTGAGTGACGGTCAGGCGCGTGTGGTGTTGGGGGCCCATGCGTATTACACGAGGCATTACACGTCGAGCAGGAATCGACCGGCGGCGGTGGGATTGTATGGGCGGCTGGCGAAGCGATTTCCGAAGGATTATGACGCGGCGCGTCATTATCTGCATACGGCGACGGAT
>JANQQT010000307.1 GCA_028284925.1 Phycisphaeraceae bacterium | reverse complement strand
CAACTGACCCTTATGCGAATACCCATCCGGCAAGCACCCCGCCCTCTCCCCATCCGGATACTGCATCCACTCACCACTCACCACAATCCCCTCCACCACCTTTCGCCAATCCACCGTCTTGTCATGCTTCGCCAGCATCAACACCGATTCCGCATAGTTAATCCCGCACCATTGCACCGGCAATCCAATCCAGTTCGGAGCAACCCAGTTCGTCGCCCCAAACACCGGCGTCGTCGCCCACATCATCACCGGTCGATTACTCCACTGATACACAAAAGGTAACCCCAGCACGCCCCATCGCTTCGCTTCCACCAAATATTCCATCTTCCCCGTCAGCTCATACGCCATCACATTACCCTTGACAAGATGCGCCGCCGCCAGAATGTCAGGCGTATGCAACGGAACCTCCCACGTCTGCGCCCCACGCGGCGTCCGAAATCGCCTCGTATACCTCAGCGCCTTCAACCCCGCCGCACGCGAAGTCTCATTCCCCCCATACCACGCGTCCTCCATTAACATCATCGCCTTTTCCCCCACAATCCCACTGGCCGTATCTTCAAAATGGCCTGCTGAGAACTTCCCTCTATACCGAAACGACCCATCCGCCCTCTGCTCCCGCCGCGCCCCCGCCGCACGACGACTCACATGCCCCATCCACTCCTTTGCCCGCCCCGTCACAAAATAACCCGCCGGATTCCGGATATGCGCCCCCGCATTCACCAGATGGGGCACAGACGGCATCTTTCCCGTCAATCGCCAGATCGTCGATGCGTGATCTACGTAAAATCGCCTCACCCACTTCGCTTCCGCACAATGCCCCCACCCCTTCTCATTCCGCAAAACACCGTTCAACGCCTTCAAACACAACGCCCACTGATCCTTTGTACTCCTCACCTTCTTAGGCACCCCTGGAAGTCCTCGCCGCTTCACCGTGTCCAAAATCAAATCACCCATCCGCCCGCCGTCTTTCCAGCCCTTGCCCACTCTTATGACCGCATTCATTTCTGTGACATTCTTAGCTGTCGCAGATGGGAGAGTGTACAAACTCATTCGATGTTCCGGAGTCCCGTCAAAGAAATTCGGGGTCCCAAACTCGACTCCTATCGGCATTCGCTCCCACATCAACCCTACACTCACATCCCTTGTCACAAATCCCATCATGGGCAGCGTCACGTCCATCGGGTCGGGCCGCACCCTCAAATGCTCCTTCGTCCGAACATCCAACTTCGAACTCGACCACTCCCCCTTACCCAAAAACTCGACCCCCGGAAGGAGTCCTGCTTCCAGACTCCCGACCACTCGCACTACGGGGCCCGCAACCTCCACCCCCGCATCTTTCGATGTCTTCTTCGTCTTCACCCCATACCCAATCACACCACCCTCCTTCACTTCGAGACTTACCTCCTCAACTCTTTTCCCTTTGCCTGCCACCCGCGTCACCACCTCCGTCTTATTCTTCTCGACAATCTTTAGTCCAACCGCCCGCCCATCCTCCATCACCAGCGGATAAACCACACCCGCCAATTTCCCCTTCCTGTAGATCTGCGCTCCACTCGCCTCCGCATCCACCACCACCCTTACCTCCCCTTTCTCAATCACTACCCCATCCCGTATTGCCAGATCCTTATGATGCAGATACACCGGTCGATCAAGGTCAGGCAGACCCTTTGCTTTGACCTTGATATCCACTTCCTCAAACGCGCTGCTCCGCTGCGTCTTGATGACGAACTTCTTCACTTCCCCCGGCGCAATGTTGGTGCGCGCTTTATTTACGCTCACACCACCTGCCTGGCTTGCGGCATTCCGTTTGACGAATAGCGCAACTTCTGTGCGCGCCTCGCCCGCCTTCAATCCCAAACCCGCATCAACCCGTACCACTTCCAGTGGATGACGCTTCAGTTCCCTCACCTCGATCCAGTCCACCTCATACACACCCTTCCCGGCCCCAGGATCAAGGCGAAGCTGACGCACCTGATGGGGGGTGTCTACTAACACCTTGTAAACGCGCCACTTACGGTCGTGGTTCATCACAAAGTTCACGTGTTGATCCGCATGCCAACCCCGCTGATTCGTCGTGAAATAGATCGCCCCGTGGCCCGCTCCTGAACTCCGCATCCGCAAACTCACCTCAATCGGCCCCCGTGCCTTGATCGCAGGACCATGCACATAGGGATCCTCGCCCGTTCCCTCAATGCGCAAGATCCCTTCGCTATTCTGACCCCAAACACGGCAATTGTGCCCGGAAACCCACCCATTCGCCCCGTTTTCAAACCCGAATCGCGTCAATAAACGACTTTCGAGTACTTTCAGGGGCATCGGATTCACCCATACTCTGGCTGGATTTTCCTTCTCAGCAGCCTGTAAATCCTCCGCAAAAGCTCCGCACATGAACCACGTCACTAACCCATAACCTACTACCAATAAACGCTTTACGTTTGTCGAATCACCGTCTTTTTCGGCGGTGGAATGCGCATTCACCATTAGAACTACTCCATATTTGTCGGTTTTGCATGATACCCCACCCCGAAGCCTCCCTCTCGACTTTTTCCACATCGCGCAAACCCTTGTGTAACAATATCTTACGTAATATAAGGTTTTCTGTTGCAAAAGACCGATACACGCACTATACTTGCCCATTCAAGCGACCGTGTTGGTCGCATAAATCATAAATCCTTGTGTACCAAGGAGTTGCAACGCATGATTACCACTATCACTCATAATCGTATTAAGCGATATTCGCCGGAATGAGCGGTACATGCGTTGAGTAAAACCTCATAAACCCATGCCCGCTCAGGACTTACGAGCGGGTTTTTTAATTGGTCACTTAAAAAAGCCCGCACCCTCATGCGGGTTTTTTTATTTGAATCTCCAAAACACAGGTTATTACAGTGAAACGTAAATCAAGCAAATACAACATCTTATGGCAATATTCAAACGGTCGCCGACGTCTCTACGCCTTCTCCGTCCTCGCGCTCTTCACCGCCACGGCCCTCCTCTACATCGTCCCCCTCATCATCATGTTCACCATCGACACCCTCCTCACCCCCCCCGCCCCCGGAAGTATCTCGGATGCTTCCGATGGGCCGGGCGCGTCAGGTGGCGAGGCTGCGGGAAATGGGGCGGATGTGTCCCAATCAACTTGGGTTGATTCACTCATTGACTGGGTGGGTGGTACTGAGTATTTAGCGCAAAACCTTTGGATCATTGGACTTGCGATCGTGGGGATCACGGCGTTGTCGGGATGGTTCACCTATTTGCGCGGCAAGTGGTCGGCGAGTGCAGCGGAGCAGATTACACGCGACATTCGCGATGGGCTTTACAACCATCTCCAGCATCTGCCCTGCAGTTATTACGACAATGCCGAGACGGGTGATCTGGTCCAGCGGTGCACATCGGATGTAGAGACCGTTCGTATGTTCCTGTCGACGCAAGTGGTTGAAATTGCTCGAGCTATCATCATGCTTGCGGCGGCGTTGCCGTTGATGTTTGCTCTGGATGTATCGCTGACGCTGGCGGCAATATGTTTGCTGCCCATCATCATCATTTTTGGTCTGATCTTCTTCATCAAGGTCAAAACGACGTTTGAGGCGGCGGATATCTCAGAGGGCAAGCTGACCAGTCTATTGCAGGAGAATCTGACCGGCGTGCGTGTGGTTCGCGCGTTTGCGCGGCAGAAGTTCGAGATTGAGAAATTCGTCGGGCGGAACGATGACCTATACGACAAGTCGATGCGGCTGTATACGGTTTTGGCGTATTACTGGGCGATATCGGATCTGCTGGTGTTTATTCAGATTGGGATTATTCTCAGTTATGGCGCGTATCTGATGATTCTGACGCCCGCCGCGGGTGGAATTACGGCCGGTTTGATGGTGGCCTTTTGGGCGTATGTGTTGATGTTCATCTGGCCGGTGCGTCAGATGGGGCGGATATTGTCTGAGATGGGCAAGGCGATTGTGTCGCTTGGCCGCATTCATGACATATTGGATTCACCTGTTGAGGCGCGGCCCGCATCAAAAGCCGAGTCGCTGCAAGGGGTTACATCCCTACCGGAAAAGGTTAATGGTCATATTCGCTTTGAGGATGTGGTGTTTTCGCACGCGGAAGGGTCGCCGGTGTTGCGAGGCGTTTCGTTTGAAATTCAACCGGGCGAGACGATCGCGATTCTCGGGCCCAGCGGATCGGGAAAGTCCACGATCATTAATCTTCTGTTGCGCTTCTACGACGTGGAGAGTGGTCGTATCACTTTGGATGGCAAGGACTTAGCGGTATTGGATCGCAAAGAGGTGCGGGCGAAGTTTGGCGTGGTCATGCAGGAGCCTTTCCTGTATTCCAAATCGCTGCGCGAGAATCTGAAGATTGGTTCTGCGGATGTGGCGGACGAGCACATGATCGAGGCGGCGCGTGCGGCGGCGGTGCATGATGCCATCGCGGAATTTGATGATGGGTATGACACACTGATTGGTGAGCGTGGTGTGACGCTGTCCGGCGGGCAGCGGCAGCGGGTTGCTCTGACGCGTGCGCTGTTGTTGGAGGCGCCGATTCTGATTCTGGATGACGCGTTTTCAGCGGTGGATACGCAGACGGAAACGATGATCGTGGACGCGTTGAAGCGGCGTCACGGGCGGCAATCGACGATTGTAATTGCGCATCGTCTGTCATCGCTGATGCATGCGGATCGGATCATCGTGCTGGAGGATGGCCGAATTACGCAGAGTGGATCACATGAGACGCTTTGCGGGGTCGATGGGTTGTATCGCAACTTATGGGAGTTGCAAAGTTCTGTCAAGCAAGAGTTTATGAACGCTTCGGCGTCTGTGGCGGGTGGCGGAGGTGATGTATGAGTCAAGATCACGAACACGATGATGGACAGATGGCACGCATGGACTGGTCGTTATGGCGGCGAGTTCTGAGATTTGCGCGGCCCTATAAGGTGCATCTGATTTGGTTGGGCATCGTCGCGGCACTGACTGCGGCGTGCGAAATGGCGTTTTTGTTGCTACCAGGGACGATTATCGACCATGTGAAGGCATATGGGCACGAAGCGGATCTGACGTGGTATCTTGTGGCGTTTGGGATCGCGACGGTGGGTCTGAGCTTGTGCATATGGACGTTTATCATGTTGGCGGGTGTGATTGCAAGCGGGACGCAGCGGGATATACGCGCGGCGGCGTTTGAGAAGCTGCAGCGGCTGTCGTTCTCGTATTTCGATCGTCGACCGGTCGGGTGGTTGATGGCGCGGCTGACATCCGATTGCTCGGGGTTGTCGCGAATCATCGGTTGGGCGTTGCTGGATATTGTGTGGGGTGTGTGCATGCTGGCCGGTTCGGCGGCGGTGATGTTGTATTTGAACTGGAAACTGGCGTTGATCGTGTTGGTAATTACACCGGTTCTGATTGTGGCGAGTCGGTATTTTCAGTTGCATTTGCTGTTGACGAGTAGGAAGGTTCGTAAGGCGAATTCGCACTGTACGGCGGCGTTCAACGAGGGGATTTGTGGCGTTCGGACGAGTAAGTCATTGGTTCGTGAAGAGCGTAACCTTTTGGAATTTCAGGGTTTATCGGGGGAGATGTATCGGCACTCGATGTCGAATGCGATTTACGCGGCGGTGTTCCTGCCGGTGGTGCTGACGATCTGTAGTTTGGGTGTGGGGCTTGCGGTGTGGTATGGGGGGGGGGCGGTGTTGGACGGTGTGCTGACGCTGGGGACGCTGGTGATCTTTATTCATGCGGCGGGTCAGTTTTCGAACCCGATTCAGGAGATGGCGCGGACGCTGACG
>JANQQT010000305.1 GCA_028284925.1 Phycisphaeraceae bacterium | reverse complement strand
ACTACCACCACCATCCCAAACTCCACCCCGGCGCCTCGCCATACCCTCCCTCGCCTGTCTTGCCGACTTCCTTAACCTCACCCCATCCTTTATATAGTTCTCTCAATTCCCCGCAACCACCCCCCATCCCTCCCAAAACCTGTCGGTTTTTCTCGAAAATTTCGTATCCTAAAGTTGGCTACCTCCCAACCCATGTCTAAACTTCCCGACTTAAATTTGCGCCTAAACCCCCATTTTTGACCAAAAATACCGTTTTTGGGCGGTTTATGGCTGTTTTTCGACCTCAAGGACCATGCCATGGCAAAGCAAATCACCACACAATTCAAGCTTCAGGCCCCAGGCGGGCAGGCAACCCCGGCCCCCCCGATCGGCCCCGTCCTCGGTCAGCACGGTGTCAACCCCGGTCAGTTCATCCAGCAGTTCAACGAACGAACCGCCCAGCAAAACGGCAAGATATGTGCTTGTGTCGTAACGGTTTATAACGATCGCTCTTTCGACTTCGAAATCAAATCCTCCCCCGCCCCCATCCTCATCAAGGACGCCGCCGGCATCGCCAAAGGCTCCGGCGTACCCAACAAGGATAAGGTCGGCAAAATCACCCAGGAACAACTCGAAGCCATCGCCAGGGAAAAACTCCCCGATCTTAACGCCAATTCCCTCGAAGCCGCCTGCAATATCATCGCCGGAACCTGCCGTTCCATGGGCGTCGAAATCGAAGGCTAAGACCTGAAAATGATTGATTATCGATCATAATCATCGATTTTCATCCACATAGCTCCGGCCGAGAACACCTCCGTTCAACCGGCCAACCTAAATCGTCAACGCCACACCACGGGCAGAAAACAGTGGGAGCAAACTTCCTTCCACAGGAGTAAGCGCCAATGCCAAAACTCACCAA
Organism: Phycisphaeraceae bacterium; assembly: GCA_028284925.1. Lineage (GTDB taxonomy): Bacteria > Planctomycetota > Phycisphaerae > Phycisphaerales > Zrk34 > JANQQT01. The sequence goes on along the minus strand of JANQQT010000305.1, from coordinate 21,162 downwards.
GCGGATCAAATCCGACACCGAAAAGGCCCCGGCAGACCCCGTTTCCGTCGGTGAAGCCGTCGGAATCGTCAAATCCTTCGGAAAAACCAAGTTTAATCAGACCGTCGACATCTGCATGCACCTCGGCGTCGACCCCAAGCACGCCGATCAGCTTGTCCGTGGCTCCATTTCCCTGCCCCACGGCACCGGAAAAACCGCCCGCGTCATCTGTTTTTGCGGTTCTGACAAGGAAGAGGCCGCCAAAGCCGCCGGCGCCATCGAGGCCGGCGGTGAAGATCTGGTCAAAAAAATCACCGATGGCTGGATCGATTTCGATGTCGCCATTGCCAGTCCCGACATGATGCGTTTCGTCGGAAAACTCGGTAAACAGCTCGGCCCACGCGGCTTAATGCCCTCTCCCAAGGCCGGAACCGTGACCCCCAACATCGAGAACGCGATCAAGGAATACGCCGCCGGTAAGATCGAATTCCGCACGGATAAGGGCGGAAATGTCCACGCCCCGGTCGGAAAACTCGATTTTGACGCCGACAAGCTTGAAGAGAACACCCAGGCGTTCATCGATCTGGTGCTGAAACTCAAACCCTCGACCGCCAAAGGTCAGTACATCAAACGCGTCACGCTTTCCGGTACCATGACGCCCGGCGTGCAAATCGCCGTTTAAGAACCTGAAAACGAACCTTTCGGTTGAAACGAATCACTATCCTCGGCCGCTGATCGGCTTTCAGAGGCCAGAAACGAGGTAAAGCCATGAGTAAACCCGTCAAAGAAATCATCATGCGGATGTATGAGCAGCAGTTCGCCGACGTCACCGACGCCGTGCTGGTCGACATCCGCGGTATCGAATCCAACGACAACAATGAATTGCGTGCAGGCCTCGCCGAGAAGGGAATCCGCGTTACCGTTGTCAAAAACGCCCTCGCACGCAAGGCGTTTGGCGGTAGGCCGCTGGAATCGCTCAACAGCATGCTTAAAGGCCCCTCCGCCGTCGTTTATGGCGGTGAAAGCGTCGTGAACGTCGCCCGAGAGCTGATTGACTGGGCCAAGAAATTCGACGCGATCGAATTCAAGGGCGCCGTTATGGAAGGTACGGTCTTCGCCGCCGACGAAATTAAGCGGCTAAGCGACTTCCCGACGCGTGAAGAGGCCCAGGCTCAGGTTGTTCAGGTCATTCTCGGGCCCGGCAGTCAGGTCATCGGCGCCGCGACGTCCGCCGGCTCGAATATCGCCGGTATTCTGGATGCGATGGTGGAGAAGCTGGAAAAAGGCGAAGCCATTACGACTGGAGCGTAATGCTGGCCCTGAATCGCAGGTTTTAACCCAATAATCAACGAACGAACCGACTGGCCCCCACTCCTCCCCCAGGGGGTTAAATGATCGATGGTCGATCACCACTTGGTCGTTTCATGAAGATACGGAGTGTATGAAATGTCAGAAGAAGCAACAGCAACCGTGGAGGTTTCCGCAGAAATCAAGGAATTGGGCGACAAGATCGTCGGCCTGACCCTGAAAGAAGCGGTCGACCTGAAGGATTACCTGAAAGATGCCTACGGTCTTGAACCTGCCGCAGGCGGCGCCGTGATGGTTGCCGGTGGCGGCGGTGGCGGCGAGGAAGCCGAAGCCGAGAAGGACAGTTTCGATGTGATCCTTTCTGCTGCGGGCGACAAGAAGATCCAGGTGATCAAGGCGGTTCGCGAGGTCACGGGTCTTGGCCTGAAGGAAGCCAAGGAATTGGTGGACGGCGCGCCCAAGCCGATCAAGGAAGGTCTTCCGAAGGACGAGGCGGAAGCCTTGGCCGAGAAGATCAAAGAGGCGGGTGGCGAAGTCGAGCTCAAGTAATAGAGCGCGGTTCAAGTGTGAGATTGACATGGCGGGCCGTGTCCCCGCGGCCCGCCATGCATTTTTTCGACAGGTTGTTCGCGACAAAGCCCCGGTTGAGTCCGGGGATTGGTCTGGAAGGTTTGCTGCATGAAGGCACTGAGAATAAGCACGCCAGGTTGCTCCCAGCAAAACGCGTGCTATACTTCGCCTAATTGCGGTCAATTTGATGGGCTTATTTTGCGCGATGGCGTCATCGTGGGCAGGCGGAAATTTGCAAAAACCCAGATGTGTAACGATTTAACTCCTGGCAATGATCGAGGTGGTCAATGCTCGTAAGTAAAGTGCGCGATTATTCCAAGCGTGGCGATGCGATGCCGATTCCGAATCTGATTGAGGTTCAGAGTGCGGCTTATGAAAGACTGTTACAACTCGAAAAGGATTTTGGCGATCGGGTTGAGGAGCAGGGTCTTGAATCGCTGTTGCGCGAAATCTTCCCCATCGAATCTTACGATGGGACCATGAGGCTTGAGTATCTTTACTACAAGCTTGATGAGCCTCGTTATACGCCTGATGAGTGTCGTCAGCTGCGACTGACGTACGGGATGCCGTTCCGTATCGCGGTCCGGTTGATTCGTGAGGAAGTTGCGGAATTGCCCGAGGAGGAGATCTATCTCGGTGAGATCCCGATCATGATGGGGGGTGGTGAGTTTATTGTCAATGGTGCTGAGCGTGTGATTGTGAATCAGTTACATCGTTCGCCGGGCGTGGACTTTGGGGTGGCATCGCTGGAGTCAGATCGTCCTTTGCACTCGGCGCGTGTTATTCCGGAGCGCGGTTCATGGATTGAGATTGAGGTGACGAAGAAAGACGTCTTGATGATGCGGATCGATCAATCGACGAAGATCGCTGCGACGACGTTTTTGCGTGCTATGGATGAAGAGCTTGCGCCGACCGAAGCGTTGTTGAGCAAGTTTTATGAAGTAAGTTCGGTTAAGGTCACCAAGCTTAAGCCTGAGCATTATGCTGCTGCGGCGATCATCGATACGGAGACGGGCGAAGAGTTGGTGGGTGTGGGGCACCAGATTGGCGAGGCGATCGGAACGGTGCAGGAATCGAGTCTGGATTCGGTTCGTGTGATTTCGGATGTCTCGGATCCGCTGATTCTCAATACGATTGCGGCGGAGAGCAATGATTTTAATGACGAGCATGATGATTACTCTGCTGCGTTACTTCGTCTTTATACGCGTTTACGACCGGGTAACCCGCCACAGGTCGAAAAGGCGCGTCAGTTGTTTGAAGAGAAGTTCCTGGATGAAAATCGTTATCGTCTGGGTAAGGTGGGGCGTTTCCGTGTGAACCGTAAGTTCGGGATTGATATTCCGGAAACGGATATGCAGTTGCGTAGTGGTGATTTTCTTGCGACGCTGAATTACATTCTCGATTTGCGGTCGAATCGTAATAGGGCTCACATTGACGATATTGACCATCTGGGTAATCGCCGATTGCGAACGCTGGATGAGCTTGCGGTTGAAGAGATGCGAAAGGGTTTCCTGAAACTTCGTCGAACGGTTCAGGAGCGTATGAGCATCAAAGATCCGGATGAGTTATCGAAGATCGCGGACTTGATCAATTCGAAGGCGATTTCATCATCGATTGACTTTTTCTTTGGACGTGGTGAATTGAGCCAGGTCGTGGATCAAACGAATCCGCTTTCGCAGTTGACGCATGAGCGTCGATTGTCGGCGTTGGGTCCGGGTGGTTTGAACCGCAAGCGTGCGGGCTTTGAAGTTCGCGATGTGCATATTTCGCACTATGGTCGCATTTGCCCGATTGAGACGCCTGAAGGCACGAACATCGGTCTGATTGCATCATTGGGGATTTATTCTCGGATTGACGAGTATGGTTTTCTTCTGACGCCATACCAAACGATCAAACGTGGGAAAGTTTCGGATGAGCATGCGTATCTGCGTGCGGATGAAGAGATGAAGGCCATTCTGGCTCCTGCGGACGTGGTTGACGAGAAGGGTAAAGTTAGGACGGGCCATGTGCTTGCTCGCGTAAATGGTGACCTTGCTCAGATTGATGGTAGTGATCTTGAGTATGTGGATATCAGCCCGAAACAGATTGTCGGTGTTTCGGCGGCGCTGATTCCGTTTCTTGAGCATGACGATGCGAACCGCGCGTTGATGGGTTCGAACATGCAGAGGCAGGCTGTGCCGCTGGTGATTACTGAGCCTCCGATTGTGGCGACCGGAATGGAAAGGGAGGTTCCGAAGAACTCGGGGATGGTGGTTCGCGCCAGGAATGGCGGTACGGTGACTTCTGTGGATGCTCACCATGTCGTTATTGACAACGCGGACGAATATGAGCTTCGCAAGTTTTTTGGGTTGAATGAAAAGACCTGTTTGAACCAGCGACCGATTGTGCGTCTGGGTCAGAAGGTGAAGAAGAATCAGATTATTGCGGACGGCGCCGGGACGAAGGACGGTGAGCTTGCCCTGGGTAAGAACGTCCTGGTCGGGTTCGGCACGTTTGACGGATACAACTTCGAAGATGCGATTGTTATTTCCGAGAAGTTGGTGAAGAACGATACTTACACATCGATTCATATAGAGGAATTCGATGTTGAGATTCGTGAGACGAAACTGGGTCGTGAGGAGTTCACGCGTGATATTCCCAATGTCTCTGAGAAGCAGCTTGCAAACTTGGATGAATATGGAGTGATCCAGATCGGTTCGCATGTGAAGCCAGGCGACATTCTTGTGGGTAAGGTGAGTCCGAAATCCAAGAGTGAACTAACTCCCGAAGAGAAGTTGCTCCATGCGATCTTCGGTTCGGCGGGTGAGGATGTGAAGAATGACTCGCTGGAGGTTCCTGCGGGTACGGCGGGTGTGGTGATCGGGACGAAGCGGTTCTCGCGTCGTATGCACATGTCCGAAGAGCAGAAGAAGCAGCTTCGCACGGATATGCGTGATTACGAGGCATCGATGGATTCGCGTTCGATCGCCTTGTTCCGTCAGATGGTGGATCAGATCAACGAAGTGACGGGTACGCCGATCGTTGACCCGCAGACCCGTCAGAAGGTTGGCGCATCGGATATTGAAGAAGTGATTTTGGAGCAGGTTGACAACTTCAAGTTGAAGTGGGTCAAAGGTTCCAAGGCGGCTCAGCAGCAGGCGGAACAGATTCACAGTCAGTTTTGGCCTCGCATTGAAGCGATCCAGGCTGAGAAGCAGCGTAAGTTGGCGCACATGAAGCGCGGTGATGAGTTGCCGAGCGGTGTGCTTGAGATGGTGAAGATTTATCTTGCGACGAAACGTCAATTGTCGGTCGGCGATAAGATGGCGGGTCGTCACGGGAACAAGGGTGTGATTGCCCGAATCGTTCCTGAAGAGGATATGCCTTTCATCGAGGACGGGACGACGGTGGAAGTGTTGTTGAATCCGCTGGGCGTGCCTTCGCGAATGAATGTTGGTCAGATTCTTGAGACGCACTTGGGGTGGGCCGCGGCTGTGTTGGGTTTCCAGGCGGTTACGCCGGTGTTTGACGGAGCGACCGAACAGGAAGTTCATGAGGCGATTGTGGAAGCGAATACGCACATTGATGAGCGTCGTTCGGATATTGCCGCCGGCAACAGCGAGCCGGGCGCTGCTGAGATTCTGGCGCAGATGCCGGAAGGTGGTAAGGTGCAGTTGTTTGACGGTCGAACGGGTGAGCCTTATGACCAGCGTACGACAGTGGGTTATATGTACCTGATCAAGTTGCATCACCTTGTGGATGACAAGATTCACGCGCGTGCGACCGGTCCTTACTCGCTGATTACACAGCAGCCGCTTGGCGGTAAGGCCCGAACGGGTGGTCAGCGTTTTGGTGAAATGGAAGTTTGGGCGCTGGAGGCTTATGGCGCTGCTTACATCCTGCAGGAATTGCTGACGGTCAAGAGTGATGACGTGGAAGGTCGTACAAAGATTTACGAATCGATGGTGAAGGGCACGAACACGCTTGAGGCGGGTATGCCGGTGGCGTTCGATGTGCTTTGCAATGAGATTCGCGGTCTGGGTATGAACGTGACGCTCGAGAAGAAGCAACTTGAAGGCGGGAGTCTGTTGTAAGTCAGGGCTTTGAATGCCTTCCGGAAAACCAGACCCTGAATTGAAAAAAAGAAAAACACTCCTCCGCCCCGCGTCAATGGAATGTGACGCCAGCCTATCGGAGATCAAAATAAGATGGCCGAAAACCTTTACGATCGAATTAACGACTACGGCAGTGTGAAAATCAATCTTGCTTCCCCTAACGACATTCGATCCTGGTCGTTTGGTGAAGTGAAGAAGCCGGAGACGATCAACTATCGAACCTATCGCCCGGAAAAGGATGGCCTTTTCTGTGAGCGAATCTTTGGTCCGGAGCGTGATTATGAGTGCGCTTGCGGGAAGTACAAGGGGACGAAGTACAAGGGAATTATCTGCGATCGTTGTGGCGTGAAAGTGACGCACAGTCGTGTGCGTCGTAAGCGCATGGGGCATATTAATATTGCCTCACCGGTCGTGCATATCTGGTTCTTTAAGGCAATGCCTTCGCGATTGGGCAATTTGCTTGCGATGAAGACGGCGGATCTGGAGAAGATTATTTACTTCCAGGATTACGTGGTGATCGATCCGGGCGGGACGCCTTTGAAGAAGAAGCAGGTTTTGACGGAAGATGAATTCCGGCAGGCGCAGGATAGTTATGGTCTGACAGCTTTTGATGCGCGGATGGGTGCTGAGGCAATCAAGGAATTGCTGGTTGATCTTGATCTTGATGAGTTGGCGGCGGAGATTCGACTTGATCTTGAATCCACGCGTTCCAAGTTGAAGATCAAGGACTTTGCGAAGCGATTGAAGATTGTTGATCAGATTCGCAGTTCGGAGAACAAGGCGGAGTGGATGGTGATGGATGTGGTCCCGGTGATCCCGCCAGATCTTCGTCCGTTGGTGTTGCTGGAGTCCGGTAACTTTGCGACGTCGGATCTGAATGATCTTTATCGTCGTATTATCAATAGAAATAACCGCCTGAAGAAGCTGATGGACTTGAATGCTCCTGAGGTGATTATCCGTAACGAGAAGCGGATGTTACAGCAGGCGGTGGATGCGCTTTTTGACAATGGTCGTTGTCGTCGGCCCGTGCTGGGTTCATCGAATCGTCCATTGAAGTCCTTGACGGACATGATCAAGGGTAAGCAGGGTCGATTCCGAGAGAATCTGCTTGGTAAGCGTGTGGATTATTCCGCGCGTTCGGTGATTGTGGTCGGGCCGGAGCTGCGCTTGTGGCAGTGCGGTTTGCCGAAGAAGATTGCGTTGGAGTTGTATCAGCCGTTTATCATTCGTAAGCTGAAGGATCATGGGCTTGCGGACACGATCAAGTCTGCGAAGCGTATGTTGGAGCGTCGTGATCCTGAAGTGTGGGATATTCTTGAAGAGGTGATTTTTCAGCATCCGGTGTTGTTGAATCGCGCACCCACGCTTCACCGCATGGGTATTCAGGCGTTTGAGCCTGTGCTGGTTGAAGGTAATGCGATTAAGGTGCACCCGCTGGTGTGTACCGGATTTAATGCGGACTTTGATGGCGACCAGATGGCGGTTCACCTTCCGTTGAGCATTGAGGCTCAGGCGGAGGCGCATATTCTGATGTTGGCGACGAATAATATTTTCTCGCCGGCGAACGGCCATCCGGTGATCAGTCCGTCGCAGGATATCGTGCTTGGGTTGTATTATCTGACCATCAAGGATGCGGATGAGATTGCGCCGAGCCATGAGGAGATGAAGCGATTCCGCGACATGACCGAGGCGTTGCTTGCGTATGACCTCGGTAAGATCAAAATTCATGAGCCGATCGAGGTTAGATTCCGTAAGGGGCGATACTCGGAGTTGGTGACAGGTCAGACGACGGCGCCGGAGCCGATGCCCGCATCGAATCGTGTTATTACTACGGTGGGGCGTTTGCTGTTTAACGATACCTGTCCGCCGAATATGCCGTATTACAACTGTGCTGTGGGTAAGAAGGGCTGTTCGCGGGTGATTGATGATGTCTTTGCGTATTGCGGCAAGGCGGAGACGATTGACTTTTTGGATCGTATGAAGAGTCTTGGGTTTAAGCGATCGACTCTTGCGGGGCTTTCGTTCAGCGTTTCGGACCTGCGTATTCCGGCGCGTAAACATGACATTATTGGCGCGGCACAGAAACGTGTGGATCGTATTGAGAAACACTTTGATGCGGGCGCGCTAACAGACCGTGAGCGGTATAACCAGTTGTTGGATATTTGGGCTCACTGTCGTGAGGAAGTAACAAAGGAATTGATTAACGAGCTAAAGAATGATCGTCGAACCTCGACGGGCGATCTGGTTCCGATTGATTCAGATAAGGGGCTGCCCTATTTGAACCCGGTTTACCTCATGAGTGATTCGGGTGCTCGTGGTAATGTATCGCAGATGCAGCAGTTGGCGGGTATGCGTGGTTTGATGTCGAAGCCTTCGGGTGAGATTATCGAGACGCCGATTCGTGCGAACTTCCGTGAAGGATTGACGGTGTTGGAGTATTTTTCGTCGACCCACGGTGCGCGTAAAGGTCTTGCGGATACGGCGTTGAAGACGGCGGACTCGGGTTATCTGACGCGTAAGCTTGCGGATGTGGCCCAGAACGTGATTGTGAATGAGCGTAACTGCGGTACGGCGTTTGGTATTCCGAAGCGTGCGATTTACAAGGGTGAGGAAATCGATGTGCCTCTGCGTGAGTCGATTATTGGTCGAATTGCGCGTGAGACGGTACGAAATCCCATCACGGATGAGTTTATTGTTCGCGAGGATGACATCATCAGCGAAGAGGCGGCTCGGAAGATTGAAGATCTGGGCATCGACTCGGTGATGGTGCGTTCGCCATTGACGTGCGAATCTCCACTGGGTATTTGTGCCAAGTGCTATGGGCAGGATTTGTCGACCGGGCATCTCGTTGAGGAAGGTCTTGCGGTGGGCATCATGGGCGCCCAGTCGATTGGTGAGCCGGGCACGCAGTTGACGATGCGTACGTTCCACACGGGTGGTGTGGCCACTCGTCAATTGACGGAGTCGAATTATCAGGCGGTGCATGGTGGTACGATCGCGTTGCGTGATTGTAATGAAGTTGCCACGACGGATGACGACGGCAATACGGTCCTGACCGCGTTAAAGCGTAATGGTGAGCTTGCGATTTTGGATGCCAAGGGACGCGAGCTGGAGCATTATAAGGTTCCGTATGGCGCTTACATCCTTTGTAAGCCGGGCGATACGATTCGCAAGGGGCAGACGGTCGTGAAATGGGATCCGCACCGGACGCCGATTCTTGCGGAGAAGGGCGGCACGGTCCGGTTTGAGGACATTACGGTTGGCGAAACGGTTCGTACTGAAAAGGAAGCGTCGGAGGGTAAGGGTGGTTCAGACGCGTTGATCGTCATTGAGCATAAGGGTGAGCGTCACCCGCGTATTGTGATTGAAGATAACGAAGGTCATATTCTCGACTTCCATTACCTGCCTGCGAAGGCTCGTATTGAGGTGACGGAAGGTCAGAAGATTTCTGCGGGCCAGATGCTTGCCCGTCAGCCGCGTGAAGTTTCGGGTTCGGCTGACATTGTGGGTGGTTTGCCGCGTGTGACGGAGATTTTTGAAGCTCGGAAGCCGAAGGATCCGGCTGTGCTTGCTGAGATTTCCGGTACGGTTGAGCTGCACTCCGACAAGCGTCGCGGCAAGATGACGATTGTGGTTCGCAGTGAGTCCGGTATGGAGAAAGAGCATCACGTGCCTCAGGATCGTCACCTGCTGGTGCACACCGGCGATTACGTCTCAGCGGGTGATCCTTTGATTGACGGCGCTTTGATTCCTCATGACATCCTGCGCATTAAGGGTGAAGAAGCGCTTTACAGTTATCTTCTGGAAGAAGTTCAGAACGTGTATCGGGCACAGGGCGTGCCGATCAATGATAAACATATTGAGGTGATTCTTTCGCAGATGCTTCGCAAGGTGCGTGTGGATTCGCCGGGCGACACGAATCTGTTGCCATTCGACGTGGTTGACAAGTTCCGATTCCGTCAGGAAAACAATGCGATTGCAGGCAAGTTGAAAATCGTCGAGAGCGGCGACACGACCCTTCCGGCGAATGCGCTGGTGGACAAGGCAGAGGTCAAGGAAGCCAATGCACGAGCGGAGTCGGATGGGAAGAATCCGGCGAAGACGAAGCGACCACGTCCGGCGTCGGCCCACACATTACTGCTGGGTATTACCAAGGCATCGCTGCAGTCCGAATCATGGTTGTCCGGCGCATCTTTCCAGGAAACGACGAAGGTGTTGACCGAGGCGGCGTTGGCAGGTCGTCGGGACGATCTGATCGGGTTGAAAGAGAATGTGTTGCTGGGTCATCTTGTTCCGGCAGGTACGGGCTTTAAGCCTTATGCCCAACTTCGTATGGAGAAGATGGCTGAGCCGGTCGAGACGCCTCAGGAAAGCGATGAGGAATTACTGGCGGAGGCGGCTGCGGCTGCAGAGGCATACGCGAATGTTCAGACTGATGCGGGCGCGCTCGACAAGGTGTGATACCGTAATAGACAACGATTTTGAAATGAAAAAGCCCGTCGGTTGACGGGCTTTTTTGTTGCGGTTTGATTTCAGACCAATCGGGTTGGGATGTCTGGGCGATGTTGAGTAGATCAGACCCGCGTGATTTCGCCAAAGTGTTTTTGCAGGTATGCGGTGATGCGGCGTGCGCCGATGACGCCAGTGAGCTTGCCATCCACATCGACGACTGGCATGTGTCGAAAACTTCCAACACTCATCAGGTTCAGGGCACGGGCGGGTGAGTCGGTTTCGCAGATGCATACCGGATCGGCGGTCATCACGCGGCTAACCGGTTCATCGGCAATATCGCTGAAGCGATGGGCGACGCGAGTCAGGATATCACGTTCGGAGAGGATTCCGACAGGAATATCGTTTTGCGTGATAACCATCGCGGCGATATTTTTTTCATCCATTTCGGCAATGGCATCGCGAATGGAGGTATTGGCGGAGATGGCGACAAACGGCCTGGATTCAATTTCGGTGGCGGGGTCTTCGGCGAGTGAGCGTTCCAGATCATCCTCATAGGAGACGGGATCGTAGTTGCTCAATGGATCCTCAAACTCGCCGGGCGTTGGTTTGCGCCGATGTCTTCGGTCGTCACTCATGGTTCAGGCCCCTTCCTTTTGTTGAATGGCGATGCGTGATTCGAGGGGTTGTACGGCGACGGAACGTGCGAAGTAATCTGAGACGTATTCGATCACACCGCGGAGTCCGGTGAGCGCGGAAGCTTTGCCCTGATCGTCGACGACACAAATCCAGCGGAGCTTGTGGTCCTGCATGATTCGGATAAGCGTTACGATGGATTCGTTTTCATTGATGCATACGACGGAGCGGGTCATGTGAGATTCGACGTTATCATCCAGTGATTGCGGGCTTGTGGCGAGTAACCGAAGCAGAATCTTTTCATTGAACATGCCGAGGGGCTTATCATCCTGATCGACGATGATGGCGGCACCGATGCTTCTTGTCTTCATTTGATCCACGACGTCGCGCACGATTGCGTTGGCGTCCACTTTCAGGACGCCTCGCAACGACAACTGCGCCAACTGTTCACTTATGATGTTATCGAATAAGCCCATACCAAGTTATGCCCCAATGTTGTTGATACTGATATGTCGTTTTTCCCTGATCCAACGCACAAAAACCGCCCGACCACCAAGCCATTATGTACCTCAATTTGAGCGTATTGTCAAGAATCGGTTCATTGAGGACGGTTTTTTACATCAGAATCCTACTTTATTTGAATAAGAGTGGCGTTGGTTAAGGTGACCGACCCGGATTTCTCCTGTAGACTTGCACCCATGACGCCAGCGTTTGTTCAGAATTTTGGTGGTTTTGTCCTTCGACTTGTGAGTGGATTTGGTCATTTTGTGGGGTTTTGCTTGGAGGCTTTGGGTTGTGCGGTTCGCGATGTGGGGCATTGGCAGCGTTGGAAGCGTGTTCTGCCGCAGCTTTTTGAGGTTGGGACGCGGTCGATTCCGGTGGTCGCAATTACCGGTGCGTTCATTGGGATGGTTTTTGCGATTGAGTTGTTTCCGCAACTCAAGCAATTTGGACAGGAATCGCGTTTGGGGGGCGTGATCGGGGTTTCGGTGGTAAGACATTTGGGGCCTGTTTTGGCGGCAGTGATGTTGGCGGGGCGGGTAGGGGGGGCGTTTACAGCGGAACTGGGGACCATGGCGGTCACCGAGCAGATTGATGCGCTGCGTGTGATGGGGACGTCGCCTGTGAGTTACCTGGTGGTGCCTCGTTTGCTCGCGTGCCTGATTATGGTTCCGATTCTAACGGTGTTTTCGGACTTGCTAGGAATCATGGGTGGGTGGTTCGTGACGGTTTATCTGCATGATTTGACGAATGATGATTATTGGGAATTTGCGAAGGGATTTGTAAGCGTATGGGATATCAATGCGGGTTTAGTCAAGAGCCTGTTTTTTGCCGTCGCGATCGCGTTAATATCGTGCTACAAGGGATTTCATTCACAGAAAGGCGCCCAAGGCGTCGGGCGGGCCACGACAGATGCGTTCGTGACGAGTTTTATTACGATCATGGCGCTGAACTTCTTCCTGGCAAAGTTCACGAATGACTTAAATTACATTCTTCACGGTTATGATGAAAAACCGTTCCTGTAAGACCCGGCAGGGGCATTCATCGATGAGTGATGTCGATATTACCAGTCTGACGAATGATCGAGTTAAGTTTCTGGTTCGATTGCAGGCGCAAAGTCGAGTGCGACGCCGAGAGGGGTTGTTTTGTGTTGAGTCTGAAAGGGAATACCTGCGGGCGGTCGAGGCGGGGTTTGAAGTGGATCAGTTTTATTTTTGTCGGGATGTGATGTCGGATAATGATTTGGAGGGGTTGTTGGGGGCGGTGAAAGGGGTGGCGCCTTTGAGTGTTAGTGAGACGGTGTTGGCGAAGATTTCGTATCGACAGAATCCGCAAGGGTTTCTAGGAGTATTCAGAGTTCCGGGTAGGGGGGGGGAGGAGATTCAATGGCCTGATGATGCATTGGTCCTGATCTGTTCAGGTTTGGAGAAGCCGGGCAATATCGGAGCCATCGCGCGTACGGCGGAGGCGGCAGGGGTGACGGCGATGTTTATTGACTCGGCTGAATTTGATGTGTTTAGTCCCCATGCGATTCGCGTAAGTACGGGAGCTGTTTTTTCGTTACCGATCGTGGGGATGGATGCGGAGGGAATTCGTCGAATTATGGTCGAGAAGGGAATATCGATGATTGCGCTGTCGCCTGATGGGGATGTAGGGTATACGGATCTTGAATTGCGTCATTCGACGGCGTTGATCCTGGGGGCGGAGTCTTCGGGATTGAGTGAGGAATGGAGGAGTTCGGCAACGGTGTTGGCTGCCATTGCGACAGGTGGAAAGGTGGATTCACTTAACGTGTCCGTCTCGGCGGCGGTCGTATTGTTTGAGGCCAGGCGCCAGCGAGGTACGGGCGGGCGCTAAGTCATTTGGATCGTGCCGGATTTATTTTTCAGGCTGTTCGATGACGACTCGACCGTCCCCGTCGGTTGCCGCGGCGGAAGCATCTGTGTTGGCGTCATCCCGCAGATGCAGGGCGTGCTCCTGCCACGTTTGATCATCGAGAATGCCTTGCGTGTCCAGGCTGGCAATGTCACCTTTTCCGTTCTTGGATATCCAAACCCAGAGGCCAAGTGCGAGGAGCGCGACGATGGCTGTACTGATGATGAAGGTTTGGATGGCGATTTGAAGTCGATTGTTTTGAATGGCCGTTTTGCCAACGACGGGTGCTGATGAGATTCGTACCGCGTTGATGCGTCCGGTCTGTTCATCTCTGGCGGGGATCATGGTGATGTATGCCTCGCAGAGTCCTCCGAGGATGCTTGTGATTTCATTGGCGTTGCTGCTTCGAAGTTCGAGTTCTAGGCGGCCGGGTCCGTTGGAGTCGACGACGAGGTCTTTATCAAGGCGTTCGCGAATGACGGAGATCTGGGCATTGGTATTGAATCCTTTTCGGGTTGCAATGGAGACAGCTCGTTCGAGCATTTGGTCGCCCAGAAGTCGAGCGCGTTCCTGTTTGACCCATGTGGCGCCGCTTGGACCGTTTGATCCACGGTATTCGAGGCTTGCGGTTCCGCTCCAGATGCGCGTGGCCATTTTGTCGCCGACGAACCAACTGAATACGGCGAGGATGAGGGCGGCTGCGGCGACGCGCCATGTCCACGCAGCGGCTTTCTGGACGGACCATTTTTGCATCATGCGTTGTTCGGCTTCGGAGAGAAGCTTTTGTAGTTCAGAGACGGTGTCGCGTTGGTCGAGGACATCTTGTGCGCGTTGGCGTTCGACTTTGAGCATCATGCCGAGTTGTTTAACGCCGCTTGCGTGCTCGCGGTATTCTTCCTTGCATTTTCGGAGTCGCTGACGTCGGATTGCAATTTTTTGTTTTTCGGCGTCGAGCGTGCTTTGCTCTTTGGTTAACTGACTTTGTGTTGTGGCGATTGCCGTTTCGCGTTTTTCACATTCCTTTTCGCGTTCGTCAAATTCAGCCTCTTCACGTTCGACGCGTTCCGAGAACGAAGACCATGATTGTTCAATATCCTGCTTATGTTGATTGGCATCGGACTCGAGGTTATGTTTGTGCTGTTCCAGTTCGTCGTCGAACCGGGCGCGTTCGTTCTGGAGGCTCTCCTCGAACAACGTGCGTTTTTGTTGGAATTCCGTCTCGAATGATTTGGTGCGTTCTGCGATTTGTTTTTCGGCTTTTTCAAGGGCCGAGCGTGCATCGGCGTCGATGGCTTGTTCGCGTTGGGCGAGTTCGGATTTGGCGTGTTCCAGCTCTCGGCGTTGAGCTGCAAAGGAAGCAACCTGCTGTTCGACCCCTTCGCGGTCTTTTGCAAGATTGGATTCACGCTCATTTAGTTGGTCGGACTGGTTTTCGAGGGTCTGTTGGTCGCGTTCGAGTTGGTTGGCCTGTTGATCGAGTCTAACATCGCGGTCTTCGATTTCACGGAGGCGACGATCGATTTCAGCGTTTTCGCTTTCGATGCGTGTGCGTTCGGCTTCAAGTTCTTCCTGCTGTTCGTCTATGGATGCTTGAAGGCTTTGGATTTCATCCGCGCGATCGTCGAATTCCTGCAGTCGGGATTCAAACTCGGCATCGCGTTGGTCGAGAGCATTTTTTCTTGCGACGAGTTCGCCGTCCATGTCAGCGAGGCGTTGGTCGCAACTGGATTCGAAGGCTTCGCGGTCGTTTTCGAGAGATGATTGTGCGGCCTCCAGAGAGACGTGTCGATCTTCCAAGGCGGCCTGCTCATTGGCGAGCCATTGCTCCTGCTCGTTGAGTTGTTCGCGTTTGCTCTGGATTTCCTGACGTTGTTCGTTCAGTTGGTTGCGTGTGGATTCCAGTTCGGCATACTGGTGTTGAAGCGTGCCACGTTCGTTGTCGAGTTGTGTCCATGCTTCCTGAAGCTCGTTGTTTTTGGATTCCTGGGCGGATTCGCGTTCGTTGAGTTCGCTGAATCGGTGGTTCAATTCATTGTGTTTTTCTTCGAGTTCGCGGTACTGATTGTTAAGATCTTCACGTTGGCGATTGTAGTTGGCCCATTGGTTTTCGAGTTCGTTGCGCGAGTTGTTTAGTTCTTCACGATCGGCGTCCAGTTGTTGTTGGGCTTCGTCCATGGCGGCCTGTTGTGCCTGGGCGATCGTTTGACTGACTGCGGCTTCTTGCCCGGCGATATGGTCGTCGACACGCTGGGCGCAAGTATCGATTACTTCGTGCATGCGTTCGAGATAGCCATGCAATTCATCCCAAGTCGATAGAGCCGGGAGATCGGGCGGAGAGTCCGTACTGACATCGTTTGGTTGGTTCATCTGGGGTGTACCCGTGTCACATTCTTGTGATTGGAGATCGTGCATGGCGTTGCTCCATGCACCCGCGTCTATGTTAATTATCGACTTGAAAAGGGCTACCGATAAGTTGGTAAGATGAGAAAGATAGGTTTTTCGGGCAAACCTTTAGGCTTGTGAGGATTAGCAGGGTTGTGTGAAGCGGAAGTTCAGTTGGGGGCGGCTATTATGGAATGCGGGCGTGGGTGTTATAGGATTCAGTTATGGCTTCAGACCTGAAGACGATCGCAGAGAAGGTTTATGGCGGCGAACGGTTGGACGTTGAGGACGGGCGTGCGCTGTTTGCGTCACGAGACATTCGCGAGATTGGTCGATTGGCGCACGTGGTTCGTCAGCGGCTACATGGTGATACGACGTACTACAATGTGAACCGGCATTTCAATTACTCTAATGTATGTGCGTTGAGTTGCAAGTTTTGCGATTTTTATCGGAAGAAGGATCAGGCGGGGGCCTATGAATATTCGCTGGACGATGTGCGGCAACAGGCGCAATTGGCAATGGAGGCGGGAGCTACGGAGATTCATATTGTGGGTGGGTTGCATCCGTGGCTGCCGTTCGAATATTACACGGACCTGATGCAAGCGGTACATGAGGTGTATCCGGAGTTACACATCAAAGCTTTTACGGCCGTAGAGATTGTTCATTTGGCACGGATTTCAAAGCGGGGCAAGGATATCGACGGCGTGTTGTTAGATCTTAAGGAGGCGGGGCTTGGTTCACTGCCGGGTGGGGGAGCGGAGGTTTTTGACGATCGGTGTCATGATGCGGCGTTTAAGGGGAAGATTCGATCGGATCGTTGGATTGATGTGCATCGGTCGGCTCATCGGCTCGGTTTGATGTCGAATGCGACGATTTTGTATGGGCATATTGAATCGCATGAAGATCGCCTGCAACATTTGTTGATGTTGCGTGAGTCACAAGATGAGGCCATTGAGAAGGGATACCCGGCGCGATTTCAGACGGTGATTCCTTTGCCTTTTATTCCGGGTCGATCGGAGATGAGCAATTTGCCCGGGCCAACGGGATTGGATGACTTGAAGATGCTGGCTATCTCGCGGCTGATGCTGGACAACCTTGCGCACGTCAAGGCGTTTTGGATCATGCAGACGCTGGAGCTTGCGCAGCTTTCGTTGCAATTTGGCGTGGATGATATTGACGGTACAGTGGTGTGGTATGACATTACCAAGGTGAAAGGCGATACGTCGACGCACCAGGAGGTGACGGTGAATACGCTGCGTCAGACGATTTACGAGGCGGGATTTGAGCCAGTGGAAAGGGATACGCTTTATCGGCGTATTGAGCGTGATGGGCCTAACTGGCGATTGGCGGGGTCAGAGATGGTGGGGACAGGTTCTTAGTGTGCGGTTTTGCGGCTTAAGGGTAATTAGTGGGAGGCGTTGATAGCTGTAGATGTTAATCACCACCGGGAAAGGCGACGGCTTGTCTCTCGGGTTTTCTTACGCGCACTGTGGCCCAATGTGCTTTTTCGCTACTGATGAGTATTCGGACAACTTCATCGTAAGACTCAGCGACGAGGCCTGCGTTTGGGGCGAAGTACATGACGGATCGACCGGTGAGAGAGCCGAGGCCCAGATCCGCCTGGCTTGAGACGACGAGTCGATGGCATTTGAACTTGCCGGCGGGTAGGGTGAGTTCTTCAACAGCGTTGTAGGTAACGTTTAGAGCGAATGAGCCTTTTGCTTTGACTGTTTTTCCATCATTGGCTTCGTAAATAGTAACGGTCGTTTCGGATGTCACGGGCCTGTTGGGCGTCATTACGGCGGGCAGGACGAGTAACGAGTCGGCGAAGGTAACAATCGCATCGTTCTGAAGGTCATCGATGCGGGTCATGAAGAGATTGCCTTGTTCATCGCGTTTGAGGTACTCAATTTGTTTGCCCAGGCGATTGTGTCGCCAGGTTCCGTCTTTGGCGAAAGTGAGATGGGACTGATCGTGTTGACTTGCCGATTTGCCGGAGACAAAGACAAAACGTTGGTCATCCTTTCGCATGGGCCAGATTTCGGACGTTTTGAGTTTGGCGAGGGGTTCACGAGCGACACCGGTGACATATTTTGCGAATACGCGGGGAGTTCCGTCAACGCGTCTACCGAGTTCATCATGTTCGGAGAAGCCGTCGTTTCCGACGATGATATCTCCTTCGAACTGAGCGGAAGCGGATTTCGGGCCGAGTTGACAGGCGACGCTCACGACGAGTGTGGTGGACGCGATGGCGGCGATCGCCAATTTCCATTTTCGGGACATGATTGGTTCCTTACCGTGACCGGAGTTTGGTTCACCATACAAAGATGGCATTTATTTTTTCGGACCTCAAATTGGTAAGGTGTGGAAGAGGGATAAGGAGGTAAACTTTTGAGGTTTGTAAGGATTATGATGATTATGTCGGGATGAGGCGGGAGTTGGTTGGCAAAAAAAGAAGCCTTCACGCAAACGCGTGAAGGCTTCGTGATATTGGCCATCGAGTTATCAATGGTACGATTATTTTAGCTTGTGTGCAGCGGGCATGACACCTTTAATGAATCGATTGAAGCCAAAATTGGTGGGCTTGAAGACGCCTATGGCGTCGACGTTGAGGTCTGGCTTGATTTGTTTTTCAAGACCGACGCACCAAAAGGCGGCATTAATAATCATGCGTCGAGATCCGGGTTTGACCATGTCTGTGGCTGCGCCCATGGTGGTGGTGAATACTGTGCCTTTTTTGCCGCCGGGAACCTGATAGGATTTGGTCCAGCTCACAGGCATCATGGGGTTGTTCTTTTTACCTTCGGCGGGTGGGTCGTTAAATTTCATGCCGTCGACGACCTGGCCAAGGACGAGGGGTTTACTGTCACCGGGGAGGGGGAGTCGGACGCCGTAGACATCGGAGAGGCCGAAGATATCTCCGTCTTTGATGCCTCTGAGGATGGGGTGGTCTTTTTGATCCTTGACGAGGATGCCTCGCGTGGCCTGTCGTCCGTGACGTCCATGGTGACTGATCCATTTTTCACCGAGGATGAGTCGACCGAAGCCATCGCGCCATTCGGATTTGGAACCGCGGTAACCGTTGGAGTAATGGGCATAGGTTTTGTTTTTTCCGCGAATCTGGAAGCCGTGGGTCGCCGTTCTCATGCCGATGACGGGACGACCAGATTTCAGGTAGTCATCGATGTGCTTCATTTGTTTGTCGGGAAGGTCGCGGAAACGTGTGGCGATGATGAAGAGATCGGCAGTTTTGAGGGCTTCGAGGCCCGGGGTGTTGCTGCGTTGATTGGGATCAATCTCGCCGGTCTTGGGATTGATGGAAAATACAACCGTGCATTTGAATCCGTGGCGAACGGCAAGGATCTTTCCGAGTTGAGGGAGAATTTCTTCCGATCGGTATTCCTCGTCGCCGGCCATCAGGACGATGTGTTTTCCTTTGCCCGGTCCGCTCTTACCTTGATAAACGACCCACTGATCCTTTGCCTCGGCAATTGCAGTGAAGCTGAAAGCCATCACCAGGGCGGCCAGAATCATGAGGGATGATTTGCGTTTTGCCATTTTCAATATCCTTTCACATCTTGTGATTGGGGTTTGGTTTATAAACCGGAGAGTAAGTTCAGGTTTAATTGGACACATCATAACACACCAGGCCGGGTCGGTTGGGCACAAATTTGTACGTGAAACCGAGGAGATTTGTAGCAGAGAGTCTGGGCACTACCTGTTGCCACGTTTAACAGGCTTGAATTGGCGTGCCCGGTTCGGAGTTGCTTACTCGACGGGGAAGCTATTGGCGTTCCATCCGCTCCAGCCGCCGTCCATAGACCAAACATTGGTGTATCCCATTTTTTGAAGATTGTCTGCGGCGAGTGCTGAGCGGAACCCTCCACCGCAGTAGCAAATGATTTCGGCGTCCTGGTCGGGAATGAGCTTTTCGATGTCGCGTTCGATGATGCCTTTTCCGATGTGCAGGGCGCCGACGATGCGACCGTTTGCAAATTCACTTTCTTCTCGAACATCGACCAGGCGTATGGATTCGCCTGCATCGATCTTCTGTTTTACATCTTCCACCGTTAGTTCCCTGACGCGTGTTTTGGCGTCGTTGCAGATTGTCAGGAAACCGGGGCCATGTTTTTTACCCATGATCGAAATTCCTGTTGGATTGTTGATTATTCCGCCCTGGTTCCGTCTTATGGATTACATCAGGCCGAGATGCAATTTGGCGGCATCGGTCATCATGTCCTTGGTCCACTGCGGTTCCCAGGTAATTTCGACATCGCACTCATCCACTTCGGGCAATTCGAGAATGGCCTGGCGAACTTTGGCGGGGATAACCTGGGCTTCCGGGCAGTGGGGTGTGGTGAGCGTCATTACGACGTGGACGCGTTTGGCTTCAGGGTCATAATCGCGTTTATAAATCAGGCCGAGGTCATAGATGCTGACCGGAATCTCCGGGTCGTAGACCTGTTTGAGGGCATATTCGATTTTTTCATCAATGGTCTTTGGTTGATCGGTATCATCGACGGAACCACCGTCGGCGTTAGGCGGCGGATCGGGGGGAGTGGGCTCTGATGAGAAAATACGGATTGCCATGTTGATGGTCTCTGTCAGTTGGCGACGTATCGGTTAGCGATTTCGCGTATGCGCTTGAGCATGGCGTGCAGGCCGTTGCGTCGTGTTGGGCTTAGATGGTCCTCGAGTTGAAGTTGCTTCAGGGTTTGGGCGGGATCGGTGGCGAGAATGTCCGCGGCGGTTTTGCCGGAGAACATCATGAGTAGGATGGCGATGAGGCCGTTGACGATGTGGGCATCAGATGTGGCATGGAATCCGATGCTTTGGGTTCCATTATTAGCGCCATACTCTTTGAGATAAACGGTGGCCTGACAACCGTGGACGCGGTTTTCGTCCGTCATAAGGTCCTCGGGCACGGGAGGGAGGTTTTTGCCAAGGTCGATGAGGTAACGAAATCGTTCCTCCCAGTCTCCGAGGAATTCGAAGTTGGCTACGAGATCGTCGAGTGAGGTGTCGTTGATTGAGGTCATTCCTGTGTGATCCAGATTGTCGGCCTGGCTTCGACGTCATCCTTACTAGAAAAAAGTTCGCGCCTTTTCGATGGCATCCACGAGTGCGTCGATCTCGGATCTAGTGTTATATAAAGCGAGAGAGGCGCGAATGGTGGCGGGAACGTCGAAACGATCCATGACGGGTTGGGCGCAGTGGTGACCCGTGCGGATGGCGATGCCCTGTCGGTCGAGTACGGGGGCAATGTCGTAAGGGTGCATGCCTTCGAGGGCAAAGCTGATGACGCCTGCTTTGTTGGGCGATGTTCCGTAGATTGTTACTCCATCGAGTCCGCCGATCCGGTCAGTTG